>NZ_AKJL01000082.1 GCF_000282355.1 Pseudomonas sp. GM49
GGGGGCAAGCCCCCTCGCCACAAATGAGCTTCAAACGCCCACTTGATGCAAATCAAGATCCCCCGACCCGCCCTCGCATAAAGTGGCTGACACTGCCAGCCTATCCGGGGAATGCCCGCATGATGCTCGACGCCATTCGTTGGGACACCGATCTGATCCGCCGTTATGACCTGGCGGGACCACGCTACACCTCGTACCCGACTGCCGTGCAATTCAACAGCCAGGTCGGCACCTTTGACCTGTTCCATGCCCTGCGCGACAGCCGCAAGACTCAACGCCCGTTGTCGCTGTACGTGCACGTGCCGTTCTGCGCGAACATTTGCTATTACTGCGCCTGCAACAAGGTCATCACCAAGGATCGCGGCCGGGCGCTGCCTTATTTGCAGCGCCTGGAACAGGAAATCCAGTTGATCGCCTGCCACCTCGACCCCACGCAGAAAGTCGAGCAACTGCACTTCGGTGGCGGCACGCCGACCTTTCTCAGCCACGACGAGCTGCGCCAATTGATGGCGCATTTGCGCAAACACTTCAATTTGCTGGACGACGACTCCGGCGACTACGGCATCGAGATAGACCCGCGCGAGGCCGACTGGTCGACCATGGGCCTGCTGCGCGAACTGGGTTTCAATCGGGTCAGCATCGGCCTGCAAGACCTTGACCCGGCGGTCCAGCGAGCGGTCAATCGCCTGCAAAGCCTGGAAGAAACTCGCGCGGTGATCGACGCCGCCCGCACCTTGCAGTTTCGCTCGATCAATATCGACCTGATCTACGGCCTGCCGAAACAGACGCCGGAAAATTTCGCCCGCACCGTCGAAGAGGTCATCCACCTGCAACCGGACAGGTTATCGGTGTTCAACTACGCCCACTTGCCGGAACGCTTCATGCCGCAGCGGCGCATCAACAGCAATGAACTGCCGACACCCGCTCAGAAGCTGGAAATGCTGCACCGCACCATTGAGCAACTGATCAACGCCGGCTACCGCTACATCGGCATGGACCACTTCGCCCTGCCCGACGATGAGCTGGCGATTGCCCAGGAAGAGTCGACCCTGCAACGCAACTTCCAGGGCTACACCACCCACGGTCATTGCGATCTGATCGGCCTCGGCGTCTCGGCGATCAGCCAGATCGGCGACCTCTACTGCCAGAACAGCAGCGACTTGAACCAGTATCAGAACGCGCTCGCAGCGTCGCAGCTGGCCACCAGTCGCGGCCTGCTGTGCAATGCCGACGACCGCCTGCGGCGCGCGGTCATTCAGCAATTGATCTGCACCTTCAGCCTGGAATTTTCCGACATCGAACAGGTTTTCAACATCGATTTTCAGGGCTATTTCGGCGAACTCTGGCCCCAACTGCAAGACATGGCCAAAGACGGGCTGATCGAGCTCGACCGCGAACGGATCACTATCCTGCCCGCCGGGCGTTTGTTGGTACGCTCGGTGTGCATGGTCTTCGACGCGTATCTGGAACAACACAGCCGCCAGCGCTTTTCCCGGGTGATCTAGGCCACTGCGACAAAGCGCCACGGACTGGCCTCAATCTCCTTGGGTGAGTTACCCTTACATCTTATGTGTGTTTTCCCACAAGGATTGAAGAAATGTCCGAGCCAGTAAAACTGCGCGCTCATAATCAAGCCCATTGCAAGGATTGCAGCCTGGCCCCTCTTTGCCTGCCACTTTCGTTGAATCTGGAAGACATGGATGCGCTGGACGAAATCGTCAAACGTGGCCGGCCGCTGAAAAAAGGCGAATTTCTGTTCCGCCAGGGCGATACCTTCGATTCTGTTTACGCAGTCCGTTCTGGCGCCCTCAAGACCTTCAGCCTGAGCGACACCGGCGAAGAACAGCTCACCGGCTTTCACCTGCCCAGCGAACTGGTCGGCCTGTCGGGCATGGACACCGAAAAGCATCCGGTGTCGGCGCAAGCCCTGGAAACCACTTCAGTGTGTGAGATCCCCTTTGAACGCCTCGACGAACTGGCCCTGCAACTGCCGCAGTTGCGCCGTCAGTTGATGCGCGTGATGAGCCGCGAAATTCGCGATGACCAGCAGATGATGCTGCTGTTGTCGAAAAAGACCGCCGACGAACGCATCGCCACCTTCCTGGTCAACCTTTCGGCACGCTTCCGCGCCCGGGGTTTTTCCGCCAATCAGTTCCGCCTGAGCATGTCGCGCAACGAAATCGGCAACTACCTGGGCCTGGCGGTGGAAACCGTGTCTCGCGTCTTTACGCGCTTCCAGCAGAACGAACTGATCGCGGCAGAAGGCAAGGAAATCCGGATTATCGACCCGATACAGCTTTGCGCCCTGGCCGGTGGCTCACTGGAAAGCTGAAACAAACCGTAGCGGCTGAGCGAAACGGTTCAGCCGCCGTTATACTTCGTCGTTTGCAGCCCTGCCAGGATTCTCCGACTATGGCCTTCGACTCCTTCGACATCAAATCCCTTATCCGCCCTGTCATCGACTTCCCGAAACCGGGCGTGATCTTTCGCGACATCACCCCGCTGTTCCAGTCGCCCACGGCCCTGCGCCTGGTGATGGACAGCTTCGCCCATCGTTATGTCGAGGCTGACTTCACCCATATCGGCGCCATGGACGCCCGCGGCTTCCTGATCGGTTCGGTACTGGCCTATCAGTTGAACAAGCCGCTGGTGCTGTTCCGCAAGCAAGGCAAACTGCCGGCCGACGTGCTGGCCGAGGGCTATGCGACCGAGTACGGCGAAGCCTTCCTGGAAGTGCATGCCGACAGCTTGTGCGAGGGTGACTCGGTGGTGATGTTCGATGACCTGATCGCCACCGGCGGCACCCTGATTGCCGCCGCCAACCTGATCCGCCGCATGGGCGCGCGAGTGCATGAAGCGGCCGCGATCATCGACCTGCCGGAGCTGGGTGGCTCGCAACGCCTGGAAGACATGGGCATTCCTACGTTCTGCCTGACGCAGTTTGCGTTGGCTGATAAGTAAGCGGCGCCTGTCAGACCGCCATCGCGAGCAAGCTCGCTCCCACAGGAATCTCTGTAGTAAACACAATTTGTGTCTACCCATGATCCCCTGTGGGAGCGAGCTTGCTCGCGATGGCGTCAGCCGCCACACCGCCGATTACAGCCCCATCTGCTTGCTGATGATCTCGTTCATCACTTCCCGCGTCCCGCCACCAATCGACAGAATCCGGTTGTCGCGGTACAGCCGCTCCACCAGACTTTCGCGCATGTAACCCAGCCCACCCAATATCTGCACCGCATCGTTGACGATCCGGTCAGCCGTATCCGTCGCAAAGTTCTTGGCCATGGAAATTTCCTTGATCACGCTCTGCCCCGCCGCAATTTTCGCGGCCTGGCGGTAAGTGAACTCCCGGGACACTTCCAGCGCAGTCGCCATCTCGGCGAGGCGATGCCTGATCACCTGAAACTTGCCGATCGGCTTGCCAAAGGCTTCGCGCTGGCGCGCCCACTTCAGGCTCTCCTCCAGTGCAAGTTGCGCGGTCATGTTGGCCATCAATGCCAAGGCCAGGCGTTCGCTCTGGAAATTGCCCATGATGCAGGCAAAGCCCATGTTCTCGGTGCCGATCAGATTTCCTGCGGGCACCCGGCAATCATCGAAGAACAGTTCAGCCGTGTCTGACGCCCACCAACCCATTTTCTTCAGCTGCCGTCCTACGGTGAAACCGGGCGTGCCCTTCTCGATCAACAACAGGCTGATGCCCGCGAAACCCGGTTCGCCGGTTCGCACTGCGACGGTATAGAAATCCGCGCGCACGCCGCTGGTAATAAAGGTCTTGCTGCCACTGACCCGATAGAAATCGCCATCGCGCACTGCGCGGGTTTGCAGGTTGGCGACGTCAGATCCACCGCCAGGCTCGGTGATGGCCAGGGCGCTGATCTTCTCTCCCGACAGCACCTGGGGCAGCACCCGATCTCGCACTTCGGGCCGGGCCCACTTGAGAATGGGCGGCAAGCCGATATCCAGCGAGCCCAGACCGGCAACCAGCCCGCCTGAGCCGCAGCGCATCAACTCTTCACTGGCGGCAACCTTGGCGAACAGATCCCCTTCATGGCTGCCCCCGTAAGCCTCCGGGTACCCAATGCCGAGAATCCCTGCTGCGCCGGCCTTGAGGTAGAGCTCGCGAGGAAAGCTTTCGGCTTCTTCCCACAGCTCGATATCAGGAAGAATCTCGCGTTCGACGAAACGTCTGACGCTGTCACGGACCAATTGGTGGCTGGGGTCGAAGTATTCCTGAAAGGCAGACATCGGCGAGCTCCACTGAAGGGGTCAGTGAAGTTAACCGAGCGCTTGCTTGGTTTTCAACAGGATTGTGTCATTCAGACGGACCGCGTCGCCTGCATCGCGAGCAAGCTCGCTCCCACAGGGTAGTGCGGCGTACATAAAACCAATGTGGGAGCGAGCTTGCTCCGGGCGGCGATCCGACGATGGCGTCAGCATGGACGCCACATGAACTCAGAGCGAAATAGGCTTACGCCCGGCAAATGAATGCGCCAGCGTCCCGCCATCCACCAGTTCCAGCTCACCACCGAGCGGTACGCCGTGGGCGATGCGCGAGGCGATCAGGCCTTTGTTGCTGAGCAACTGGGCGATGTAGTGTGCGGTGGCCTCACCTTCCACGGTCGGGTTGGTGGCCAGGATGACTTCGGTGAAGGTACCCGCCTCTTCGATTCGCGCCATCAATTGCGGAATGCCGATGGCTTCCGGGCCCAAACCGTCGAGCGGCGACAGATGCCCCTTGAGCACGAAATAGCGACCGCGGAAACCGGTCTGCTCCACCGCATAGACGTCCATCGGACCTTCCACCACGCAGAGCAAGGTGTCGTCGCGACGGGTATCGGCGCATTGCGGGCAAAGATCATCCTCAGTCAGCGTACGGCACAAACGGCAGTGGCCGACCCCTTCCATCGCCTGACTCAGGGCCAGTGCCAGTCGTGAGCCGCCGCTGCGGTCACGCTCAAGCAACTGCAACGCCATGCGCTGGGCGGTTTTCTGACCCACGCCGGGCAAAATTCGCAGGGCGTCGATCAGTTGGCGAATCAAAGGGCTGAAGCTCATGGTGGAAAAGTCCGACAAAACAACGAGACGCGGTTTATACCCGCGCCTCGGTTGAGCGTCAAATTGCAGCGTCAATTACTCAGTCCCGGGAAACCCGAACCACCAATTTGCCGAAGTTGCGTCCCTCCAGCAGGCCGATGAACGCATCGGGCGCCTGCTCCAGGCCATCGACCACGTCCTCGCGGAACTTCACCTTGCCGTCGCGTACCCAGGGCGCCATGGCACTGAGGAACTCCGGCTGGCGATCACCATAGTCATCGAACACGATAAAGCCCTGAATGCGCACCCGCTTGGTCAACAGGGTGCGTTGCAACAGTGGCAGACGATCCGGCCCGCTCGGCGCTTCATGGGCGTTATAGGAGGCAATCAGGCCGCACAGTGGAACCCGCGCCTTGGGGTTGAGCAACGGCACCACGGCGTCGAACACCTTGCCACCAACGTTTTCATAATAAATGTCGATGCCCTTGGGACAGGCCTGCGCCAGCTCATCAGCAAAGTCCGGGCTCCTGTGGTCGATGCAGGCATCGAAGCCCAGCTCTTCGACGACATAACGGCACTTGCTCGCACCGCCGGCCACGCCGACCACGCGCAAGCCCTTGATCTTCGCCACCTGGCCGACTACCGAACCCACCGCGCCGGACGCCGCTGCAACCACCAGGGTTTCGCCAGCCTTGGGTTGGCCGATATCCATCAGCCCCATGTACGCGGTCATGCCTGGCATGCCCAGCACCCCGAGGGCCATCGACGCACTTGGCAACCCCGACGGCACCGGGATGATGCTGCGCCCGTCATTGATGCTGTGGCTTTGCCAACCGGTGGCACCGACCACCAGGTCACCTTCCTGAAACTTTGGATTAAGGGAACGCTCGACCCGGCTGACAGCGCCCCCGGTCATGACTTCGCCGATTTCCACCGGTGCGGCGTAGGAAGGTGCGTCACTCATGCGTCCGCGCATGTAGGGATCCAGTGACAGGAAAACGGTCTTGAGCAGCACCTGACCGTCGGCCAGATCCGGCAACGCTACCCGCTCCATGCGGAAGTTTTCCGGCGTCGGCGCGCCGACCGGGCGAGAAGCCAGGACAATGCGTTGATTGAGGGTAATGGGGTCGGACATGGCAGCGTCTCCTGTGATCGATGGGGTTCGGTGATATAGGGAGCAGACCTTTGTGGCGGTATGGCGTTCGATGTGTTTTCAGTTGTACCGGGGCGACTTCATCGCGAGCAAGCTCGCGATGACGGCATTTCAGACACCACATTTCCAATGCCAGAAACAAAAATGCCAAGCGCAATGCCTGGCATTTTTTGTAGCTCATCTGCCGCCTGATGGCGAATCAGAATGGCAGTTTCATGCCCGGTGGCAGTTGCATGCCGGCGGTCATGCTGCCCATTTTTTCCTGGCTGTTGGCTTCGATCTTGCGCACGGCATCGTTGACCGCGGATGCAATGACCGCTTCCAGCATTTCCTTGTCGTCTTCGCTCATGCCTTCGACCAGGCTCGGGTCGATGGTCACGCTCTTGACGTCATGACGACCGGTCATCACCACGGTGACCATATCGCCACCGGCCTTACCGGTGACTTCGGCGTTGGCCAGCTCTTCCTGCATCTTGGCCATTTTTTCCTGCATCTGCTGCGCCTGCTTCATCAGGCCGGCCATGCCACCTTTCATCATGGTAATCACCTCAAAAGTACTTGGATCAAAACAGCGCCCGGCGGAGTGTAGCCGAGCGCCTTCAGTTATTAGCCCTGAGTGACCAGGGCGTCGACAGGTTCAATAGTATCGTTACGGACCACCGCACCGAACTGCTGCATCATTTGCTGGATGAACGGATCGCCGTGGATCGATTCCTCCGCCTCGCGCTGACGGTTGGCGCGGCGGCGCGAAGCCGCTTGTGCCGGGGTTTCCTGCTCGGGCTTGATCAGCTCGATGCTCAGGGTCAGCGTGCGCTGGTGATACTGGTTCAGCGCATCGTTGAGGCGACGCTGTTGAGTGGCGTTGAACAAGGCACTGTGGGCCGGGTCCAGGTGCATCAGCCAATTGTCGCCATCCACCGCGATCAGCGTGCAGTTGGCGGCGATGCTGCCGGTCATGCCAGAGATCGGCAATTTCGGGAACAACTCCAGCCATTGCAGGGCCAGACCGGTGGCCGGCATTGCCGCGGGCTCAGGCTCTGGCTCCGGAGCAGGCTCGGCGGCATGTTCGCTGGCCAACTCGTCGAGGTAACTGTAGGCCGAATCCATGTCCGGCTCGATGTAATCCTCGTCCAGCGGCGGCTCGTCATCCAGGTCCATGCCCGGCATCGCGGCATCGACGTCGGCCACCGAAGGTTCAGGGATCGGCGCGGCAGCCCATTCCGGGGCGTCCGGCACCACGCTGTCCGGCGTCGGCAACGGCATCGGCGGTAAATCGGGTTGTTCGCTGGCGGTTTCCAGCACCGGCTCCACCGCCGGTTGCTGAACGGGCGCCGGCTCGACCGGGTCATTCCACGGCAGGTCGACAACCTCTTCGACCACGACCGCCTCAACCACAGGCGCAGGCTCTGGCACAACGACCGGCGCTACCGGTGCAGGTGCAGGTGCCGCCACTGGCGCAGCCGCCATCGGTGCAACGGCCGCAGCGACTACCGGCGCAACAACCGGCGCGGCAGCCACTGAGTTTGCGGAATCAACTGTGGCCTGGCTGATCCCCACTGGCTTTAGCGGTTGCCTTGGGGCATCCGCGGTGTCTGCGGGCCGGAACGCCAGCATCCGCAGCAACACCATTTCAAAACCGCCCCGGGGATCCGGCGCCAGCGGCAAGTCGCGGCGGCCGATCAGGCCCATCTGGTAGTAGAACTGCACGTCTTCGGCCGGCAAGGCCCGGGCCAGTGCCAGCACGCGATCACGGTCGCCGTGACCGTTATCGACACCCTCTGGCAAGGCCTGGGCGATGGCAACACGGTGCAGCACATTGAGAATTTCCGAGAGCACGCCGTTCCAGTCCGGACCTTGTTCGGCCAGGTGGCGGACGGCTTCGAGCAACGCCCTGGCATCGCCTTCGATCAGCGCATGCAGGACATCGTAGACCTGCCCGTGATCGAGGGTCCCGAGCATCGCCCGCACGTCGGCGGCCATGACCTTGCCTTCACCGAAGGCAATCGCCTGGTCGGTCAGGCTCATGGCATCCCGCATCGACCCGTCGGCGGCGCGGCCCAGCAGCCACAGCGCATCGTCCTCGAACGGCACGTTCTCGACACCCAGCACGTGGGTCAAGTGCTCGACGACACGCTCGGGCGTCATGTTCTTCAGGGAGAACTGCAGGCACCGCGACAGAATCGTTGCCGGAAGTTTCTGCGGGTCAGTGGTCGCCAGGATGAACTTGACGTAGGGTGGCGGTTCTTCGAGGGTTTTGAGCAGCGCGTTGAAGGAATGGCTGGAGAGCATGTGCACTTCGTCGATCAGGTAGACCTTGAAGCGCCCACGGCTCGGGGCGTACTGCACATTGTCGAGCAACTCGCGAGTGTCTTCGACCTTGGTGCGGCTCGCGGCGTCGATCTCGATCAGGTCGACAAAGCGGCCTTCGTCGATTTCGCGACACACCGAACACTCGCCACAGGGGGTCGAAGTGATACCTTTTTCACAGTTCAGGCATTTGGCTATGATCCGCGCGATGGTGGTCTTGCCGACCCCACGGGTACCGGTGAAGAGGTAGGCGTGGTGCAGCCGCTGGCTGTCCAAGGCATTGATCAGAGCCTTGAGCACATGGGTCTGGCCGACCATTTCGCGGAACGAGCGCGGACGCCATTTACGTGCAAGAACCTGATAACTCATCGAAAACCGTCGCAGCGAAGGAAGCAGAAGCGGCTAATGCTAGCGGAGCAAGGCATAAATTGCATCCGGTGCGCTCGTGTATTCTGGCTAAGCTGCACATCGCAGGCATTTAATGGAGTGTTTATGCGGCTGGCCATGGGGGCATTGCTGTTGATCAGCCTGGACGGCGTGGCCGCGCAAGCACCGCTGCGCTTCGTGATATCCGACAGCTGGACCATGCCCATGGTGCAGCTTGAACGGGGCAAACCGACCCAAGGCATTCTGTATGACGTGATGGTCAGCCTCGCGACTCAGGTCGGCGTACCGGTCGAATTCCATGTGCTGCCCCGCGGGCGGGTGGAAAACGCCATGGAACAAGGCGAGGTCGATATCCGCTGTTATGCCGCGCAATCGTGGCTGCCCCGTCAGTCCGGCGACTACCTCTGGAGCATCCCGCTCTTTACCCAGCCCGACCTGTTGATCACCCCGAATTCGCGCCCCGCTGCAGTGAATCCGGCGGAGTTGCCACAACAGTCCATCGGCACCGTGCTGGGCTACAGCTACCCGACCCTGCAACCGCTGTTCGACACCGATCAACTGCATCGCGACGACGCACGCAATCAGGAACTGGTGCTGGAAAAGCTCCTCGCCGGCCGCAACCGCTATGCCGTCAGCAATCAATGGAGCCTGGACTGGTTCAATCAGCGCCTGCTACCGGAGCAACAGCTGCGCAGCGTGGCAGTGCTGCAGGAGCAGAATGTCGGCTGCTACGTGCGCAACGACCCGCAAGTGCCGGTGCAGCGCATTCTGCACACCCTGATGCGGATGAAGATGTCCGGGGAGATCGATAAGATTGTTCGGTTGTATACCGGTGGCGAGCCGGCGGCTGTGGATAAATCGGAAACGACAAAAAACCGCCCCGGACAAGTTCCTGGCAGCTAGTGAAAGTTTTTTCAGAAAGATAACGCGAGAGAACACTCGCGTGGCGTTAAGGTGGCAACCCTGCCAGCCACACCCCGGCACACAATGTCACCGCTGCGGCTGCTCCTGACCTGACGACCATGTAAGGGCGCCAGCCAACACCCGAAAACTAAAACAAGAATGGAACAAGCCGATAACGAACACCCTGCATATACTCTCGATATGATGGATCAAGAGAAAGATGCGCCTCTTCTCGAAATATTCGCGCGACCAGAAAACCGATAGTTCCCACATAGATAGCTATATTAGCCAGTGATGTATTTGCCAATACATAGCCCGTAAATGTCAGACAATAACTAGCATAGATTGGATGACGCACCACGCGATACATCCACGCAGTCTTGATAACCCGCTTTGCGGCAACGAGCGCAAAGCTGCGGTTTAGAGAAAGTATACCCAGCACCTGAATGATCGTTCCCACAACTATCAGAAAACTTGCCCACGGGAGTACCCCCCAAGTCTCCGGCCGGAAAAACAATGGGGTAAAAGTCCCACCTGCCGCCATCAACCAGTCGAGCGGAATGAGCGAAACCGTCTTTGGCTCGCTTCGAAAAATGTACAAAACTGCTGTCAGCGTCTCGGAGAGACAGAACAAAAGCATCGTCAGTTGTTGCGTTTCTAGAAATCGGACCAAATGAACATAAGCAAAAACACTCCACACCCCCGCCAGGATAACTCCGCTATAAAATCCGACCCATCTCGACTGCAGCACTGCAGACAATGAACTCATGCCAGAAACTCCTGTCCGAAAAGTAACCAAAATCCGTTTTGAGGCGCCTTGATTTGCCCCCCCCTTGCCCACTGACATTGTCGACACCGTGATTGCGTCATCACTGATCATCACAGCCTAGCCAAAAATCAGACTTCAAGTCTCCATCTTGAAAATACTCTGATAGCAAGACTGAAATCCGTTCCCGCCTGACTCTGCGACAAGACAAAACTCCGACATTCTCACGACTTCTGGCAAAACGCACGTCTGCCTTGATGCCTTGGAACTATTATCCCTTACAACTTGATAGAATTAAGCATCTATCCATAATAACCAATAGGACCAAATAGCTATCTGCGCAAATATCGAATCCTCATAACAACATGCCCAGCTATTCGATTTGCCTATGGCGATGACTCCGTTAAGCCAAAAAAATCAGCAGGACATTGCAGCGAGAAGGTGCGCAGAGATACCACAGCAAGGAAACTGGAGAGCGCAGCAAGGTTTTGAAGAGTGCAAACGTAAAGCTTGCGCGTCTCGTATGGTGCACCACTTCGGCGTACCTGAACGCTGTCACACTTCGAGATTTTTGTACTGACAAATCCTTGTAGACTCAAGGATTCAGAGATAGGTGGCGACCCCACCAGCCACACCCCGGCACACAATGTCACCGCTGCGGCTGG
>NZ_AKJL01000083.1 GCF_000282355.1 Pseudomonas sp. GM49
ATGTTATGGCCTCATCGCGAGCAAGCTCGCTCCCACATTGGTTTGGTGCTGTCCTTACAAATCCGACTCTTTCACCACCCGCACCTTCTGCGCATCCAGCGCATACGCCGCATCGGCCAGGTCATTGCTGACCTTCTCGATTTTCAGCGTGCCGGTGACCCACAGCGGCGTGTAGATATCGTTCAGCTTCAGACCCTTTGGATAGCGCACCAGCACCAGTTGGTTGGGCGGTGGTGGCGGTACGTGAATGCAGGCGCCCGGGTACGGCACCAGGAAGAACAACGTACTGCGGCCTTGGGCGTCGGACTCCAGAGGCACCGGGTAACCGCCAATGCGGATGCTCTTGTCGTTCATCGACGCAACGGTCTTGGTCGAGTACATCACCGCCGGCAAGCCTTTGGCCTGCTTCATCCCACCCTTGTCGGTGAAAGTGCCATTGGCTTCGGGGGAGTTGTGGTCGATTTCGGGCATGGCCTCGAGGGCTTTCTGGTCCGACTTGGGCATCAATTCGAGCCAGTCGGTTTCCGGCAGTTCGCCGGCATGGGCAAGGCCAGAACCCAATAAAACAAGAGTCAACAAAAGACGGCGCATGAAGGTGCTCGGTAAAGGGAAGAACAGGAAACGCCGAGCATTCTAGCCCTCCCGACCGGTTTGGCGGAGAGGGCTTTGTCGCCTGGATCAGTTCTTTTTGACCAGCCCGTAGATCACCAGCAACACAATGGCACCCACCAGCGCACCGATGAAGCCTGCGCCCTGGCCGGCCTGATAGATACCCAGGGCTTGACCGCCGTAAGTGGCCGCCAGCGAACCGCCGATACCGAGCAGGATTGTCATGATCCAGCCCATGCTGTCATCGCCCGGTTTCAGGAACCGCGCCAGCAGGCCGACGATCAAGCCGATAAAGATGGTTCCGATAATTCCCATGGCATTTCCCTCTGATTGATTGGCTATAGCCTAGCCAGACTTTGGCATCCTGCCATGAGAGAACGGCGGTCCCTGAATGGTTCCGCCGCTGCCACATGAAACTATTCGGCGATGAGCGCTTCGACCTTGAGGATCTGCGCAGCCAGCGTCTCGCGGTCTGCACAACGCAGGTTGGCGTGCCCGACCTTGCGGCCGACCTTGAACGCCTTGCCGTAGTGATGCAAATGGCAATCGGCGATGGCCAGGACTTTCTCGGCGTCCGGCACTTTACCGATGAAGTTGAGCATCGCGCTTTCGCCGACCTTGGCGGTCGAACCCAGCGGCAGACCGGCAACGGCCCGCAGGTGGTTTTCGAATTGGCTGCACTCGGTGCCCTCGGTGGTCCAGTGCCCGGAGTTGTGCACGCGCGGGGCGATTTCGTTGGCCTTGAGCCCACCGTCGACTTCGAAGAATTCGAACGCCATCACGCCGACGTAATCCAGCTGCTTGAGCACACGGCTGGAGTAATCTTCGGCCAGGGCTTGCAACGGGTGATCGGTGCTGGCCACGGACAGCTTGAGGATGCCGCTGTCGTGGGTGTTGTGCACCAGCGGATAGAAGCGGGTTTCACCGTCGCGGGCACGCACGGCAATCAGCGAGACTTCACCGGTGAATGGCACGAAGCCTTCCAGCAGGCAGGCCACGCTGCCCAGCTCGGCGAAGGTGCCGACCACATCTTGAGGGGTGCGCAGGACTTTCTGACCCTTGCCGTCGTAACCCAGGGTACGGGTCTTCAGCACCGCCGGCAGACCGATGGAAGCCACGGCGGCGTCCAGATCGGCCTGGGACTGGATGTCAGCGAACGCCGGGGTAGGAATCCCCAGGTCCTTGAACATGCTCTTCTCGAACCAGCGATCGCGGGCGATGCGCAGGGCTTCGGCGCTCGGGTAGACCGGCACGAATTGCGAGAGGAACGCGACGGTCTCGGCCGGGACGCTTTCGAACTCGAAGGTCACCAGATCGACTTCATCGGCCAGCTGACGCAGGTGATCCTGATCGCCGTAATCGGCGCGCAGGTGTTCGCCCAATGCGGCTGCGCAAGCATCCGGCGCCGGGTCCAGAAAAGCGAAGTTCATGCCCAGCGGAGTGCCCGCCAGCGCCAACATGCGACCCAACTGGCCGCCACCGATTACACCGATCTTCATCGTCAACAACCTCAGGCGATGCGTGGGTCTGGATTTTCCAGGACGCTGTCTGTCTGCTCAGCACGGAAGGTTTTCAGCACCGCGTGGAACTGTGGGTGCTTGGCGCCCAGGATACTCGCCGACAACAGCGCGGCGTTGATCGCGCCGGCCTTGCCGATGGCCAGGGTGGCAACAGGAATGCCCGCAGGCATCTGCACAATGGAGAGCAGCGAATCAACGCCCGAGAGCATTGCGGACTGAACGGGTACGCCCAGCACCGGCAAGTGGGTCTTGGCTGCACACATGCCTGGCAAGTGGGCCGCGCCGCCAGCACCGGCGATGATCACCTCGATGCCTCGTGCCTCGGCCTCTTCGGCGTACTGGAACAGCAGGTCCGGGGTGCGGTGGGCAGAAACCACTTTCACCTCGTAGGGGATGCCGAGCTTTTCCAGCATATCGGCGGTGTGGCTAAGGGTGGACCAATCGGACTTGGAGCCCATGATCACGCCAACCAGTGCACTCATCGTCGTGCCTCTTCTCTCTGGGCGCCCGCAGGCGCATCAAAAAACAACAAGCCACGCAGGATGCGTGGCTTGATTGTACGAATTATGGCCAGTCGTAACCGGCCGAAGGCCGCGCAGTATACCTCAATGAAGCCAATAAACAGCCCCCGTTGCGACCATCTGTCATCTGCCGCAAAGCCCCGATTTTATTGACTTGAAGGTCAATGGAATACACCTCGAATTTCCTGTGGGAGCGGGCTTGCTCGCGAAAGCGGTGGTTCAATCAACATCGATGTTGAATGTACCGGCCTCTTCGCGAGCAAGCCCGCTCCCTCATTGGGTTTTCATCGGTTTCAGGAACCGGTCGTGCCCTGTGCCGCACCACCTTCCAGCTTGCGCCACAACAACCGCACGTTGGCCTTGCGTACCAGTGCGCAGCGATACAAGCGGATCTCCAGCGGCACATGCCATTGCGCACCGCCGCAAACCACCAGTTCACCGCGTGCCAGTTCAGCGCGCACGCTTAGCTGCGGCACCCAGGCGATACCGAGGCCTTCCAGAGCCATGCTCTTGAGGCTGTCGGCCATGGCGGTTTCGTAGATCGTGGTAAACCGCAGTTGACGCTGGCGCAACAAACCATTCACCGAACGCCCGAGAAACGCACCGGCGCTATACGCCAGCAGCGGTACGCTGCCTTCGCCTTCCAGATCGAACAGCGGTTTGCCGTCGGCGTCCGCCGCGCAGACCGGCAGCATTTCGGTGTGGCCAAGGTGCAGCGACGGGAAAATTTCCGGGTCCATCTGCATCGCCGCGTCCGGGTCGTAGAACGCCAGCATCAGATCGCAGCCGCCTTCACGCAAGGCATGCACGGCGTCACCAACGTTGGTCGCGACCAGTCGCGTTGCGATGTTCAAGCCCTCGTTGCGCAATTGCGCGATCCAGCGCGGGAAAAAACCCAGTGCCAATGAGTGAGCAGCGGCGACCTGCATCACCTCGCCTTGCCCGCCTTCCAGGTGATGGAGATGGCGCAGCACCTCGCCAAGCTGTTCGACCACGGTTCGCGCGGTGACCAGAAACAACTGCCCTGCCGCTGTCAGCTCGACCGGCGTGCGCGAGCGGTTGACCAAGGTCAGCCCCAATGCGGCTTCGAGGCTACGGATGCGCCGGCTAAACGCCGGTTGGGTCACGAAGCGTCGTTCCGCGGCCTGGGAGAAGCTTCGGGTGGCGGCCAGGGCACTGAAGTCCTCAAGCCATTTACTTTCCAGATTCATCACGTCCTCCCGGACACGCACCAATTTAGGTCGCACGCTTGCCGTCAACGCGGCGTCACACGGGCATTATGCCGAATGTGCATAGGCTAGTGTTTAACAGCATTGGCCCAAAATTTCGCACAAGCCTAGCATTCACAGCGTTCCGGCACAGACCGGGTCCATATTGAGATGATTTCTATCATGTCCTCCGCTGCATCATTCCGCACAGAAAATGACCTGCTTGGCGCCCTCGAAGTACCGGCTCAAGCGTATTACGGTATCCAGACCCTGCGAGCGGTGAATAACTTCCGCCTTTCGGGCGTTCCGATTTCGCACTACCCGAAACTGGTTGTCGGTCTGGCCATGGTCAAACAGGCCGCCGCTGACGCCAACCGTGAGTTGGGTCACCTGAGCGAAGCCAAGCACGCTGCCATCAGCGAAGCCTGTGCACGTTTGATCCGCGGCGACTTCCACGAAGAGTTCGTGGTGGACATGATTCAAGGCGGCGCTGGCACTTCGACCAACATGAATGCCAACGAAGTGATCGCCAACATCGCGCTGGAGGCCATGGGCCACCAGAAAGGCGAATACCAGTACCTGCACCCGAACGACGACGTGAACATGGCGCAGTCGACCAACGACGCCTACCCGACGGCGATCCGTCTGGGTCTGTTGCTCGGTCACGATGCCCTGCTCGCCAGCCTCGACAGCCTGATTCAGGCGTTCGCGGCCAAGGGTGAAGAATTCAACCACGTCCTGAAGATGGGTCGTACCCAGTTGCAAGACGCCGTACCGATGACCCTGGGTCAAGAATTCCGTGCTTTCGCCACCACCATGGGCGAAGACCTGGCCCGTCTGAAGACGCTGGCCCCGGAACTGCTGACTGAAGTGAACCTGGGCGGCACCGCGATCGGCACCGGCATCAACGCCGACCCGCGCTATCAGGCCTTGGCTGTACAGCGCCTGGCCCTGATCAGCGGTCAGCCGCTGGTTCCGGCCGCCGACCTGATCGAAGCTACCTCCGACATGGGCGCCTTCGTGCTGTTCTCCGGCATGCTCAAGCGTACCGCGGTCAAGCTGTCGAAGATCTGCAACGACCTGCGCCTGCTGTCCAGCGGCCCACGCACCGGCATCAACGAAATCAACCTGCCAGCGCGTCAGCCAGGCAGCTCGATCATGCCAGGCAAGGTCAACCCGGTTATTCCGGAAGCCGTTAACCAGGTGGCCTTCCAGGTCATCGGTAACGATCTGGCGCTGACCATGGCGGCCGAAGGCGGCCAGCTGCAACTGAACGTGATGGAACCGCTGATCGCTTTCAAGATCCTCGACTCGATCCGCCTGCTGCAACGCGCCATGGACATGCTGCGCGAGCACTGCATCGTCGGCATCACCGCCAACGAAGCACGCTGCCGTGAACTGGTCGAACACTCGATCGGTCTGGTCACCGCACTGAACCCGTACATCGGCTACAAAAACGCCACCCGCATCGCCCGTATCGCCCTCGAAAGCGGCCGCGGCGTGCTGGAACTGGTGCGCGAAGAAGGCCTGCTCGACGAAGCCATGCTCGCCGACATCCTGCGCCCGGAAAACATGATTGCTCCGCGCCTGGTGCCACTGAAGGCATAACCCGACGCGTTACTTGTAGCACCGCTCACCAGGTCGAGGGACTAGACACCTCTCACCTTTTGAGGGCTTGGAGATCAATCTCCAGGCCCTTTTTTTTAACTGTTTGATCCTGAGAACCGTATGTCTGGGGACTTACCAATGTGGGAGCGGGCTTGTCCGCGAAGGCGGCGGCACATTCAACAATGATGTGTCTGATAGACCGCTTTCGCGAGCAAGCCCGCTCCCACCAAGAGCAGCTCCCACATAGCCTGACAGCAAAAATGTCAGGTGTTTCAAAGGCTTCGTTTCTCCGCTTGCACCACAACCGTGCAGACGGACGGCACCGTCATCGGTATAGTGCCGCCCCTCTTCGCATGAGCGGTCGTCGGTAGCGAGGCCACAACCCATGCGAAACCCGAACTAATAACAAACCCGCGATATGAAACCGGGACGAACTTCGTACCGCCCGTTGTGCCGTGCGCCAAGGGGTGTAACTCGATGTGTCTGTCCGGCCAACATTTGCCTACACAAAAAACAGCGAGGAATAATCCATGCTCGAAGTCATTAACGACTTCCTCTCAGGGAAAGTACTGATCGTGCTCATTGTCGGGCTCGGTAGCTACTTCACGATCCGCTCGCGTTTCGTTCAATTGCGTCATTTCTTCCACATGTTCGCGGTGTTCCGCGACAGCCTCAAAAGCAGCGCCGGACAACTCAGTTCGTTTCAGGCCCTGATGCTCAGCCTCGCTGGCCGTGTCGGTGCGGGCAACATCGCCGGTGTCGGCATCGCCGTGACCCTCGGCGGCCCCGGTGCCGTGTTCTGGATGTGGGTGACCGCACTGGTCGGCATGTCCAGCAGCTTCTTCGAATGCTCCCTCGGCCAGCTCTACAAGCGCTGCGATTCCGAAGGCCAGTTTCGTGGCGGCCCGTCTTATTACATCCAGTACGGCCTGCAAAAACGCTGGCTGGGAATGATCATGGCGTTCCTGCTGTTGATCACTTTCGGCTTCGCCTTCAACGGCCTGCAATCCCATGCTGTGACCCACTCGCTGAACAACGCGTTTGGCCTCGACACCACCTACACCGGCATCGGCCTGGCCGTGTTGTTGGGCCTGGTGTTCATTGGCGGGATCAAGCGCATCGCCAAGGTCGCCGACCTGTTGGTGCCGGTGAAAACCCTGGTGTACATCGGCGTGACCATCTACGTGATCGTGCTGCAGTTCGACCAGGTGCCGGGCATGCTGATGACCATCGTCAAAAGCGCCTTCGGTCTCGACCAGGCCTTCGGTGGCCTGATTGGCAGCGCCATCATCATGGGTGTGAAGCGCGGCGTGTTCGCCAACGAAGCGGGCCTGGGCAGTGCGCCGAACGTGGCGGCGGTGGCGGCGGTCGAACACCCGGTGGCGCAAGGCGTGGTTCAAGCGTTCAGCGTGTTCCTCGATACCTTCGTGATCTGCACCTGCACCGCGTTGCTGATCCTGCTCTCCGGTTTTTACACCCCGGGCTTCGAGGGCGACGGCATTGCCCTGACCCAGAACTCGCTGGCCGCCGTGGTCGGTGACTGGGGCCGGATGTTCATCTCCGTGGCCTTGGCGTTGTTCGTGTTCACCTCGATCCTCTACAACTACTATCTGGGCGAGAGCAACCTGCGCTTTTTGATCGGCGAAAACCGCAAGGCGCTGATGGGCTATCGCGCGCTGGTACTAGTGCTGATTTTCTGGGGTGCCATCGAAAACCTCGGCACCGTGTTCGCCTTCGCCGACATCACCATGACCATGCTCGCGTTCGTCAACCTGATCGCGCTGTTCCTGCTGTTCAAGGTCGGCATGCGCATCCTGCGTGACTACGATGACCAGCGCGCCGCCGGGATCAAGACCCCGGTGTTCGACTCCGCCAGATTCCCGGATCTGGATCTGGATCGCCAAGCCTGGCCGGCCAATCCCCCTGCCGCTGCCGGCAAGACAGAAGTTGAGCCGCAAGGTGTACCCGCAGCGCAACGCTGACAGGTGAATGACGGGCGCATCTCGCGCGCCCGTCAGTTAAAGTTCGAAAAACTGTGGGAGCGAGCTTGCTCGCGATGGCGCACTGTCAGTCAACATAGCGATGTCTGACATACCGCTATCGCGAGCAAGCTCGCTCCCACAGGAACTCTTCCTCTCGGAGAATCTTCATGAATTTGTCGACCTATCCTGCCGCCCAGCACGTCATGGTGCTCTACACCGGCGGCACCATCGGCATGCAGGCCAGCGCCCATGGCCTGGCCCCGGCGTCCGGTTTCGAAGCACGGATGCGTGACTACCTGCACAGCCAACCCGAGCTGGTGGTGCCGCAGTGGCGCTTTCGTGAGATGTCACCGCTGATCGACAGCGCGAACATGACTCCTGCGTATTGGCAGCAACTGCGTGAAGCGGTAGTCGACGCTGTGGATGTGCAGGGCTGCGACAGCGTGCTGATCCTGCATGGCACCGACACTCTGGCCTACAGCGCCGCCGCCATGAGCTTCCAGTTGCTCGGCCTGCATGCCCGCGTGTGCTTCACCGGCTCGATGTTGCCGGCCGGTGTGACCGACAGCGATGCCTGGGAAAACCTCAGTGGCGCACTGGTCGCCCTGGGCCAAGGCCTGGCGCCGGGCGTGCATCTTTACTTCCACGGCGAACTGCTGGACCCGACCCGTTGCGCGAAGGTACGCAGTTTTGGCCGTCATCCGTTCAAGCGCCTGGAGCGTCAGGGTGGCGGAGTGAAGGCGACTTCGGTTGCGTCGCAGCTGAACTACAACCAGACCAGGCAATTGGCCAACGTCGCGGTGCTGCCGCTGTTTCCCGGCATCAGCGCCGAGGTGCTGGATGGTTTGCTCGACAGCGGCATTCAGGGCCTGGTACTGGAGTGTTACGGCAGCGGCACCGGGCCGAGTGACAACCCCGGGTTTCTCGCCAGCCTCGGCCGTGCGCGCGACAATGGCGTGGTGGTGGTCGCGGTGACGCAGTGCCATGAAGGCGGTGTCGAGCTGGACGTGTACGAGGCTGGCAGTCGCTTGCGTGGCGTTGGGGTGTTGTCCGGTGGCGGCATGACCCGTGAGGCGGCGTTTGGCAAGTTGCATGGGTTGCTGGGTGCGGGGCTTGATCCGCAAGAAGTCCGTCAACTCGTTGAACTCGACCTTTGCGGCGAGCTGAGCTGACAAAACACAAAACCTGTGGGAGCGGGCTTGCTCGCGATAGCGGTAGTTCATTCCACATTTGTGTGGACTGACCAGACGCCATCGCGAGCAAGCTCGCTCCCACTGGGACATCACCAGTCTTGCTCGTCCGGCATACAACTTGCTCCGCATTCCAGTATCCCAAGGCTGGAAGTCCTTATGCTCCACTCCCACCTCACCACGCTCAACGCGGTCTCCCTGGTACTCGACGCCTTCAAGGTCGAAGGCTTGTCCAGCGAAGCGCTGCTGGCCGGTAGCGGCATCAGTGCGGCGGATCTGAACCGTGCCGACACGCGCATCACCACCAATCAGGAGATGCAGGTCTGTGCCAACGCGGTTGCCCTCAAGCGTGACATCGGCCTGGAACTGGGCCGGCGGATGCACGTTTCCTGCTACGGCATGCTCGGTTACGCCCTGCTCACCAGTGCCACCTTCGGTGACGCTTTGCGTCTGGCGATGCGTTATCCGGCGCTGCTGGGAACACTTTTCGAGTTGAGCCTGGAAGACGATGGCGAGCGCATCTGGTTCGCCGCCGCCGATTACCGCGAGAGCCCGGCCATGGCGGTGTTCAACGCGGAATTCTGCCTGGTGTCACTGAAGGTCACCTGCGACGACCTGCTCGGCCATCCCCTGCCCTTGCTCGGCGCACGCTTCGAACATGCCGCGCCCGACTACGAATCAAGCTACGCCGAACACTTCAACTGCCCTTTGCACTTCGGCGCGCGTAACAATGCCTTCGCCTTCGACAAGCGCTGGCTCGACCAGCCACTGCCGCTGGCCGATGTCATCACCCATCAAGCCATGGCCGAACGCTGCCGCAAACAGAACATCGAGTTCACCGGGCGCCAGGCGTGGCTGGGACGGATCCGCCAATTGCTCAGCGCGCAATTGAATGCGGCGCCGGGGCTGGAGGGGCTGGCCGAGCAAATGAACTGTTCGGCGCGGACCTTGCGCCGGCATCTCAAGGACATGGGTTGCAGCTATCAGGAGCTGCTCGACGAACTGCGCTTTGAGCAGGCCAAGCAAATGCTTTGCGAGGATCAATTGCCGATCTATCAGATTGCCGAAGCGTTGGGCTTCAGCGAGACCGCGAGTTTTCGCCATGCCTTTGTACGCTGGAGTGGTGTGGCGCCGAGTCAGTTCAGGCCACACGGCTAACCCTGTGGGAGCGGGCTTGCCCGCGAAGAGGCCAGTACAACTGATACATCTCCATTGGCTGGAACACCGCTTTCGCGGGCAAGCCCGCTCCCACAGGTTTAACATTTCATGTACTCACCTGGAACTCAGCCGTGCAAGTAAGGGGCGAATTTCGGTCAAATGTTTTGGCCATTTCGATCCCCTTTTGGCCTTTCCTGCCGTTCTCCTAAACCGTCTGCACCGCAAGACTGTGTGCAACCGAACCAGCCTGCGGAGAACAAGAAAATGCTGACGATCTACTCGGACGATCACCACCTGCACCACGGCCGTTGCGAACTTATCGACGGACAACTCAAGCCCTGCTTCGAGATGCCATCCCGGGCCGATCATGTGCTGGCACGGGTGCAGAAACAAAACCTGGGCCCGGTCGAAGCGCCGAAGGATTTCGGCCTCGGGCCGATCGAGCGCATTCACAGCCGCGACTACCTCGACTTCTTCAAAGGCGCCTGGGCCCGCTGGACCGAGTTCAACACTGACGGTGACTTGCTGCCCTACACCTGGCCCGCCCGTACCTTGCGCCAGATCAAACCGACTAGCCTGCACGGTCAACTCGGCTATTACAGCTTCGACGGCGGCGCGCCGATCACCGCCGGCACCTGGCAAGCGGCGTACAGCGCGGCGCAAGTGGCATTGACCGCCCAAGCAGAGATTCAACGCGGCGCCCACAGCGCCTTCGCCCTCTGCCGTCCACCGGGACACCACGCCGCTGGCGACTTGATGGGCGGTTATTGCTACCTCAACAACGCCGCCATCGCCACCCAGGCATTCCTCGATCAGGGCCACAAAAAGGTCGCGATCCTCGATGTCGATTACCACCACGGCAACGGCACCCAATCGATTTTCTACGAACGCAGCGACGTGCTGTTCACTTCGATTCATGGTCATCCGGAAGCCGAATTTCCGTTCTTCCTCGGCTATGAAGATGAACTGGGCGAAGGCGCCGGTGAAGGTTTCAACTTCAACTACCCATTGCCCGCCGGCAGCGGCTGGGACACCTGGAGTGCTGCACTGGAACAGGCCTGCAAGGAGATCGAAAACTACGGTGCCGACATCATCGTCGTGTCCCTGGGCGTCGATACCTTCAAGGACGACCCGATCTCGCAATTCAAGCTCGACAGCCCGGACTACCTGGCCATGGGCAAGCGCATCGCGAAGCTCGGCGTGCCGACGCTTTTCGTGATGGAAGGCGGTTACGCGGTCGAAGAAATCGGCATCAACGCCGTGAACGTTCTCGAAGGTTTTGAAAGCGCTCGATGAGGAATTAGAACAATGAAAAGGCTCAAGCGTTTTATCGTGCCTGCCCTGAGTGCAATAGTGCTCAGTGGTGCCGTGCACGCTGAAGAACGAACGTTGCGCGTCTACAACTGGTTCGACTACATCACCCCCAAGGCCCTGGAAGACTTCAAAGCGCAGAACACTCAGACCAAACTGGTCTACGACATCTTCGACACCAACGAAGCGCTGGAAGCCAAACTGCTGACCGGCAACTCCGGCTACGATGTGGTGGTGCCGTCCAACGTGTTCCTCGCCAAGCAGATCGAAGCGGGCGTATTCCAGCCCCTGGACCGCAGCAAACTGCCGAACTGGAACCACCTCGACCCCAAGCTGATGAAGCTGATCGAGGCCAACGACCCGGGCAACAAATTCGCCGTGCCGTACATGTACGGAACCATCCTGATTGGCTTCAACCCGGACAAGGTCAAGGCCGTGCTCGGCGACAACGCACCAGTGGACAGCTGGGACCTGATCTTCAAGGAAGAGAACATCAGCAAGCTCAAGCAGTGCGGCGTCGCTCTTCTCGACTCGCCGTCGGAGATCCTGCCGCTGGCCCTGCAACACCTTGGCCTGGACCCCAACAGCAAAAAGCCTGCGGACTACGACAAGGCTGAAGCGCTACTGATGAAGATCCGTCCGTACATCACCTACTTCCACTCGTCCAAGTACATGGCCGACATTGCCAACGGTGACATCTGCGTCGCAGTCGGTTATTCCGGCAGCTTCTCGCAAGCCGCCAACCGCGCCAAGGAAGCCAAGAACGGTGTGGTCGTCGACATGCGCCTGCCGAAAGAAGGCGCGCCGATCTGGTTCGACATGCTCGCCATCCCCAAGGGTGCGAAAAATCCGGAAGACGCCTACACCTTCATCAACTACCTGCTGCAACCCCAGGTGATTGCGCCGGTCAGTGACTTCGTCGGCTACCCGAACCCGAACAAGGACGCCACGGAAATGGTCGACCCGGCGATCCGCAACAACCCGAACCTGTACCCGACCGACACGGCGATGGGCACGCTCTACACCCTGCAGCCATTGCCCCGCGATGCCGAACGTGCACGGACCCGGGCCTGGACCAAGATCAAGTCCGGCACCTGATAACCGCGTCGTTCCCGTCATCATCTAGACCTGCGTTTACGCAGGTCTTTCTTTGCCCGCGCTTCAGCCGGTACGCCACACCGCCCGCAACCGTTGCAGCGCCGCCTCGATTGCCTTTTCGGGTACCGCGGCAAAGCCCAACACCAGACCGGCGCGTTGATCCATCGGGGGGGTGGATTGCGGCAACCAATAACTGCTCAAACCGTTGATCTCGACATCGACGCTGTTCGCCAGTTCGATCAGCTCACGCTCGCGCGCCACGCTCTCGACAGGCACGGTCATGTGCAGTCCGGCGGCAATCGTGGGTAACTGGCCGACACCGGGAATATCCCGCGGCCAACCGCTGAGCAAAGTATTGCGCCGACTCAATGCCGCACGCCGCATGCGGCGGATATGTCGCTGGAAGTGCCCGGCCGCCATGAATTCGGCCATCACCGCCTGGGTACTGACCTCGGAATGGCGCACGTCCACGGCACGGCGTTGGGCAAACGCCTGCACCAGCCCTGCCGGCAATACCAGGTAACCCAGGCGCAACGCCGGAAACGCCACTTTGCCGAACGTGCCGACGTAGAGCACCCGGCCTTGCTGATCCAGTGCCGCCAAAGGCGCCAGCGGCGCACCGCTGTAGCGGTACTCGCCATCATAGTCATCCTCGACGATCCAGCCCTGCGTGCGTTCGGCCCAGGCCAGCAACTCCAGGCGGCGAGCCAGGCTCATCACCACCCCGGTGGGGTACTGATGGGACGGTGTGACGTAGGTCAGACGACAATCGCCGAGCTGTGCCAGTGCGCCACAGTCGATACCCTCGCTATCCACCGCGACTCCATGCAACCGGGCACCCGCCACGGCGAACGCATGACCGGCCGCCCGATACCCCGGATTTTCAATCGCCACCCCGTCACCGGGCTCCACCAGCAGCTGTGCACAAAGACTGATCCCCTGCTGCGCGCCACTGGTGATCACAATTTGTTCAGCCGTGCACTGCATGCCACGGGAACTGCGCAAGTACGCGGCGATCATCCCGCGCAGGCGCGCATCGCCCGCCGGATCGCCATAACACAGCTGCTGCAGATCCGGTTTGCGCCAGAAAGCCGCATTCAGCTTGGCCCAGACCTCGAATGGAAACAGATCGAACGCCGGAACACCGACCCGAAATGCGCGGGGCGGACCACTCGGCGGCAGTGCCAAATGGTTCTTTTCAACCCGCCCCAACGCGCCGCTGTGGATAACTTTGCTGGATGAATCAACAGGTAAATCCAGCCAATTTGTGGATAAGGCTGTGGGTAAGCCTGTTGACAACCCTGTGGATACTTTTGTGGATAGTTTTTCTGCCGGTAATGCACTTTGCGGCAATTGGGCGACATAAGTCCCGTCGCCCACCCGCCCCTCGATGAAGCCTTCCGCATACAGCTGATCGTAGGCACGGACCACACTGTTGCGGGAAATCGCCAATGCCGCCGCCAGGTCACGACTGGCCGGCAGACGCGTGCCACTGGCGAGCCGACCGTCGAGCACACGGATGCGCAGCGCCTGATAGAGCTGGCGGCTCAGCCCCTGACGGCGATCAAGTTCAATCCCCGCAGGATTGAACGACAAGGACAGCGACTGAGAATTCGACATGGTATTGGACCTATAAAATTGGTCATTAATGGCTCTTACAACAGACCAATAGCCTGCCTAGGATGCAGGCATTCGCCAAGGAAAATTTCTCCATGTACACGCCACGCGCCTTTGCCATCGATGACTTGTCCCAATTACACGAATTGATCCTCGCCACTCGCCTCGCCATATTGGTGACTCACGGCGAGCACGGATTGCAAGCCAGCCACGTACCGGTATTGCTCCATCGCGAACAGGGTCCGAACGGCACGCTGTACGGGCATCTGGCCAAGGCCAATCCGCAGTGGAAAGACCTGCGCGACGGTGCTGAAGCCCTGCTGATTTTCTCCGGTGCCGATGCCTACGTCAGCCCTGGCTTTTACCCGAGTAAGGCCGAGCACGGCAAAGTCGTGCCGACCTGGAACTACGTCGCCGTCCACGCCTATGGCCGCGCCGAAACATTCAGCGATGGCGGACGGCTGCTCGACATCGTTAGTACCCTCACCGATCGCCATGAGGCCGGCCGCGCCCAGCCATGGAAAGTCGCCGATGCCCCCGCCGACTACATCGACGGCATGCTCAAGGCCATCGTCGGTTTTGCCGTGCCGATCGAACGCCTTGAAGGCAAGCGCAAGCTCAGCCAGAACCGTAACCCTGCTGATATCGCCGGTGTGCGCGAAGGACTGGCCGCCAGCCCGGACGCGCATGACCAGGCCCTCGCTCACTTGATGCGTTAAGGAATGAACATGAGTCAGATCGAGATCCGCCAGGTCACTGCCGACGACCACGCTGCCTGGCTGCCACTGTGGCAAGCCTATCTGCGCTTCTACAACACCGAGCTGCCTGAAGCGGTCACCCAAAGTACCTGGCAGCGCTTGCTCGACCCGAGCGAGACGACTCATGCTGCCCTCGCCTGGGCCGATGGCAAAGCGGTGGGCATGGTGCATTTCATCTACCATCGTTCG
The DNA here is from genome assembly GCF_000282355.1 of Pseudomonas sp. GM49. Classification (GTDB taxonomy): domain Bacteria; phylum Pseudomonadota; class Gammaproteobacteria; order Pseudomonadales; family Pseudomonadaceae; genus Aquipseudomonas. Next base: position 14,770 of record NZ_AKJL01000083.1, read on the forward strand.
AACTGGGCCATCGAAAACTCCTGCTACCTGCAAGACTTGCTGGTGGTCCCGGAAACCCGTGGCACTGGCGTCGGCCGCCAGTTGATCGAATTCGTCTACACCACGGCCAAGGCCGACGGCTGCAACAAGGTGCACTGGCTGACCCACGAAACCAACGCCACCGCGATTCAGCTCTACGAGCGCATCGCCGAACGCCCTGGTTTCATCCAATTTCGCAAAGCCATATAGGTTCAAGGAGAACAGCATGTCGATTTCACTCGCCGACTGGAAAGGCGTCCCGGCTCCCACGACTCAACTGATCGAAGGCCGTTACATCCGCCTGGAAAAACTCGATCCAGCGCGCCATGGCGACGACCTGTTCAAAGCCCTGCAAGGCCCTGGCGCCGACCCGAAACTTTGGGACTACCTGCCCTACGGTCCCTTCCCGGAGCGCAGCGCCTTCAACGACTGGCTGAACAACCACGCGGCCAATAGCGACCCGTACTTCTTCAGCGTGATCGATCGCGCCAGCGGCGAGGTCCAGGGCATCCTCAGCCTGATGTCCATCGTCCCGGCCCAGGGCCGCATCGAGATCGGCCACGTCACCTTCGGTGCCCCGATGCAGCGCTCGCCGAAAAGCACCGAGGCAGTTTACCTGCTGGCCAGGGAATCCTTCGCCCTCGGCTACCGTCGCCTGGAATGGAAATGCAACAACGCCAACGACCGCTCCAAATATGCGGCCGAGCGTTTGGGTTTCAGTTTTGAGGGGGTGTTTCGCCAGCATATGGTGGTCAAGGGGCAGAACCGCGATACGGCGTGGTACTCGATCCTGGATTCGGAATGGCCGGCGATTGGGGCCGGGTTTGAGAAGTGGTTGAGTGATGAGAACCAGACGGGGTCGGGGCAGTTGAAAAGCCTCGTTGAGTGCCGCGGCTAAAAGCATCAAAAGCAAGCTCTTGCTTTGCCATGGATAAAAAAAGGGGAGCACATGCCCCCCCGAGGTTTAAAGCGTTGTATCGAGGCTGTTAACTCAGCCTTCGATCTCGATCAGGATCTCGCCCGGGTTGACCCGGTCGCCCTTGGCCACGTGAATGGCGGTGACTTTACCGGCGATGGCCGCCTGGACTTCGGTTTCCATCTTCATCGCTTCGGTGATCAACACTGCCTGACCCGCCTTGACGGCGTCGCCTTCCTTGACCAGCACGTCGACGATGTTGCCCGGCATGGTGGTGCTGACATGACCCGGTGCAGTGGCTTGCTTGCGCTTGCTGCTGCCGCCGCCGACGAATTCGTTGAGCGGCTCGAACACCACTTCTTCCGGCATGCCGTCGATGGACAGGTAGAAGTGACGCTTGCCTTCGGCCTTGACGCCAACACCGGTGATGTCGACGCGGTAGGTTTCGCCGTGCACGTCGATGACGAACTCCGTCGGTACGCCCTCACCACCAGCCGAGGCAACGCCGCCGGCTTCAGGAATCGGCAACAGCACTTCCGGCGTCAAGGTGCCCGCAGCACGCTCTTCAAGGAACTTGCGCCCGATGTCCGGGAACATGGCGAAGGTCAGCACGTCTTCTTCAGACTTGGCCAGTGCACCGATATCGGCGCGCAGCTTGGTCATTTCCGGCTTGAGCAGGTCGGCCGGACGCACGTCGATCACTTCTTCGCTGCCGATGGCCTGGCGACGCAGTTGTTCGTTCACGGTGCCCGGCGCCTTGCCGTAGCCGCCCTGCAGGTACAGCTTCACTTCGTTGGTGATGGTCTTGTAGCGCTCGCCGGCCAACACGTTGAAGAACGCCTGGGTGCCGACGATCTGCGAGGTCGGGGTCACCAGCGGCGGGAAGCCGAGGTCTTCGCGAACCCGCGGGATTTCGGCCAGCACTTCGTTCATGCGATTGAGTGCGCCCTGCTCTTTCAACTGGTTGGCCAGGTTGGAAATCATCCCGCCCGGCACCTGGTTGACTTGAACGCGGGTGTCAACGGCGGTGAATTCGCTTTCGAACTGGTGGTACTTCTTGCGTACAGCGTAGAAATACAGACCGATCTCTTGCAGCAGTTCCAGGTTCAGGCCGGTGTCGAACTCGCTGCCTTTAAGCGCTGCGACCATCGACTCGGTGCCCGGGTGGCTGGTGCCCCAAGCGAAGCTGGAGATTGCGGTATCGATGTGGTCGGCACCGTTTTCGATAGCCTTCATTTGGCACATCGCGGCCAGGCCAGCGGTGTCGTGCGAGTGAATGAACACTGGCAGCGATTGCTCGGCTTTCAGAGCCTTGACCAGCTCGCCGGTGGCGTATGGGGTCAGCAAACCGGCCATGTCCTTGATCGCCACCGAGTCGCAACCCATGGCTTCCATTTGCTTGGCCTGGTTCACGAAGGCCTCGATGGTGTGCACCGGGCTGGTGGTGTAGGCGATGGTACCCTGGGCGTGTTTGCCGGCGGCTTTTACCGCTTCGATGGCCACGCGCAGGTTACGCACGTCGTTCATGGCGTCGAAGATGCGGAACACGTCGATGCCGTTGACCGCTGCCTTGGCGACGAAAGCTTTGACCACGTCGTCGCTGTAGTGGCGGTAGCCCAGCAGGTTCTGGCCGCGCAACAGCATTTGCAGGCGGGTGTTAGGCAGCGCGGCGCGCAGTTGGCGCAGACGCTCCCACGGGTCTTCTTTCAGGAAGCGTACGCAGGCGTCGAATGTCGCGCCGCCCCAGCATTCCAGCGACCAGTAGCCGACTTTGTCGAGCTTGTCGCAAATCGGCAGCATGTCTTCGGTGCGCATGCGGGTCGCGAGCAGCGATTGGTGGGCGTCGCGCAGGATCGTGTCGGTAACGTGGATTTGTTTGCTCATTGTTCTATTCCTCACAGGCCTGCGTGGGCGGCGATGGCGGCGGCGATGGCCAGGGCCAGCTCTTCGGGTTTGCGCTTGATCGAGTAGTTGGTCAGTTCAGGGTGGCTTTCAACGAAGCTGGTGTTGAACTGGCCGCTACGGAATTCCGGGTTGCGCAGGATTTCCTGGTAATACGCGGCGGTAGTCTTGACCCCTTGCAGACGCATGTCGTCCAGGGCGCGCAAGCCACGGTCCATCGCCTCTTCCCAGGTCAGCGCCCACACCACCAGTTTCAGGCACATGGAGTCGTAGAACGGTGGGATGGTGTAGCCGGTATAGATCGCCGTGTCGGTACGCACGCCGGGACCGCCGGGGGCGTAGTAGCGGGTGATCTTGCCGAAGCTCGGCAGGAAGTTGTTTTTCGGGTCTTCGGCGTTGATCCGGAATTGCAGGGCGAAACCACGGTGCTGGATATCTTCCTGTTTCACCGAAAGCGGCAGGCCAGACGCAATGCGAATCTGCTCACGGACAATGTCGATGCCGGTGATTTCTTCGGTGATGGTGTGTTCCACCTGCACCCGGGTGTTCATCTCCATGAAGTACACCTCGCCCTCGGCGAGCAGGAACTCCACGGTGCCGGCGTTCTCGTAACCCACGGCCTTGGCTGCACGCACCGACAGGTCGCCGATGTAGGCGCGCTGTTCCGGGGTCAGTTGCGGGCTCGGGGCGATCTCGATCAGCTTCTGGTTGCGGCGCTGGATCGAGCAGTCACGCTCGAACAGGTGCACCACGTTGCCGAAGCTGTCGCCAAGAATCTGCGCTTCGATGTGCTTCGGATTGACGATACATTTTTCCAGGAACACTTCCGCGGAACCGAATGCCTTGGTGGCTTCGGAAATCACGCGAGGGAAAGCCTGTTCGAGTTCTTCGCGGCTGTTGCAGCGACGAATGCCGCGGCCGCCGCCACCGGAAGTGGCCTTGAGCATCACCGGGTAGCCGATGCGATCGCCTTCGGTCAGGGCTTCTTCGATGCCCGACACGTTGCCTTCGGTGCCCGGGGTCACCGGGACGCCGGCCTTGATCATGCTGCGGCGGGCTTCGGTTTTGTCGCCCATACGGCGAATGACCTCAGCCGATGGACCGATGAACTTGATCCCGCGCTCGGCGCAGATCTCTGCCAGTTCGGCGTTTTCCGAAAGGAATCCGTAACCGGGGTGCAGTGCATCGCAGCCGGTTTCCACAGCCAGGTTCACCAGCTTGCGCGGGTTCAGGTAACCAGCCAGCGGCTCGGCACCAATGCTGTGGGCCTCGTCCGCACGCTTGACGTGCAAAGCATGACGGTCGGCGTCGGAGTAGATCGCGACCGAGCGAATGCCCATTTCGGCGCAGGCACGTACGATTCGTACGGCAATCTCACCACGGTTGGCGATCAGGATCTTTGTTATCACTTGGAGTTTCCCTTGAGCCGGTGGTACCCACGACCTGCTAGACCCAGGTCGACGAGTGACCAAATGTTTCAGTTTGGTCGCAGGTCCACACTAGCGCCCACAAGGGATTAACAAAAATGAATAAAAATTGGGTCGTGCATAAGTAAAGACTTATAGTTGATTCATCAGCCAGCGACGAGAGTGACCAGATAATGCGTAAGTCATTGATGCGTATGACTTTGCGGCAATTGCAGATCTTCAATGAAGTCTGTGATTTGCGTTCCTACAGCCGTGCGGCCGAGGAAATGTCGCTCACACAACCTGCCGTCAGCCTACAGATTCGTCAACTTGAAGAGTTGATTGGCCAGCCTTTGTTCGATTATGTCGGCAAAAAACTCTACATGACCGAAGCGGCTGAAGCGTTACAGCGGGCCAGTCGGGATATTTTCGGACGCCTGGAAAACCTCGACATGCAGCTGTCGGACATGCAGGGCTCGCTGCAGGGGCAACTGAAACTGGCGGTGGAATCCAGCGCCAAGTATTTCGTGCCGCACTTGTTTGCCGCATTCAAACGCCAGCACCCGGAAGTGAACCTGCAACTGACGGTGGTCAATCGCGGCCAAGTCATTCGGCGCCTGTCGGACAACCGCGACGATCTGGTGATCATGTCCATGGTGCCCCAGGACATGGGCCTGGAATTCCTGCCGTTCCTGAACAACCCGATCGTCGCCGTGGCGCCACCGGATCACCCGCTGTGCCATATGGGGCCGCTACGCTTGCAGGATCTTGAACCCTACACACTGCTGCTGCGCGAGCCAGGCTCCGGGACGCGGCTTGCGTGCGAAGAATACTTCAAAGAGAAGCGCGTGCATTTCAACCAGACTCAGGAAGTCTCGTCTGCCGAAGCTCAGCGTGAATGTGTACTGGCAGGTCTGGGCGTTGCGCTGTTGACGCGCCACGCCCTGAACCTTGAGCTGGCAACTGGTGGGCTGGTCGAGCTACCGGTCGAAGAGCTGCCACTGTTTCGCAGTTGGTGCCTGGTGCAGGCCAAGGCGAAACGCCTGTCACCGGTGGCTCACGCCTTCCTGGCGTTTATCCGTAGCGAACGCATTCAGATCAGCGCGCTGGTTGAGCGTTTCGACGGGAAGTCGAGGGAGATGCCTGCCAGAAGTTGAGTTCCAACTCCGGAAAATCGCCAATTTCGGCCAGAAGCTGACGGCGTTCGCAGCGATCTTCAATGGCGCGGCGGAATTCCATGCGGCGCTGATCTTCTTGCTGACGACGGGTTTTGACAGCGCTGTTGCGTTCTTCGTAGGGCATGGCCATTTCGAGTCTCCCAAGGCGAGTACGGGAGTTTCAAGATAGGCGCGCGGGATGACGGTTTGGCGGCTCGGGGGTTACAGACTGATGAAAATTACGGTGTATTCGAGGCCGCCATCGCGAGCAAGCTCGCTCCCACAGTAGATCTCGAGCGCTGCACAAATTGCATTTACAGCGCTGAACCCTGTGGGAGCAAGCTCAGGCCAGGATCAATCGTCCAGCGCTTTCACTGACTTGGGCGACAACCGCAAACTGCGCAGGCTGCGTTTGACGCTCTTGAGGTGATTGACCAGGCTCGGGCCGCGGGCCATGGCCACGCCCATCGCCAACACGTCGATCACCACCAGGTGAGCGATACGCGAGGTCAGCGGCGTATAGATTTCGGTGTCTTCATGCACATCGATCGCCAGGTTGACCGTCGACAGCTCGGCCAATGGCGTCTGGCTCGGACACAAAGTGATCAACGAAGCGCCGCTTTCACGCACCAGGTTAGCGGTGATCAGCAGGTCCTTGGAACGCCCGGACTGGGAAATGCAGATGGCCACGTCAGTCGGCTTCAATGTCACGGCCGACATCGCCTGCATGTGCGGGTCGGAATACGCTGCAGCGGTGAGCAGCAAGCGGAAGAACTTGTGCTGGGCGTCCGCCGCGACCGCACCCGAGGCGCCGAAGCCGTAGAACTCGACGCGCTGGGCTTGGGACATCAGCGTCACCGCCCGCTGCAATTCCAGCGGATCGAGTTTCTCGCGAACCTCCATCAGCGTATGCAGGGTGGTGTCGAAGATTTTCAGGCTGTAGTCGGCGACCGAATCATCCTCATGGATCGCAAACTGGCCGAAACTCGCGCCCGCCGCCAAGCTCTGGGCCAGCTTCAGCTTCAGGTCCTGGAAACCGGAGCAACCGATGGCACGGCAAAAACGCACGATGGTCGGCTCGCTGATGCCCACGCTGTGGGCCAGGTCGGCCATGGAGCTGTGCATCACGGCCGCAGGATCAAGCAGCACATGGTCGGCGACCTTGAGCTCCGACTTGCGTAACAGGTGGCGAGACTGGGCGATGTGTTGCAGCAGATTCAAAGGGCTGGACTCTTTGTTATTGGCAGGTGCCGGGGATGTAGCACGCTTGTAGTTATACTACATGAATCGGCTTTTTGCCTGCTCAATGCGTAACCACATCCCTCGGCATTCAGGCACGCGCGCTCCATGTAGCGCTCATCGCCAGCGTTCCAGTTGCTCACCGACGCTCGCCTTTTGACGTTGCGACAAAAATGAGCCTCCCCGTACAAGTGTCAACATTAGTTATCTCATCAATAACACACAGCCCACATCAACTTACAAACAAGTCAACTATCGCCACCCACAAATTAAATAAAGATGGGTATATTAAATAGGCAGGACGCAATTATGTTAATTACAGGAGTTACATACAATGAACATTACAACCAAAGACTGGGCCGCCCAAATTAACCGCATGCCTGGCGCCGCTTTCTTTCGTGCTTCCGGTACCGTGACCGTTGTCAACTCTGGCATTACGGCCAAGCTGGTGCTGAGCGAAGTGCAGGACAAATCTAATGATTTACGTCTAGACCTGAAAATTGAAGACACCGGCGGAATTTCACTTCCAGCATTAACCGAAAGGTTTGTCGAATACCGGGTAGCCGGTGAATCAAATGTTACTGGCGTCAGTATTTTCTTCGAAGGAAAGCTACTGCACCACATTGATGAAGTACTGATCACCGATTAAAGAATTACCTGCTGCAAACTTCCCGTCAGACCGCCAAAAGGCCTGACGGGAAGCATTCTCAGTCAATCCGCGCCCTGCCCTCGCAACTGGCCCGCCAGGTCTTGCGCCTCTACCGGCCGACTGATCAGATAGCCTTGCACCTCATCGCAGCGCTCACGCTTGAGAAACTCAAGTTGCTCCTGGTGTTCCACGCCTTCCGCGACGACTTTCAACGACAAACCATGGGCCATGGCAATGATCGCCCGAGTGATCGCCGCATCCTCGGTACCCTCTCCTAACCCACGGATAAAGGCCTGGTCGATCTTCACGTAATCCACCGGGATACGCTTGAGGTAGCTCAGGGAGGAGTAACCAGTGCCAAAATCGTCAATGGCCAGTTTCACCCCGAGATCACGCAACTGCTGGAAAGTCGCGATGATGTGCTCGACGCTGTCCAGCAACTGGCTTTCGGTCAACTCCAGCTCTAGGAAGTGCGGCGCCAGCCCGGCTTCTTCCAGCACCTGGCGCACCAGGCTGACCAACTTGCCCTGTCGCAATTGATGCACCGACAGATTGACCGACACCCGAATCGCTTCGAGCCCCTGCCGCTGCCACTCACAGGCCTGCCAGCAGGCCTGACGCAGCACGAACTCACCGATCGGGCCGATCAATCCGGTTTCTTCAGCCAGGCCGATGAAATCCCCCGGCGGCACGCGGCCCATGGTGGGGTGATCCCAACGCACCAGCGCCTCGGCAGCGTTCAGCTTGCCCGTGGCGAGGCACAGCTTGGGTTGGTAGAACACCTTCAACTGCTTCTCTTCGATGGCTTTGCGCAACTGGTTTTCCAGCTGCAAGCGCTCCAGCGTGCTGGCTTGCAGGCTGTCGGTGTAGAACTGGAAGTTGTTGCCGCCCAAATGTTTTGCGTGCTGCATGGCCATGTTCGATTGACTGACCAACGCGGAAATTTCCCGGGCGCTGTCTGGCAACAAGCTGATGCCCATCGACACGCTGACCACCAGTTCATGCCCTTCAATGGTCACCGGCAAACGCAACTTGTTAGCCAGACGAGTCGCCACCCTGGCCAGGCTGGAAAGGTTGCCGTAGGAGTTGAACAGCACGGCAAACTCGTCACCAGAAAGGCGTGCGATGGTGTCTGCTTCAGGCAATGCATTCACCAGTCGCCGGGCCATTTTCTGCAACAACTGGTCGGCAACTTCATGCCCCAGGCTGTCGTTGAGTTGCTTGAACCGATCAAGATTGATGTGCAGCAAGGCCAGGTTGCGATAGCCACCCTGCCGCACTCGTTGATGAGCTTCGTTGAGTCGTTCGCGGAACATCGAGCGGTTGGCCAGACCGGTAAGTTCGTCGTAATGGGTCAGATAGCGCATTCGCTCTTCGGATTCCCGACGGGCAGAAAGATCCGCGAAGAAACCCACGATATGGCTGACATTTCCCCGGCTATCGCGAACGGCGTTCAATTGCAGCCATTGCGGATACATCTCGCCGCTCTTGCGCGTTTCCACCAATTCGCCTTGCCAGCTGCCTTGCTGTTCCAGCGCCTGATGTATTGCGGCGTAATGCCGACGCGCATCGCGACTGCATGGCAACTCAATGACATTGCGCCCGATCATGTCCTCAATGTCATAGCCGGTCACCCTACTGAAGGCTTGATTGATCGCGATCAGGGCATAGTTCGGATCGAAAATCACGATCCCTTCGCTGGCCGCCTCGAACACGGTCGCCGCCAGTTGCTGCTGCTCTTCCAGGCCTTTGCTGACGCTGATGTCGCGGCGAGTACCGACCATGCGAATCACCCGGCCGTTTTCGGCACGCTCGACCGCCCGCCCGCGGTCCTCGATCCAGACCCAGTGGCCGTCGCCATGCCGCACGCGATACTCGATTTGATAGTCCTCGGTGCGGCCCTTCAAATGCTCGACCAGTGCCCTTTTCAGCGCCGGAAGATCCTCGGGGTGAAGGCGCGGCTTGAGGTGACGCAGTATTGCCGTGACCTGTTCCGGCTCCAGGCCGAACAATTCCTGAATCTGCGTGTGATGGACTTCGTCGGTTTGCAGATTCCAGTCCCACAACCCCAACTCGCTGGCCTTCAATGCCAACGCCAGACGCGCCTCACTCTTGCTCAGCGCCTGGTTGGCGGCGTCCAGCTCCAGGCTGCGCTGAGCGACACGGTTTTCCAGGTCGATCTGGATCTCTCGCAACTCGTCCTCGGCACGTCGGCGCTGCTCTACCTCCTTGGCCAGCTTCTGATTGAGCTGATCACTGCAGCTTTGCGCCTGCTGTAGATGCTCGATCAGTGCCTGGTTCTGAAAGCGTCGCATCAAGCCCCGATCGATCAATCGATTGACCTGCCAGGCAACCACGCTCAATGCACCGAGCAGGATCAGCCCGAACCAGCCCCAGCCTTGCTGCTGCCCGTCGCCGCCCCAAAACATATAGGCGATGGCCGGCAACAGGCAGGGCAAGGTGAATGACAGAAAGGCCGGCAAACTGACCGCATAAGCCACGCTGGCCGAAAGCGCTGCGGCACCTATGAGGCCGAAGACCCAGGCTTGCTGAATGAAGTTATCGGCGGGAACCAGGGCGATGCCGGCACCGGCCAGGGTCAGGCCAGTGAGGCCGGAGCCCAACAAAAACATTCGTCGCCAAATGGGCTGGGCCTGACGATTGGGAATGGCCGAATCAAAGGCGGCGACCTGGATGACCCGCAATGCCACCAGCGACAGCAACCAGACCAGCCACACGCTGACCAGGAAGTAGCGCTGCGGGCTCCAGAGCAGACCGGCACAGACCAGACCATTGATCAGCATGAACAACGTGGGCAGCAGCGAGCCCTGATACAACAAGCGCGTGCGTTCGACCGCCATTTCCATGGCGTATTGCTTTCGGATAACCCGGGGCTCCACAGTGGGGCCCGACAGGTCGAAGCTGAGGGTCATAGGCGATGTTCTTGTTCTTATAATGATGAGCATGGGCCCGAAACTGCTCGGAGCATACACAAGCAATTGCCCGGACCAAACTGTTGCTGATCAACAAATCGCCAAATTTTTCAGCCGCCGACGCCCCTGAAAACGCCGAAGGCATGCCCCGCCAACGCCTGCAGCCGATGACTGACCGGTCGTCCTTTGCATAACTTTCATCGGCTAAAACGAAGCGGAGTTTGCCCGGTGTGTCGCGGCCCCCTAGAATGCCCTGATGCGCGATGATCTCTCCCTTCTGCTGAACTCCCTCAACGATGCCCAACGCCAGGCCGTAGCGGCCCCCGTGGGTCGTCAGTTGGTCCTGGCCGGTGCTGGTTCCGGTAAAACCCGAGTGCTGGTGCACCGTATCGCCTGGTTGATCCAGGTCGAAAACGCCTCGCCCCACTCCATCCTGTCGGTGACCTTCACCAACAAGGCTGCTGCCGAGATGCGCCAGCGCATCGAGCAACTGATGGGCATCAACCCGGCCGGCATGTGGGTTGGCACCTTCCACGGCCTGGCACACCGCTTGTTGCGGGCACACTGGCAGGAAGCGGGCTTGAGCCAGACCTTCCAGATCCTCGACAGCGATGACCAGCAACGGCTGGTCAAGCGGGTGATCCGCGAGCTCGGCCTGGACGAACAGCGTTGGCCGGCCCGTCAGGCCCAATGGTTCATCAACGGGCAGAAAGACGAAGGCCTGCGTCCGCAACACATTCAAGCCAGTGGCGACCTGTTCCTGGCGACCATGCGCGGCATCTATGAAGCCTACGAGGCCGCCTGCCTGCGGGCGGGCGTCATCGACTTCTCCGAATTGCTGTTGCGCGCCCTCGATCTGTGGCGCGATCACCCGGGCCTGCTCGCTCACTATCAAAAGCGCTTCCGACACATTCTGGTGGACGAGTTCCAGGACACCAACGCCGTGCAGTACGCCTGGTTGCGTCTGCTGGCCAAGGGTGGCGACAGCCTGATGGTGGTGGGCGACGACGACCAGTCGATCTATGGCTGGCGCGGCGCGAAAATCGAGAACATCTACCAGTATTCCGAAGACTTCCCGGACGCCGAAACCATTCGCCTGGAGCAAAACTATCGCTCCACCGCCGGCATCCTGAAGGCTGCCAACGCCTTGATCGCCAACAACACCGGGCGCCTGGGCAAAGAGCTGTGGACAGACGGCGGCGACGGCGAAGCGATCAACCTGTACGCCGCCTTCAACGAACACGACGAAGCCCGCTACGTTGTCGAAACCATCGAAAGCGCGCTGAAAACCGGCTTGTCGCGAAGCGATATCGCGATTCTGTACCGCTCCAACGCCCAATCGCGGGTTCTGGAAGAAGCCTTGCTGCGCGAGCGCATTCCCTACCGTATCTATGGCGGTCAGCGCTTCTTCGAACGCGCGGAAATCAAGAACGCCATGGCTTACCTGCGTTTGCTCGAAGGACGGGGCAACGATGCCGCGCTGGAACGGGTCATCAATGTGCCGGCCCGTGGCATTGGCGAGAAAACCGTTGAAGCGATCCGCGACCATGCGCGCCACAGCGATGTATCAATGTGGGAAGCGATGCGCCAACTGGTGGCCAACAAAGGCCTGACCGGTCGTGCGGCCGGTGCCCTTGGCGCGTTTATCGAGCTGATCGAGAACCTCGCCGCCAAGTGCATGGAAATGCCACTGCACCTGATGACCCAGACCGTCATCGAACAGTCGGGGCTGATTGCCTATCACGAAGCGGAAAAAGGCGAGAAAGGCCAGGCCCGGGTAGAAAACCTTGAGGAGCTGGTCAGCGCTGCGCGTAACTTCGAAAACAGCGAAGAAGACGAAGACCTGACGCCATTGGCAGCGTTCCTCGGTCACGCGTCGCTGGAGGCCGGCGATACCCAGGCCGACGAGCACGAAGACAGCATTCAACTGATGACCCTGCACAGCGCCAAAGGCCTGGAATTTCCTTATGTGTTCCTGGTGGGTATGGAAGAAGGCCTGTTCCCGCACAAGATGAGCCTGGAAGAACCCGGCCGCCTCGAGGAAGAGCGTCGTCTGGCCTACGTCGGCATCACCCGGGCCATGCAGAACCTGGTGATGACCTTTGCCGAAACCCGCCGCCTTTATGGCAGCGAGACCTACAACAAGGTGTCGCGTTTCGTACGCGAGGTACCGAAAGGCCTGATTCAGGAGGTTCGGTTGTCCAACAGTGTCAGCCGTCCTTTTGGTGGCAACCAGTCAATGAGTGGCAGCAACCTGTTCAGCGGCAGCGAGATTCCGCAGACAGGCTTCAGCCTGGGCCAGACCGTACGCCACTCAGTGTTTGGCGATGGCGTGATCCTGAACTTCGAAGGCGCCGGGGCTCAGGCCCGGGTGCAGGTGAACTTCAGCGAAGGCAGCAAGTGGCTGATGCTGGGCTACGCGAAACTGGAAGCAATCTAAAAGACCGCCAGAGGTCGAATGTGGGAGCGGGCTTGCTCGCGAAAAACGATCACGCGGTGTTTCTGATGAACCGCAGTGCTGCCTTCGCGAGCAAGCCCGCTCCCACAGGGTTAGGCGTTGGCCTATGTGAATGAAAGGGAACAAATATGGGCTCAGGCTTTTTTTCCTCTTGGACATTCTGGGCCCTGTTATCGGCGGCGTTCGCGGCGATGACCGCCATTTTCGCGAAAGTTGGCATCGAAAACGTCAACTCCGACTTCGCCACCCTGCTACGCACGATAGTGGTATTGGTCAGTCTGGCCTTGATTTTGTACGCCACGGGCCAATATCAGTCTTTGGGATCGATCTCTGCGAAGAGCTACCTGTTCCTGCTGTTGTCGGGCCTGGCCACCGGTGCATCGTGGATCTGCTATTTCCGTGCACTCAAAGTAGGCCCGGCGTCACTGGTTGCCCCAGTGGACAAACTCAGCGTGGTGCTGGTGGCCATTCTTGGCGTTGTCCTGCTGGGTGAAAAACTCGACCTGCGCCAATGGGGCGGAATCGGCCTGATCACGGCCGGGGTGGTCATGCTGGCCCTGCGACGCTAGGCGAACGTCCTACAAAACCTTTCCACTCATCTGACATATCAAAGTCAAAAGGCCTTATTGCGCTGACTGAAGCTGAACACGACCTGTCAGGCAAAAGCCCGAAACACTCTGCCGCTAGCCAGTAACACTTCAGCTGTGCAACATGGCGCGCGTGCCTTCCACAAATGGGAATTCCCTTTATGAAACGTTTTCTTAGCATCGCCATGGCGTTGTGCATCGGCCTGACGATGAGTCTCGACGTCAATGCCGCCAAGCGCTTCGGTGGTGGCAAAAGCGCAGGTGCTGCGCCGACGCACCAGACCAGCCAGATGGCTCCTTCTTCCCCTGGCATGGGCGGCGCTGCGGCGACCGCTGGTGCTGCCGGTGCCGCTGGCGCCGCTGCAAAGGCCGGTGGCGCCTCGCGCTGGCTCGGCCCTCTGGCCGGTATCGCGGCCGGTGGCCTGCTGACATCCATGTTCATGGGTGACGGCTTCCAGGGCATGCAGATCTTCGACATCCTGATCATGGCCGTCATTGCGTTCCTGGTCTTCCGCTTTATCGCCGCCCGTCGTCGCAAGCAGCAGGAGCATTACGCTCCGGCCGGCCACGCGCCGATGCAACGAGAAGTGTTCGAACAGAAGCCGGCCGGCGGTTCGATCTTCGGTGGTTCGGCAGCGCCTGTTGCCGCTCGTCCGGTGATCAATGCTCCAGCCTGGTTCAACGAAAGCAACTTCGTCGAAGCGGCACGCAATCATTTCCAGTCCCTGCAACAGCACTGGGACGCCAATGAAATGGACAAGATCGCCGAGTTCGTCACTCCGCAAATGCTGGAGTTCCTCAAGCGTGAGCGGGCTGACCTGGGCGACGGTTTCCAGTCCACCTACATTGACAACCTCAATGTGCAACTGGACGGTGTGGACGATCGCGCCGACAAGACCATTGCCACTCTGACCTTCACTGGCGTGTCGAAAACCTCGCGTTTCGACCAGGGTGAAGTCTTCAGCGAAAGCTGGAACATGGAACGTGCACAGGGCGAAAACCAGCCTTGGCTGGTGGCCGGTATCCGCCAGAACGGCTGATCCTCCTCGGCGCTTTACTTGCTGTAAACAAAACCCCGGCCTCGGCCGGGGTTTTCTATTTCGCGGTTGCATCCATAGCGAGCTACTGTATAAACCGCTCCATATAAACCGCGCCATACAAGCAAGAGGATCCCGGACGTGGAAGAAATCATCGAACAACTGCGTGAAGCCAACGAACCGGTACCGGTCCCCTTGGAGTTGCCCGACGAAGATCAATTGGTGGAAGTTGAAGAAGAGTTATTCATCAACATTCCTTTCGTCTTCAAAGAGTTTCTGCTGACAGTCAGCGACGTAGTCTATGGCAGCCTGGAGCCGGTGACCGTCACCGACCCGCAGTCGCATACCTACCTGCCTGATGTGGCCGCAAATGCCTGGGATGCTGGCGTACCACGCGACCTGATCCCGATCTGCCAGGACGGCGACAATTACTACTGCGTCGAAGAAGACGGCACCGTGGTGTTGTGGTCCGGCGAAGAAGAGCTGATCACCGAAGAATCCTGGGAATCGGTGTGGCACTGGGCGCGGGACGTCTGGCTGGAAAGTTGATCCAGCCAACGCCGCTGGGTGGTCAATGCCCGGACGACTCTTTGTGATTGTCGAGAGTTTCCAGCAACGCCACCTGCATCCGCGTATGCACACGAATGAACCAGCGCCACAGCAGCGCCGCCACGGCGGCCGCGACCACGGCGATCAGCACCAGCAACTTGTTGGTCGGCAGAATACTGGCCGACAAGGCTGCCAATAGCAAAAAGATCACCAATAGCGAAAGGATCGGTATCACTTCGGCGATCACCCGACGCACTCGTTGCGTGTGGCGCCCGGCCATTTCCGGCTTCACGCCCATTTCCGCCAGCAGCATCGACAATGCTTTTAGCTTGCGGTACGCCGCAATCAAAAAAGGTAGCGACAACAACAGCGCCCCACCCCAGATCAATGCCTTCTGCCAGCTCGGGTCGCTGATACAGCCTTGCACGTAGGCCGACATGCGCTCGGCGAAGAACGCGCCCGAGAGGAAGATCGCGATCACCAATGCCAGGTTGACCCCAACCTGCAGCAAAATCCTTCTGATCATCGATGCCAGCAATGCCCCCTCACCCTGGGGCTGGATGCTGCGCAGCCATTCGCCGTACATCCCCAGCACCCGTCCCAGGCGCTCCGGCATGACGCCGGCGAGCTTGATCGACAATGGATCAGCCGCGCGGATCAAATAAGGCGTCAGCAAGGTCGTGATCACCGAAACAGCCACGGCCACGGGATATAAAAAGTTGCTGGTGACCTGCAACGTCATGCCCAGTGCCGCGATAATGAAAGAGAATTCGCCAATCTGTGAAAGACCCATCCCGACCCGCAGAGAGGTGCGTCCGTCATTGCCGGCGATAAATGCACCGAGACCACAGGACAGCATCTTGCCAAGCACCACGGCTACGGTGATTACGGCGATTGGCCACGCGTATTGAAGCAGGATCGCCGGATCGAGCATCAGCCCGATGGCCACAAAGAAAATCGCACTGAAAAGATCGCGAACCGGTTCAATCAAGCGCTCAATTTTCAGCAGTTGCCGGGATTCAGCCATGATCGCGCCAATCAGGAACGCCCCGAGGACCATGCTGTATTCAAGCTTGACCACCAGCAGGCAGAAGCCAAAACACAGGCCAAGCACGGTAATCAGCAGCATTTCGTTGCTGTCGAATCTGGCCACGTAAGCCAGCAACCGCGGCACCATCAGAATACCGATGACCAATGCGACGATCATGAACAGCGACAGCTTGCCGACTGTGGAGAACACTTCACCGGAACTGACCGTACCGCTGACGGTGATGCTGGACAGCAGTGCGATGATGCCAATGCCCAGGATGTCTTCGACGATCAGCACACCGAATATCAGCTGTGCAAACCGCTCGTTCTTCAGCTTCAGATCGTTGAGCGCCTTGACGATGATGGTGGTCGAGGAGATCGCCAGGATCGCGCCCAGGAACAGTGAATCCATGGTGTTCCAGTCGAACCAGCGACCAATCTCGTAGCCGATCCAGATCATCAGCACGATTTCCAGGAACGCCGCGATGAATGCCGTGGCACCGACCTTGAACAGCTTGCGCAGGCTGAACTCCAGGCCCAGGCAGAACATCAGGAAAATCACACCGAGTTCGGCCAGGGTCTTGATGGTTTCTTCGTCATGGATCAGGCCGAATGGCGGGGTATGCGGGCCAATGATGAAACCGGCGACGATGTATCCCAGCACCACCGGTTGTTTCAGGCGATGGAAAATCACGGTTACCACACCTGCGATCAACATGATCACTGCCAGATCCTGAATGAAACTGATGGCATGCATGGCGTGAGGCTCCCTGGATGGCATTGCTCGATCCCCGGACGCAGGAAAAGCCTGATCGAGCAGAACAAAAATCTGGATTGCGCGTAGGAATTGCCTTTGAGGCAGGGTTTTTTGCAGGGTAACACCGCGACTTCGGGCAGAAAGGCGGTGCAATATATGGAAACAGATCGATCCGGCGTGACGGCGACTCCGCACCCGGCGTCCCGATAACTGTTGGTTTGAAAAAACCGCCGAGGCACCCGCAGAGGTGCATCCCTCAAACCTGGCCTTGACCCGTGAGAATGCTATGGAACCCGGAAACGCCCAGCTGTCGATGACGGTATTGATGACCCCCGACATGGCCAACTTCTCTGGCAATGTTCACGGCGGCACCCTGCTCAAATACCTCGACGAAGTGGCCTACGCCTGCGCCAGCCGTTATGCCGGCCGCTATGTGGTGACCCTGTCGGTTGATCAGGTCATTTTCCGTGAGCCGATCCATGTCGGCGAACTGGTGACCTTTCTCGCCTCGGTCAACTACACCGGCAACACCTCCATGGAGGTGGGCATCAAAGTGGTGACCGAGAACATCCGCGAGCGCTCGGTGCGTCACACCAACAGTTGCTTCTTCACCATGGTCGCGGTGGATGATCAGCGTAAACCTGCACCGGTACCACCGCTGCAACCGCAGAACAGTGAAGACAAGCGCCGCTACATGCAGGCCCAACAGCGCCGGCAGATTCGTCAGGAGCTGGAAAAGCGTTATCAGGACATCAAGGGCGACGCCTGAGGCGGGTTGTTCTTTGGCGATCTTCAGACCGCTATCGCGAGCAGGCTCGCTCCCACAAGGTTAATGCCATACTTGTGGGAGCGAG
>NZ_AKJL01000084.1 GCF_000282355.1 Pseudomonas sp. GM49
GCCGAGCCTGCACCGGTTGCTGCTGAAGTGGTTGAGGCAGCGCCTGCCCCGGCCGCTGAAGTGACTGCCGAGCCGGCTGAGTCGGTGATCCACGAAGCACCGCGCTCCGTACAGGACGCGGTAGAGCAACACGAGCAAGCCCAGGAAAAAGAGCACGAGCCTAAACCCCTCGTCTGATTCCATCGGCCACTAAATAGCCCCGCCTGGTAACCCAGGCGGGGCTTTTTTTATGCCTCTTCATCACACTACCCTTTGTGGGAGCGGGCTTGCTCGCTCCCACAGGGGATCACCTCCGGAACTACTTGAAGTTCAATGCCTCAGGCAAATCCACATCCCACAACACGCCGGGATCATCCACGGTCACTTCAACCACCCGCCCTTGGGCAAACAGCGGTTTGGCGCCACGATCCCCCGATAGCGCCATCAACCCCGCAGCGAAGTCCCGCCCGAACCCGACCGGATGCCCGTACTCACCGTCCTGCACGGGTACACTGATACTGTCATCGCTGATACCCGCCACCACTTGCTCGATACTGGAAGGCAGGATGAACGGCATATCCCCCAGCACCATCAGCCAGCCATCGAGTTGCTTGCAGGCCGCGACGCCAGCGGCAATGCTGTCCCCCATTCCCGTCGACTCGATCAGTACAATCTCGCAACCATAGGCCTGAGCCATGCGAATCACTTGCGGGCGGTCAGCAGTGGTGACCAGTACGCGCTTGTCCAGCGCCGCCGGCAGGTTGACCAATGTGTGCTCGATGACGGACCGCACCGCGCCATCACGCCCGGTGCAATCGGCCACTAACTTGTCCTTTTCGGCGCCCGCCACCTGACGAAACCGGCTGCCCTGCCCCGCCGCCAACACGATGACGCCGATGGACTCGCTCATACGTTCTCCTGCAGGATTTTCTTCTGTTTCAGTTCGACGCCATTTTTGACCGCCACGATTTCCGCCATCAGCGACAAGGCAATTTCCGCTGGATTATGACTGCCGATGTGCAAACCGATCGGACCATGCAAGCGGTCAATCGCCGATTTCGACAGCCCCAGTTGAGCCAGGTTTTCCCGGCGCTTCTGGCTGTTGACCCGCGACCCCAGCGCCCCGACGTAAAAAGCCCTGGAGTCCAGGGCCGTGAGCAGCGCCATGTCGTCCAGACGCGGATCATGGGTCAAGGCCACGATGGCCGTGCGTTCATCGGTCTGGATATTCAATACCGCCTCATCCGGCATACCTGAAACGAATCGTCCGTGCTGCTCTTCCCAGCCGTAGACGAATTCGGTACGCGGATCGCAAATCAATACCTCGAAATCCAGCAGCCGGGCCATTTCCGCCACATAGCGCGACAGCTGCCCCGCGCCGATCAGCAGCAAGCGCCAGCGCGGACCATAGATCGCACGCAAGGTCTGTCCGTCGAACGTCAACACGTCAGCTTTATTGGCCGGCCGCAAAAGCACTTCGCCGCTGGCCAGGTTCAGTTCACGCGCAACGATTTCATGGGCCTGGCAACGAACGAGCAACTGCTCGACCCAATCCCCATCGTCGATGCGTTCTTCGGTCAAGCGCAAGGTACCACCGCAGGGCAGGCCGAAACGTGCGGCTTCCTCGCGGGTCACGCCGTACGTGATCAGTTGCACCGGTGGCCCATCAAGCGCAAGGCGACCGTCGTGCAACCGGGCGATCAGGTCATCTTCGACACATCCGCCGGAAACCGAACCAATCACCATGCCGTCTTCACGCAAGGCCAGCATGGCGCCGGGTGCCCGGGGCGCAGTGCCCCAGGTTTCGACCACGCTGTACAACACCACCCGCTGACCGGCGCAATGCCACTGCAACACGCTGCGCAGGACGTTCAGATCGGCGCTGTCCATCAGGCTCCAGCCTTCTGCCAGCCCGACAGTTGATAACGAACCGGCAGGCTGCGGATGCGTTTGCCGGTGGCGGCGAAGATCGCGTTGCACAACGCCGGCGCAATCGGTGGCACGCCCGGTTCACCCACACCGCCCAACGGGACGTCGCCCGGCGGCGTCACCAGATGCACGGCCACTTCTTTCGGCGCCAGGGACATGCGCGCCACTTCGTACATGTGGAAGTTATCCTGCTGGACCTTGCCGTCCTTGAAGCTGATTTCCCCGAGCACCGCATTACCCAGGCCCATGACGCAGGCACCTTCGAATTGCGCGCGAATCCGCTCGGGATTGATCTGCGGCCCGCAATCGACGGCGATGTCGGCCTTGTGCACCACCAGCGTACCGTCGTCTTTCACCTCCACCTCGATCACCGCTGCCACATACGTCACGAAGCTGTAATGCACCGCCAGGCCCAGACCGCGCCCCTTGGGCAACTCACGCCCCCAGCCGGCGGCTTTGGCGGCAGTCTCCAGCACCGTGCGCAAGCGCGCGGTGTCGATCGGATAACGCTCGGGGGATTCGCCGTAGTTCCACTCTTCACTCAAGGTGCGTGGGTCGATCTGACGGTCCGGTCCGAGCAATCTGATCTGGTACTTCAGCGGATCTTCCCCGGCCTTGTGCGCCAGCTCATCGATAAAACTCTGGATCGCGAAGCCATGGGGAATGTTCGACACCGAGCGATACCAACCCACCCGGGTATGCACCGTTGCCTCGGGGTTTTCCAGGCGAATGTTGGGGATCGCATACGCCATGTTGGTGAATCCCATGCCCAGTTCGAACGCCGCCTCATGGTTCATGCCCGGCGCAAACAACGCAGTGATGCTCGGCGCCACCGTACGGTGCAACCAGCCGGACGGCAGGCCATCCTTGTTCAGGCTGGCCTTGAGGTATTCGGCCGACACGGTGTGGAAGTAGGAACAATGGATGTCGTCTTCGCGGGTCCATTGCACCCGCACCGCTTTACCGGGAAATTCCTTGGCGAGGATGGCGGCTTCGATGATGAAGTCAGGCTTGGACTTGCGCCCGAACCCGCCACCCAGCAGGGTCACGTTGAAGGTGACGTTGTCGAACGGCAGGCCCAGGCGCTCACCGATCCGTTCCCGGGTGACCTGCGGCGCCTGGCTTGGCCCCCAGGCTTCGCACGCACCGTCCTTGAACCGCGCGATGGCGACCATCGGTTCCATTGGCGACTGTGACAGATGCGGCAAGTAGTAGGAGGCTTCCAGCGTGCTGTCGGCGTTGGCCATGGCCTTTTCGATGTTGCCGGTATTGCGCACCACCTTGCCGGGCTTGAGCGAGGCCGCTTCAATTTCCTTGCGGTAGGCGATCGAGTCGTAGCGGGCGTTGGGGCCGTCGTCCCACTCGATTTTCAGCGCCTCGCGCCCCTTGATCGCCGCCCAGGTATTACTCGCCACCACGGCGATGCCCCCCAGGGGTTGAAACTCCGAGGGCAACGGACGGCTTTCGATCTGCAGCACCTTGACCACACCGGGGACTTTCATCGCCGCACTGTCATCGAAGCTTTTGACTTTGCCGCCATACACTGTCGGCCGCGCAATGGTCGCATAGAGCATGCCGTCGAAATGCACGTCGGCGCCGTACACCGCACGACCGTTGACGATATCTTCACCGTCGATGGCCTTGGTGCCTTCCTTGCCGATGTAACGGAACTCAGCAGGTTGCTTGAGCTTCAGGCTGTCGCGGGCCGGAACCGGCAAGGCGCTTGCGGCGGAGGCCAGGGCGCCATATCCGAGCTCTCGGCCAGAAGGCTCATGGACGACCTTGTGCAGTAGCGCATGGCATTCGTCGACCGGCACTTTCCATTGTGCGGCGGCAGCCTGTTCGAGCATGGCCCGCGCGGCGGCACCGCAGCGACGCATCGGCTCGTACCAGTGACGCATGCTGCGCGAGCCGTCGGTGTCCTGGTTGCCGAAGCGCACTTCATCGCCTGGGGCCTGCTGCACCTTGACCATCGCCCAGTCGGCTTCCAGTTCATCGGCCACCACCATGGTCAAACTGGTGCGCACACCCTGGCCCATCTCCGAGCGGTTACAGATCACGGTCACCGTGCCATCCGCGGCGATGCTCACATAGACCTTGGGATCATCAACCCAGCCGTGGGGCATGCCGTCGGCGCCGAACTTCTTGTCTTTTGCTTCGGCAAAAGCGTCCTGCCAGCCCCAACTCGCGGCGATCACCAGCGCCCCGGTCGCCCCCACACCCTTTAGAAAACCACGGCGACTGAGGTTGCTCAGGGCGAAATCATTCGGTAACCGGCTCATGCCTTGGTCTCCTTCAGGTGAGTGGAGGCCTGGCGGATGGCAGTCTTGATGCGGTTATAGGTGCCGCAGCGGCAGATGTTGCCGACCATCGCCTCTTCGATCTGTTCGTCGCTCGGGTTCGGGTTGGTCTTGAGCAGCGCCGTCGCCGACATGATTTGCCCGCCCTGGCAGAAACCGCATTGGGCGACCGCCGTGTCGAGCCAGGCTTGCTGCACGACTTTGCCGATCGGATCGGTGTGCAGGTTGTCGATGGTGCTGACGTTCTGTCCGACGACTGAACCGATGGGCGTGATGCAACTGCGTGCCGGAGCCCCTTCGATATGGATGGTGCAAGCCCCGCACAGGCCCAGGCCACAGCCGAATTTGGTGCCGTTATAACCGGCCACGTCGCGGATCGCCCAGAGCAGCGGCATGTCCTCGGTGACGTCGAGTTGATGGTCTTGACCATTGAGTTTCAGGGTAATCATGGGCACGCCCGCATAGTTCTCGAGTTATGGGGTCGAGCAATCTGCCGCTGGATCTCGGTGGGTCGCACGCAGATCGACTCAGGCTAATAGGCTCTCTTATGCGGACAAAGACGTCTGCACCGGGCCTTTGGTGGAGCAAGAGAGTGCATCGTTAGCTGACTAAGTTAACCGAGCATTAACAAAAAAGCCCTGCACAATAAACATCGTGCAGGGCTTTTTGATCCGTCCTGAAAGCTTAGCTCAATACCGGTTCGGCTCCATTTCCAGATCGACATGGAAACGCTCGAAAATGTCTTTCTGGATGCGCTGCGCCAGGTTCAGCAGTTGCAGGCCCGTCGCGCCGCCATAGTTGACCAGCACCAGCGCCTGCAATTTATGCACGCCAGCATCAGCCTCACGGAAACCTTTCCACCCTGCCCGCTCGATCAACCAACCGGCGGCCAGTTTCATCTGGCCATCAGGTTGCGCATAGGCCACCAGGTCCGGGTATTCGCCCTTGAGCCGTGCAGCCAGCGCCGCCGACACCAAAGGGTTCTTGAAGAAGCTGCCGGCATTGCCGAGTACGGACGGGTCCGGGAGTTTTTCGTTGCGGATGCTGCAAATGGCCTGGCTGACATCGCTGGCGGTCGGATGCTCAATGCCTTGTTCGGTCAGGCGCTGACGCACCGGTCCGTACTCGAGGTGCAAGTGCGCGGCACGGTCGAGAGCGAAACGCACACGCAGGATCAACCAACGACCCGGCTCCTGCTTGAACAGGCTGTCGCGGTAAGCGAAGTTGCACTCTTGCAGCGTGAAGTCGTGCAGTTCGCCGGTCTGGCGATCGAGGGCGGTCAGACCGGCGAACACGTCCTTGATCTCGACGCCATAAGCGCCGATGTTCTGCATCGGTGCCGCACCGACCGTGCCGGGAATCAGACTGAGGTTTTCCAGGCCGGACAGTCCCACGGACAGTGTGTGTTGCACAAAGGGATGCCAGGGCTCACCCGCCTCGGCTTCAATCACCACCTGGCTACCGTCATCGCTCAGCACGCGAATCCCGCGCGTGGCCATGCGCAGCACCAGCGAATCGATGTCCGCCGTCAGCAGCAGGTTGCTGCCACCGCCGATCACCAGCACCGGCACCTTGTGTTCCAGCCCATAGGCCAGCGCTTCACGCACATCGGCGTCACTATGGGCCTCGGCAAATAGCCGGGCCTGGACATCCACGCCAAAGCTGTTGAACGGCTTGAGCGAAACCTGCGATTGAACCTGCAAACTCATAACCGTCCCTTCAATTCGATCACCAGCAAATCGCTGGCGCGCTCGATCAGGTCCAGCACCTGCTCGAAGCCTTGTTCGCCGTCGTAGTACGGGTCCGGCACTTCATCGACTTCCGACTGGTAACGACGCAGAAACAGGTCCAGCTCAGCCTTGCCCTTGGTGGGCTGCAAGGCCTTGAGGTTGCGCATGTTGCTGTTGTCCATCGCCAGGATCAGGTCGTAGGTGGCGAAATCGGCGCGGGTGACTTGCTGGGCACGCTGGGCGGACAAGTCATAACCGCGCAACTTCGCCGCGGCCTGACTGCGCTTGTCCGGCGCCTTGCCGACATGCCAGTCACCGGTACCGGCGGAAGCGACTTCGACCCGATCGGCCAGCCCCGCTTCACGCAACTTGTGCCGCAGCACGCCTTCGGCCGTGGGAGAGCGGCAGATGTTGCCCAGGCAGACAAACAGGACCCGCATCACGCCTCCAGCAGGCGACGAACGCGCTCAAGGTCTTCAACGGTATCGACGCCGGCTGGCGGCGCGATCAGTGCGTCGGCCACGTGAATGCGCACGCCGTGCCACAGGGCTCGCAGCTGTTCCAGGCACTCGGTGTTTTCCAGCCAGCATGGACCCCAGCTGACGAAATCCTGCAGGAAACCGGCGCGGTAGGCATAGATGCCGATATGGCGGCGATACGGCACACCTTCGGGCAACTGCTCACGGTTCACGGCGAACGCATCCCGCGCCCAGGGCAAGGTGGAGCGACTGAACGTCAGCGCCAGGCCATTGAGGTCGCTGACGACCTTGACCACGTTGGGATTGAACAGGGTATCCGCGTCTTCGATCGGCTCGGCCAGGGTGGCCATGCGCGCTTCGGCGTGGGCCGCCAGGTTGGCGGCGACCTGATCGATCACGCTCGGCGGGATCAGCGGCTCGTCACCCTGGACGTTGACCACGATGGCGTCGGGCGCCAGGCCCAGCTTCATCGCGACTTCGGCCAGGCGATCGGTACCAGAGTTGTGATCTTCACGGGTCAGCACCACTTCGGCACCAAAGCCGTTGCAGGCCTCGATGATGCGCGCGTCGTCGGTGGCAACCACCACCCGCTCGGCGCTGCTCTTGCTTGCCTGTTCCCAGACGTGCTGGATCATCGGCTTGCCGGCGATCAGCAGCAGCGGCTTGCCTGGCAGGCGGGTGGAGGCGTAACGCGATGGAATGACGACGGTAAAGGCTGTGGTCATTTATCCAGGCGCTCGTCGGTGGTCAGGGTGCGCGCTTCGGATTCGAGCATCACCGGGATGCCGTCGCGAATCGGGTAGGCCAGGCCTGCACCCTTGCTGATCAGCTCGGTCTTGTCGGCGCTGAGTTTGAGCGGGCCTTTGCAGACCGGGCAAGCGAGGATATCGAGCAATTTGGTGTCCATGAGCATTCCCTGGAAAAAACGGAGTTAAGGCAACAATCGATCCGGCAGCAGGCGCATCAGCTGGGTGTCGAACCAGGCCACGAAGGCCGGCGACGGCACAGCATCGACCGCCAGGTACCACCAATCGGCGGCGGCAAAGGCACGGCATTTCACCGCGTCCTTTTCCGTCATCACCAACGGCAACGACGGTGTGAAATTCAAAGCCTCCACGCTGTATTCGGCGTGGTCGGCAAACGCATGTGGAACCGGCTGCCAGTGTAGCGTTTCGAGGGTCTTGAAGAAACGTTGCGGATTGCCGATGCCGGCCACCGCGTGCAGGGCCTGACCGCCGGGGAAATGGTCGAGGGGACGCCGTTCGCCGCTGCGCAGATTGACCAGCGCGGTGGGTTGCAATTGAAAGGCAAAACCATCCTCGCGGTCAGCCGCGGCACCGTTGTAGAGGACCGCGTCGACGCTTTGCAGGCGCTCCACCGGTTCGCGCAACGGCCCGGCAGGCAGGCAACGGCGATTGCCCAGGCCGCGGGTGGCGTCGATCAACACCAGCTCCAGGTCGCGGGCCAGGCGGTAGTGCTGCATGCCGTCGTCGGACAGGATCAGGTCCAGCGGTTCACTGGCCAGCAACGCTTTGACGGCGTTGCTGCGATTGGGGTCGATCATCAACGGCACGCCCGTGCGCTGGACGATCAGCAACGGCTCGTCACCGGCGAAATCGGCGCTCTGATCGGCCTCGACCCGCCACGGCAACTGCGGCGGCTT
>NZ_AKJL01000085.1 GCF_000282355.1 Pseudomonas sp. GM49
GGCGGCCGCCCCATCCTGGCCAGTAGCGGCCTGGGCGTCGCCATCGGGTTGTTTCTGATGGCCAGCTCGACCTCGTTGCCGATGTTTCTTTTGTCCTGGGCAGTGATTGGCGTCGGTATGGCGCTGGGGCTGTATGAAGCGCTTTTCGCCGCTTTAGGTTCTCTGTACGGGGAGCGGGCGGGCAGTGCGATTACCGGGATCACGCTTATTTCAGGGTTTGCGACAACACTGTCGTGGCCCGCGGTTGCGCTGGTCATCGAGCACGTTGGCTGGCGCACGACGTGCGTGGCGTATGGGGTGTTATTGGTCATTGCCGTGGCACCGCTTTATCTCTGGGTACTGGCGCGGGGTGCGGGGCCACTCGTAAAAAGCCAGGTAATGGGTGATGAAAACCTCTCAATCGATCGTAGGATCTACCTGCTGCTCACGCTGATTTTTGCGCTGGGTGCAGTGATCATGACGGCGATATCGGTCCAGCTGATTTCATTGTTGCAGGGACAGGGCTACTCACTTGCAGCCGCCATCGGGCTGAGCGCCTTGCTGGGGCCGAGCCAGGTAGGCTCACGTGTTCTACAGGTGTTTTCGCGAAAGCGACACCCGATATGGACGACGTTGATCTCCGTGGTATTCGTGGCAATCGGTCTGCTGTTGGTGACGATCGCGCCGGCAATGACCGCGCTAGGTCTGGTGACCTACGGCGCGGGTAATGGTTTGCGAGCGATCGTTCGAGGCCTGCTACCACTGACCCTGATGTCGCCCACCCTTTATGTTTTGCTGATGGGGCGTATGGCGCGGCCTTCGCTCATTGGACAAGCCTTGACCCCCATCGCAGGCGGTTATCTGTTGCAGACCTGGGGTGCTGGCAGTGTGCTGGCGGGCCTGACTTCTCTGGCCGTATTGAATGTGCTGTTGGTCTTGTTGCTCATTCGGCTGGTGTGAAAAGAACAGCGTTGAACCAGCGACAGGGTCAGCCATGCACGTTGCTCAGATACTCAAACAACTTGGCCGCTTCCGGCGTCAGTTGCGCCTGACTCGTGACCCCCACGAACAAGGTACGGTGCGCCCAGTCATCGCTCAAGTCGACAGCGATCAGGCGGGTACCGAGCAGTTCGGCACGTACGGATGACAACGGCAGAATCCCGATGCCCAAACCGGCTTCGATCATGCGGCAGATGCCGTCGAAGCTGCTGACCTGGATTCGGACCTTGAGGATTTTGCCCGCACTCACGGCGGCATCGGTGATTCTGCGCAGCAACGAGCTGCCCTGGTTGAGCGCTACATAATCGAAGCCAAGCGTGTCGGCAAAGGACACGCTGCGCTCATTGGCCAGTTCATGGCCGACCGGCACCAGGAGTACGAGTCGGTCGTCACGATAGGGCAGTTTGTACAGACCCTCAGCCGGTACGTTATCGGCAAAAATGCCGATGTCGGCACGCCCGTTTTCCACGGCTTGAATGATGGGTTCGCTGAGTGCTTCTTCCAGTCCGATACGCACGTTCGGGTTCGCCCGCAGGAACGACGCGAGGTCATCCGGCAGGAACTGGACGACGGCGGAAGTGTTGGCGAACAACCGCACATGCCCGCGCACCCCGACCGCGTAATCACTGGCGTCGCACGCCATCCGGTTCACACCTTCCAGAATCGTTCTGGCATGTTCAACGATCCCTTGTCCCGCCGCAGTCAGTTCGAGCCCCCTTGGCAGGCGCACGAACAGCGGGCACTGGGTGGTTCGCTCCAGCTCGGCTAACCGTTTACTGGCCGCCGAGACCGTCATGTTGGCCTTTTCGGCGGCGCGGGTCAGGTTGCCGGATTCGGCGGCGAAGATCAGCAGTCGCAATGACAGCAGATCGAAATGCAGGGGATTGATCATCAAGGGGATCCAAGGTTTTCCATTCTGGAAAGAGTAGTGGCGAAATATGAAATTTTCATCTGCCGAGTTTGTGTCGATTATCCATGCCACAAGCACTCAACAAGAACGGGAAACGTCATGAGGTTACCTCTGCAAGGTGTCAAGGTCGTGGAGCTCGGTCAACTGATTGCCGGGCCATTTGCGGCGAAAATGCTCGGTGAATTTGGTGCCGACGTGATCAAGATCGAACCGCCGGTCACCGGTGACCCATTGCGCAAATGGCGCCTGCTGCATGACGGTACTTCCGTCTGGTGGGCTGCGCAGTCTCGTAACAAACGTTCGCTGACCCTCGACTTGCGCCAGCGTGAAGCCCAACAGGTTGTGCGCCAGTTGCTGGCCGATGCGGATGTGCTGATCGAGAATTTCCGCCCGGGCACTCTGGAAAGCTGGGGGCTGGGCTGGGAAACACTGCACGCCCTGAATCCGAAACTGATCATGCTGCGGGTCTCCGGTTACGGCCAGACCGGGCCTTACCGTGACCGCCCTGGATTTGGCGTGATCGGTGAAGCGATGGGCGGATTGCGGCATCTTTCCGGCGAGCCCGGGCGCACGCCGGTCAGGGTGGGCGTTTCCATTGGCGACTCGTTATCGGCGTTGCATGGCGTGATCGGGATTCTGCTTGCCCTGCGCCATCGCGAGCAGAACGGTGGTGATGGCCAGCAGATCGACGTGGCGCTGTACGAGTCGGTGTTCAACATGATGGAAAGCCTGTTGCCCGAATACTCAGTGTTCAACGCCGTTCGTGAGCCCGCCGGCAGCAGTTTGCCGGGTATCGCCCCGAC
The DNA here is from genome assembly GCF_000282355.1 of Pseudomonas sp. GM49. Lineage (GTDB taxonomy): Bacteria > Pseudomonadota > Gammaproteobacteria > Pseudomonadales > Pseudomonadaceae > Aquipseudomonas. The sequence continues at coordinate 2,692 of NZ_AKJL01000085.1, forward strand.
GAATGCCTATCGCTGCCGTGACGGTGGTTTTGCCTTGATCGCCGGCAATGGCGACAGCATCTATCAGCGCCTGATGGAAGTGATTGGTCGCCGTGATCTGGGGGCCGATCCCGAGCTCGCTCAGAACCACGGCCGAGTGCTGCAGGTCGAGCGCATCGATGCCGCCATCTCCGAATGGACCGCGCGGCTCAGCCTCGACGAAGTCTTGTCGATCCTGACTGAAGCGCGCATCCCGGCCGGCCGGATTTACAACGCTGCCGACATTGCCCAGGACCCACATTACCAGGCGCGCGACATGCTGCTCGATAGCCAGCTGGATGACGGCACGCCGGTGACCTTGCCCGGCATCGTCCCCAAGCTGGGCGCCACGCCTGGCAGCGTGACTCGCTCGGCGCCGACCCTTGGCCAGCATACCGCCGAGATTCTTGGTGAGCTTGGCATCGACGCAGCGCAGCAAGCCGACTGGCGCCAACGCGGCATCATTTGAACCGGAGAATGAACATGCAACGTCTTTTTTTGCAGGAAGTCGCGACCCGTGACGGCTTCCAGAATGAAGCGCGGTTTATCGAAACCGTCGACAAGATCGCCATGGTCGACGCCCTCAGTCAGTGTGGTTTCGCCAAGATCGAGGTCACCTCGTTCACCTCGCCCAAAGCCATTACCGCGCTGCGCGACGCTGAAGCGGTGATGCAAGGCATCCGCCGCAACCCGGCCGTGGAATACACCGTGCTGGTGCCCAATGTGCGCGGTGCCGAGCGGGCTCTGGCGTGCAACATCGATGAAGCCAACCTGGTGATGTCGGTCAGCGAACCGCACAACCGTTCCAATTTGCGCATGAGCCGCGAACAGTCATTTGCCCAGCTCAGCGAAGTGGTCAGTGTCATCAGCCAAGGCCCGGTGGCGATCAATGTGTCGTTGTCGACGGTATTTGGTTGCCCGATGCAGGGCGATGTGCCGGTGGGGGAGGTGTTGCACTGGGTCGAGCGTTTTGCCGACCTGGGTGCTCGCGGCGTGACCCTGTGCGACACCACGGGCATGGCGTACCCGAGTCAGGTCGAGGCGCTGTCCCGGGCAGTCCGTGAGCGTTTTCCAGCGCTGCAACTGACCCTGCATTTCCACAATACCCGTGGCATGGGCCTGGCCAATGCGCTGGCGGCCATCGAGGCCGGGGTCGATCGTTTCGATTCGTCCCTTGGCGGCCTGGGCGGATGCCCTTATGCGCCGGGGGCCAGCGGCAATGTGTGCACCGAAGACCTGTTGCACATGCTGCAGTTGATGGGCTTCAACACCGGGGTTGATCTGGACCGGGTGCTGGCAGTTGCCGCGCAGTTGCCGGGTTTGGTCGGCCACGACACTCCCAGTCAGATCCTCAAGGCCGGCAAACGCCTGGACTTGCACCCGATACCCGCCCACGTCGCCAACCTGGAAAAACAGGTGCTGTCGGCCCGCACCCAGGAGCTGCGCCCATGATCGACCATCTCGACCATTTGGTGCTGACCACCATCGACCCTGTGGCTGCCGAGGATTTTTACGTGCGGGTCATGGGCATGCAGGTGCAAACCTTCGCCGGTGGGCGCAAGGCGTTCGCCTTCGGTCAGCAGAAAATCAACTTGCACGTGCGTGGCCACGAATTCGAGCCCAAGGCGCACTTGCCGGTGCCGGGAGCGTTGGACCTGTGTTTTATCGCCTCGATCCCCCTGGACCAGGTGATTGCCCACCTGGCCCGTGTCGACTGGCCAATCATCGAAGGCCCGGTGTTGCGCACCGGTGCCACCGGGCCGATCCGTTCCGTGTATGTGCGTGATCCGGACCTGAACCTGATCGAGATTTCCGAACCCGTCCAGCCGGAGCGTGCAGCATGAAAGTGGTGTTTCTCGACAGCGACAGCCTGCCCGTTAGCATTGCCCGGCCGGCCTGGGTTACGGATTGGCAGGACCGCCCCGACACGACGCCGGACAAAGTGGTGGACGCCGCCCGGGATGCCGATGCCGTGATCACCAACAAGGTGCGCATTGGCCGGGCCGAACTTGAGCAATTGCCGAACTTGCGATTCATCTGCGTCGCGGCCACCGGTTATGACTGCATCGATCTGGCGGCCTGCCGCGATTTTGCCGTGACGGTGTGTAACGTCCCGGCCTACTCGGCGCAAAGCGTCGCCGAGTCGGTGATTGCGTCAATCTTCGCCCTGCGTCGACAGCTGTTCGCTTATCAGGCTGCGGCGCTGCGGGACTGGCCTGATTCGCGGCATTTTTGCGTCCATCGCGCGCCGATCCGGGATGTTCAGGGCAGCGTGTTGGGCATCATCGGCCGAGGTGGTATCGGCCTGGCCACGGCACGTCTGGCGAGCGCCCTGGGCATGCAGTTGCTGTTTGCCGAACACCGTGGCGTGGTCCCGGTGCGCAAGGGTTACCAGTCTTTTGAAACGGTGCTGGCACAAAGCGACGTGATCTCTCTGCACTGTCCGCTGACCGAGCGTACCCGACACCTGATCGGGCCCCTGGAGCTGGCGCAGATGAAACCGGGTGCGTTGCTGATCAATACCGCTCGCGGACCTTTGGTGGATGAAGCGGCGGTGCTCGATGCGCTGGACAGCGGCCGCCTCGGTGGCGCGGCCCTTGATGTGCTTTGCCAGGAGCCACCTCCGGCAGACCACCTTTTGCTCAATAGCCGCCATGCCAACCTGATTGTTACTCCCCACGTGGCCTGGGCCAGCCAGAGCAGCCTGCAACGGCTGGCCGACGGCATCCTTGGAAACCTGCAGGGCTACCACTCGGGGAACCTGATCAATCTCGTGTCGTAAATGCCTCACCACCTAACAAGAAGGTCCACTCATGAAAACAATAACAATCACACCGGTCCGTCAGCTTGTCTCGTTGTTCATTGCTGCGTTGTCCCCGGGGCCATTCGCTCGGTGTACCTGCGTGATCCCGATCTCAACCTGATCGAGATTTCCGAGTACGTCCAGAAGTAACCATCACCCGAAACAATCTTTCCCTGGCGATCGGTCGCGCAGCGATAGGGCGATCGGCTGCCTGGGGAAACGCATCACGCCTGCGAGGAAGCCATCATGACAACAACAATTACACCCTCGATTGCCGAAAAACCACCGAGCCATTCGCGTCTGCGCCGAGTGTTCCGCCACCTGTATGTGCAGGTGCTGCTGGCGATCGTGCTGGGCATCATCTTCGGCCATTTCTACCCCAGCCTCGGCGAAGAAATGAAGCCCCTGGGCGACACGTTCATCAAGCTGATCAAGATGCTGATTGCACCAATCATCTTCTGCACTGTGGTCAGTGGTATCGCCAGCATGCAAAGTCTCAAACGCATCGGCCGGGTCGGCTTCAAGTCGCTGCTGTACTTTGAAGTACTGACCACACTGGCGCTGGTGATTGGGTTGGTCGGGGTCAACCTGATGCAGCCGGGTACGGGGATGCACATCAACCCGGCGACCCTCGACGGCCATGCCATCGACAGTTACAGCAAGCTGGCCCACGAACAAAGCGTGGTGGGTTTTCTCACCCATATTGTGCCCAGTACCGTGTTGGGTGCCTTTGCCGAGGGCGATATCCTTCAGGTGCTGTTCATTTCCATCCTGTTTGCCTTCGCCTTGCAGATGCTCGGCGCCGCTGGCAAGCCACTGCTGAGCCTGATCGACCTGGTGGCCCAGGCGTTTTTCCGCATGGTCAAGATCGTGATGTACGTCTCGCCGTTGGGAGCCTTTGGCGGTATGGCCTTTACCATCGGCAAGTACGGCGTGGGTTCCCTGGGGGCGTATGGCAACTTGCTGATCTGCTACTACGTGACGGCGCTGTTTTTTGTGTTCGTGATTCTCAACCTGGTTGCGCGCCTGGCCGGTTTCAGCCTGTGGCAGTTTCTCAAGTACATCCGTGATGAGCTGTTTCTGGTACTTGGTACCTCATCTTCGGAGTCGGCATTGCCTCGGTTGATGGGCAAGCTTGAACGCCTGGGGTGCGAAAAATCGGTGGTGGGGCTGGTGGTACCTTCGGGTTACTGTTTCAACCTCGATGGCAGCTGTATCAACATGACGGTGCTGGCGATCTTCATCGCCCAGGCGCTGGATATCCCCCTCGACCTGTGGCACCAGGTCACCTTGTTGTTGATTCTGCTGCTGACCTCCAAAGGCGCGGCCAGTGTCACCGGCGGTGCATTCATTACCCTCGCGGCCACCCTCGGCAGCCTGGATGTGATTCCGGCGGCGGGGCTGGTGTTAGTACTTGGGGTCTACCGGTTCATTTCCGAGGGCGGGGCGTTGATCAACGTCATCGGCAATGGTGTCGCCACGCTGTTCATTGCCAAGTGGGAAGGGGCGCTGGACGAAGAGAAACTGGCGGCCGAATTGCACAAGGGTTGTGCCCGTGAGCTAGAGACGCAGCCCTGAACGAGTTGTCGCAAGACAGCCCCAAGACCACTCAGTCCACGAAAGCTGGGTGGTTTTGGGTTTCTGAATCGGGTGGTTTGAAGGTGTTCGCAAAACCGATCGACTGAATTTGGCAGGTTGACAGTCTGCTTTGGCCGATTTCTGCCGGTCACGACGGGCCGGAATCGACCCGTGCAAGTACTCAATGAAATCTACGAATCGTTCCACGTATAGCTACGGAAAGCCAAACCCCAGAAACGACAAAGCCCTGAAAAATCAGGGCTTTGTCGTATAAAGATGGCGGAGGCGATGGGATTCGAACTCATGGACCTGTTACAGTCGACGGTTTTCAAGACCGTTGCCTTAAACCACTCGGCCACACCTCCGTTTGCGTTGCGGGCGCCATAATACCTGAATGAAACACACTGTCAAACTCTCTGCATAGCTAGTTACAGAGCGTCTGTTATGATCTTTGCGACTGAACGTTTCAAACCAACAGGAGTGTCGCCATGCGCGAACAGGATTACGCAGTTAATAACAGCGTGCAGGCTGAGCAGCTAGAGGTTAGCCGCGTCCTGCGCAACACATACGGCTTGCTCGCCCTGACCCTCGCATTCAGCGGTGTGACGGCCTACGTTGCCCAGCAGATGCGTGTTGGCTACCCGAACATTTTCGTGGTGCTGATCGGCTTCTACGGTCTTTTCTTCCTCACCAACAAACTCCGTGATTCGGCCTGGGGCCTGGTGTCGGCATTTGCCCTGACCGGTTTCATGGGTTTCCTGCTTGGCCCGATTCTCAACCGTTACCTGGGTATGCAGGGCGGCGCTGAAGTGGTCAGCTCGGCCTTCGCGATGACCGCGCTGGTGTTCGGCGGCCTGTCGGCCTATGTGCTGATTACCCGCAAGGACATGAGCTTCCTCGGCGGTTTCATCACGGCAGGCTTCTTCGTGCTGCTGGGTGCGACGCTGGCGGGCATGTTCTTCCAGATCAGTGGCCTGCAACTGGCGATCAGCGCAGGTTTCGTGCTGTTCTCCTCGGTCTGCATTCTGTTCCAGACCAGCGCCATCATTCATGGCGGCGAGCGTAACTACATCATGGCTACCATCAGCCTGTATGTATCGATCTACAACCTGTTCGTCAGCCTGTTGCAGCTGTTCGGCATCATGGGTCGCGATGACTGATCGTCGGCCTTGAAGTAAAAAACCCGCTCAGGCGGGTTTTTTATTGCCTGGAATCCAGGGTTACTCCGTAATGACAATGCTGCCGTCAGCTTGCTGGCGGTAGATGGTGTAGGGCAGCAGCAACGTGTCCATTGCCCCGGATACGACCACGTCGAGCAGCACGATGGCGGGGGCGGGGCCATGTACCTGCGCATCCCGACCCTCTTCGAGGGGCGCGTTCAGGTAGCAGAAGTCGTAGGTCACGCCGCTATAGATTCGCGGTACCGCGCCGCAATAACTCTTTTGGTCCTTCAGGTACTTTGCGGCCACTTCGTCGCTGCGCACAACCGTTTGAATCGTGCCGCAACCCGCAAGCATCGCAGCCACCAGTAGCATTGCCTGAGTTTTCATACCGTCAATCCTTCGCCGGAAACCGTCAATCTACTTCAGTCTGAAACAGATATCACTCACGCCATGGGCGGCAACCGGCGCTTGACCGGGGTTTTCTTGACGATTGCCGTATTGGTTTCCGCGTGGGTGTTGAGGCGGTCGAGCAGGGTGTCCAGTTGTTCCATCGAGCGCACATGCAGGCGCGCAATGAAACAGTCGTCGCCGGTGACTTTGTCGCACTCGGTGAATTCGGGAATGGCCATGATTTGCCGTTCCACTTCCTGCAATTGCCCCGGCAACGGGCGAATACGCACGATGGCCTGGAGTTGATAGCCAAAGCATTTCGGGTCTATTTCAACGGTGTAGCCCTTGAGCACGCCACGCTCTTCCAGGCGGCGCAGACGCTCGGCAACGCTGGGGGAGGACAGGCCACTGATTTGCGCCAGGGCCTTGAGCGAGCGTCGCGAGTCTTCCATCAGGGCCGTGATCAGCACCTGGTCGATGTCATCGGTCATGGCGAAAACCTCTGTTAGGCATTTTTTCAAAACAGCCTTGATAAAAAAGGCAGATCTAGAGTTTAGCCTGCTTTTTGCTCTGGAATGGCGCCTGGGTGCCTTGGCATACTTTGGCCACAAATACAGGAGTCTGATGATGGACAAAACCCTACGCCGCGGTTCGTTCGAAATGACGGCCGCCATGCTGATCTCCGGCACCATCGGCTGGTTCGTACTGGTGTCCGGGCAACCGGTGCTGGATGTGGTGTTCTGGCGCTGCCTGTTCGGTGCCGGCACCTTGCTGTTGATTTGCGCAGCTTTCGGCTTTCTGCGCCCCGGCATTTTGACCCGCACGACCTTCCTGCTGGCGGTGCTCAGCGGTGTGGCGATTGTCGGTAACTGGGTGTTGTTGTTCGCATCCTATTCCCGGGCGTCAATTGCCATCGGCACCGCCGTTTATAACGTCCAGCCGTTCATGCTGGTAGGGCTGGCGGCGCTGTTCCTCAATGAAAAAATCACCACGCAGAAACTTGCCTGGCTGGGCGTTTCGTTTCTCGGGATGCTGGCCATTGTCAGCGCCCATGGCGGCCAGGGCGAGAGCGGCGGCGATTACCTGATGGGCATTGCCTTGGCGTTGGGCGCGGCGTTTCTCTACGCGATTGCCGCGCTGATCATCAAGCGCCTGACTGGAACCCCGCCGCATTTGATCGCGTTGATCCAGGTCAGCACCGGCGTGTTGTTGCTCGCGCCATTCGCGCATTTTTCGACACTGCCGCAGGCACCGGGTGCGTGGGCTAGCCTGGTGACGCTGGGCATGGTGCACACCGGTGTGATGTACGTGTTGCTGTACGGCGCAATTCAAAAACTGCCGACTGCGCTGACAGGCGCGCTGTCCTTCATTTACCCGATTGCAGCGATTTTCGTCGACTGGGTTGCCTTCGGCCATCGCCTGGAGCCACTGCAATGGATCGGAGTCGCGGCGATTCTGCTGGCCGCTGCCGGCATGCAACAAGGCTGGTCGCTGAAATTTCGGCGCACGGTGACGCCGTAAGCCGCTACACAGGCATCAGATGTTCCAGTGCGGCGCGCTCCTGACCAGCCGCTGGCGCATCTCGCCGATGTTGGCGGCCAGTTGTTGAGTCAACAAGCGATACCCGTCCAGCGTGTTGTAGACCGGCGCGTCGAGGCTGACAGCCGGCAAACTGATGGGGCGATCGAGCCGCTGGCAGGCGCCGGATTTCAATGCCCGGGCCATGCCGATCAATTGCACGCGAATCTGCCGGTGTTCAGCTTTCAATGCCGTTTGCAGGAGCGTCATCGCCTCGGGGTCATTGGCGTCCGGCCGGGTATTGCCGAGGATTTCCAGGGTGCTGACGCACATGCGCAAGTTACGCTGGATGGCATCCAGGTCAGTCATGGAAATCTTCACTTCCTTGGACACCGAAGGCATCAGTGAGCGCAACTGCACCATCACCGCGTTCAGGCGGGTCATGAGTTTGAGGTGTTCTTCGGCCGTGATGGCCTGGCCGTCAATGATGCGCCCGTAAATTTTCGCGCAATCTCGCAGCGCATCGGCCAGGTTGTAGCGCCAGGAGTAAACCGCGTACAGCGGCAGGGCGAAGGAAAACGCCAGGGCCAGGGCGATGCCGATCAGGATGTCCACCCCTCGCCACAAGCCGTCGGTGACCGGGTTGTCGCCGTGCCCGGCGACGATGAACACGGTAATCGCCGACAGCAGTGCGGTGTAACCGCCCTTGCCGATGGCGTGATACGAGAAAAACCCGCAGACCACCGACATCGCGAAATAGGTCAGCCAGGGCGTCCCGAGCCAGGCCTGTTGTGCCACCAACGCCAGGCCGACGCCGGCCCCGATCAAGGTACCAATGGCGCGCTCGGCGGCTTTCTTGCCGATGTTGCCGTGGTGCTGCAAGCCACCGATCACCACCAGCATCGTTACCGACGCCCACTCACCGTGGGGCAGATGGATGCCGGTGGTCAGCAGGATCGTTGCCAGCAACCCCAGCGACACGCGTACGGCGTGAATCACCCGAGCGTGGCGATAGCGCCGATACGGGTCCAGCAACGGACGCAGCAGTCGGCGCAGCAACGGTGGCAGCCAATGGGCTCTGGATGTGCTCAGGCTTGCGCTCCTCAGAAGATGTAGTCGGTCGTCAGGAAACTCGAACTGCGGCCGCTGATGATTTCGCTGATCAGGTCCTTGTTGGTCTCCTGGAATTTGGTGGCGACCAGGGTGCGGATCGAGAACACGCGCAGTGCGTCATGTACTGACAAGGTGCCCTCGGCCGAGTTCTTGCGACCATTGAATGGATAAGTGTCGGGACCACGCTGGCATTGGGCATTCAGATTGATGCGGCCGACCTGATTGGCAAACGTGTCCACCAGTCGGCCGACGGCGACCGGGTTGGTGCCGAAGATGCTCAACTGCTGGCCGAAGTCCGATTCCAGCACGTAGTCGATCACGGTATCCAGATGACGGTACGGCACGATGGGGACGACAGGGCCGAACTGTTCTTCCTGATAAACGCGCATCTGCGGGGTGACCGGGTAAAGCACCGCCGGGTAGAAAAACGACGCTCGAGCCTCGCCGCCGTTGGGGTTGACCACCTTGGCGCCTTTGCTCTCGGCGTCCGTCACCAGTGAGTGCAGATAGTCGACCTTGCCCGATTCCGGCAGCGGCGTCAGGGATACGCCACTGTCCCAAGGCATGCCGGGTTTGAGCGTAGCCAGTCTGGCATTGAATTTCTCGATGAAGGACTCGACCACGTCTTCGTGGACAAAAAGGATTTTCAACGCTGTGCAGCGCTGGCCATTGAAAGACAGCGAACCGGTGACCGCTTCGCTGACGGCGTTGTCCAGATCCACTTCCGGCAGGACGATGCCCGGGTTCTTCGCATCCAGGCCCAGCGCCGCGCGCAAACGGTGTGGTTTTGGATGGAGTTTTTTCAGGTCGCTGGCAGCCTTGTTGGTGCCGATGAAGGCAAAGATGTCGATCTTGCCGCTGGCCATCAGCGCACAGACCGTCTCGCGGCCGCTGCCGTAGATGACGTTGATCACTCCGGCGGGGAAGCTGTCGCGGAAGGCTTCCAGCAGCGGGCGAATCAGCAGCACGCCGAGTTTGGCCGGCTTGAATACCACCGTGTTGCCCATGATCAGCGCCGGGATCAGTGTGGTGAAGGTTTCGTTCAACGGATAGTTGTAAGGCCCCATGCACAGGGCGACGCCCATTGGCACGCGGCGGATCTGGCCGAGGGTGTCCTGTTCGAGTTCGAATCGGCTGGAACGGCGGTCGAGTTCTTTCAGCGCGTTGATGGTGTCGACGATGTAGTCGCAGGTGCGGTCGAACTCCTTTTCCGAGTCCTTGAGGTTCTTGCCGATTTCCCACATTAGCAACTTGACCACGGCGTCGCGCTGCTCGCGCATGCGCCCGAGGAAGGTTTCGACATGCTGGATACGCTCGGCCACGCGCATGGTTGGCCACAATCCCTGGCCGCGGTCGTAGGCGCGGACAGCTGCGTCGAGGGCGGTCAATGCGGTGTCGGCATCCAGTAGCGGCGTGCTGCCGAGGATCACTTGCTCGTCGCCATTGACGCCGGTCAGGTACACCGGGCTGCGGACTTGGGCCAGTGGCCCGTTCCAGGTTCTCAGTTTGCCATCGACCAGGTACTCACGCTGCTCGGTCTGGCCGTCAAGGCGGTACTTTTCCGGGATGTCGGCGGGGCTCGGGAACAGATTGTCGAGAATATTGGCTGTGGTCATGTCGTTACCCCTCTGGATTGGGTGATGCACTGATGAAACGTTTTAGCAGACCTCAACAGCGCTTGTCATGACTCATTTCAGCGTTTTTCCGCACAGGTTGATGGTTCGCGGATTCATCGACGTCTTCAGTCATGGCCTCAGAAGTTCCCCTTGTTGGTCCCCAATGCCCTCAACCCGCCCACGCGGGGTGCCTTAGTGTTGACCTCTCCTTGAGCACAACAAAAAAGGTGCACCCGGCTGACCGGGCACCGAAAAAGAGGACAGCCCTGCGGGCAAGCCGATTAACTGAAAAGCCTAGCCTTTGTTTGGCTTTGGCGGGCAGCGTCTTCTTTTTGTGGCGAGGGGGCTTCTGTGGTCTCTGACGGCACACAAACCCTCATACTCCGGTTAAACTCCATGCTCTTTTTCAAGGAGTTCATATGAGTTATTACCAGCCGGGCATCCTCGCCACCCCCGTTCCGCCTCAAGCTCGCCATATGTTCTTCGCGCTCGAATCCGTCGAAGCATTGCCGGTTGCGCTCGACAACTTGATGCAACTGGTGGACGGGAAATCGGCTGTCGCTGGCTTCGGTGAATCACTGGTCAATGCGCTGCACGCCCGGATCGACGGCCTGCGCACCTTTCCGGCGTTGACCGGTGTTGGCGTCGACAACCCATCGACGCAGCACGCACTGTGGTGCTGGTTGCACGGCGTTGACCGTGGTGAGTTGCTCAATCGCAGCCAGGCCATCGAAGCCGCACTCGCCCCGGCCCTGCGCCTGGTGCAGATGAACGAAACCTTCCGCCACCTGACCGGCCACGACCTCACCGGTTATGAAGACGGCACCGAAAACCCCCACGACGAAGCCGCTGTCGCTGCCGCGCTGTTGAGCGAAGGCGCCGACGGTCTGGTGGGTGGCAGCTTCGCCGCGATCCAGCAGTGGCAGCATGACCTCAAAGGCTTCCACGCGATGCCGTCCCATGAGAAGGACAACATCATGGGCCGCCGCTTGAGCGACAACGAAGAGATCGATGATGCGCCGGTTTCCGCCCACGTCAAACGTACTGCCCAGGAAAGCTTTGCGCCTGAAGCCTTCGTGGTGCGCCGTTCGATGCCGTGGATCGAAGGCGACCGCGCCGGCCTGATGTTCCTGGCCTTTGGCTTTTCCCTCGACGCCTTCGAAGCTCAACTGCGCCGCATGAGTGGCCTGGAAGACGGCATCACCGACGGTTTGTACCGCATCAGCCGTCCGATCACCGGTGGCTACTACTGGTGTCCGCCACTCAAGGACGGTCGACTGGACCTGCGCGCGTTGCGCATCGGCTAAGCATCAGGGAGAGCTATGAACGTGGTGCGCTGGGGCATGATCGGTTGTGGCAGTGTCGCTGAACGCAAAAGCGGGCCGGCTTTCTACAAGGGGCCTGGATCGGCGTTGGTGGCGGTGATGGGGCGGCGCCTGGACGCCGTCACCGACTATGCCGCGCGCCACGGCATCGCGCGGGTCTACACCGATGCGCAAGCGTTGATCAACGATCCCGAGGTCGACGCGGTGTACATCGCCACGCCGCCCGACAGTCATCACGCTTACGCCTTGCAGGTGGCCGCCGCCGGCAAGCATTGCTGCGTCGAAAAGCCGATGGCTCTGAACGCCGGGCAAAGCCGTGAAATGCAGCAGGTGTTTGCCGATGCCGGGCTGCATTTGTTCGTGTCCTATTACCGACGTTCGCTGCCACGCTTCCGGCAAGTGCGGCAATGGCTGGAGGAGGGGCGGATCGGCGAGGTCCGGCACTTGACCTGGACGCTCACCAAAGCTCCATCGGCAGCGGACCGGAACGGAACCGATAACTGGCGTACCGACCCGGCGATTGCCGGCGGGGGCTACTTCGCCGATCTGGCCAGCCATGGCCTGGACCTGTTTCAGTATCTGCTCGGCGATATCGTCGAAGTCGCCGGGTTCACCGCACGGCAGGCCGGTTTGTACGCGGCCGAAGATGCCGTCAGCGCCACTTGGCGGTTTGCCAGCAGGGCACTGGGGATGGGTTGCTGGAACTTCGTTGCAGACCGCCGCGAAGACCGTGTCGAAGTGATTGGCAGTCAAGGCCGGATCACCTTTTCAGTGTTCGATGAACACCCTGTCGAGTTGCACGCCGACGAGCACCTCAGCCTGAACATCGAGCATCACGCGCACATTCAGTGGCACCACGTATTGGGCATGAATGCGCATATTCGTGGTGAGGCTCAGCACCCCGCCGTGGCCGAGCAGGCGCTGAAGACCGATTGGGTGATGGACCAGATCCTCAAGCGCCACTGATCCTTCAGACCACACATAACCCCCTGTGGGAGCGAGCTTGCTCCGGGCGGCGTTCCGACGATGACGGTGTGTCAGCCAGTATGAATGCTGGATGTGCCGGCGCTTTCGCGAGCAAGCTCGCTCCCACAGGGATCGCGTCGAATCTAACCTTATGCGCAAACAGTATTTCTCATCCGGCACAGCGCTTCTCTAAGATCACGTCATAACTCGTTATAACAAGTGATCTGCCATGACCGATAACGTTCTATCCCTGAGCAGCGTCCCGTTGCACACACAGCTGCGAGACGTGCTGCGCGCCCGCATCCTCGACGGCGAATATCCGCAAGACAGCCAGATGCCCTCCGAGAGCGAACTCGGCGTGTTGTTCAAGGTCAGCCGCATCACCGTGCGCCAGGCCTTGGGTGACCTGCAAAAGGAAGGGCTGATTTTCAGGATCCACGGCAAAGGCACCTTCGTCGCCAAGCCGAAAACCTTCCAGAACGTCGGCACCCTGCAAGGCCTGGCCGAGTCCATGACCGGTCGCGGCTACGAGGTGATCAACCGTCTGCGCAGCTTCAAATTCATTGCCGCCGACAAGCGGGTGGCCGAGCGCTTGCAGGTCGTCGTAGGCGAGACCGTGGCGCAGATCAAACGGGTGCGCCTGATCAACCGCGAGCCGGTTTCCCTGGAAATCACTTACCTGCCCAAGGCCATTGGTGAGCGCCTGGAAAAAGCCGACCTGGTCACCCGCGACATCTTCCTGATCCTGGAAAACGACTGCGGCCTGGCCCTGGGACACGCCGATCTGGCCATCGATGCGGTACTGGCCGACAGCGACCTGACCCGGGCGCTGAACGTCGAGCCCGGCTCGCCGATCATGCGCATCGAGCGCCTGACCCATGATGTCGACGGTCGCCCGCTGGACTTCGAACACCTTTACTACCGTGGCGATGCCTTCCAGTACCGCCTGCGGATCGACCGGCAAAAAGGGGATCAGGCATGACGCGCAGCACGTTGGAGCAGGAATACGACATCGTCGTGATCGGCGGTGGCACCGCCGGTCCCATGGCGGCGATCAAGGCCAAGGAACGCAACCGCGACCTGCGGGTGTTGCTGATCGACAAGGCCAACGTCAAGCGCAGCGGCGCGATCAGCATGGGCATGGACGGCCTGAACAACGCGATCATTCCCGGTCACTCGACACCGGAGCAATACACCAAGGAAATCACCATCGCCAACGACGGCATCGTCAACCAGGCCGCGGTGTACGCCTATGCCACCCACAGCTTCGAAACCATCGAGCAACTGGACCGCTGGGGCGTGAAGTTCGAGAAGGACGAAACCGGCGACTACGCGGTAAAGAAGGTCCACCACATGGGCGCTTACGTGTTGCCGATGCCGGAAGGGCACGACATCAAGAAAGTCCTCTATCGGCAGTTGAAGCGCGCGCGGGTGAGCATCACCAATCGCCTGGTGTGCACCCGTTTGCTGACGGATGAAGAGGGCGCGGTCAATGGCGTGATGGGCTTCGACTGCCGCACGGCGGACTTCCATGTGATCAAGGCCAAGGCGGTGGTCCTCGCCTGCGGTGCTGCCGGACGCCTGGGGTTGCCGTCATCCGGTTACCTGATGGGCACCTACGAAAACCCGACCAATGCCGGCGACGGCTACTCGATGGCTTATCACGCCGGGGCTGAACTGGCGAACCTGGAATGCTTCCAGATCAACCCGCTGATCAAGGATTACAACGGCCCGGCCTGCGCCTATGTCACCGGCCCCTTGGGTGGCTACACCGCCAACAACAAGGGCGAACGCTTCATCGAGTGCGACTACTGGAGCGGGCAGATGATGTGGGAATTCCATCAGGAGCTGGAAAGCGGCAATGGCCCGGTATTCCTCAAGCTCGATCACCTGGCCGAGGAAACCATCCAGAATATCGAAGAGATCCTGCACAGCAACGAGCGGCCGAGTCGCGGCCAGTTCCATGCCAATCGCGGCACCGACTACCGCACGCAGATGGTCGAGATGCACATCTCGGAAATCGGCTTTTGCAGCGGGCATTCGGCCTCGGGTGTGTGGGTCAACGAGAAGGCCGAAACCTCGGTCAAGGGCTTGTACTCGGCCGGTGACATGGCCGCGGTGCCGCACAACTATATGCTCGGCGCGTTCACCTATGGCTGGTTCGCCGGCAACAACGCGGCGGATTTTGTCGCCGGGCGCGAGTTTTCGGCACTGGATGCCCGGCAGATCGAAACCGAAAAACAACGGGTCTACGCACCGCTTGACCGTTTACACGGCCTGCCACCGGCCCAGGTCGAATACAAACTGCGGCGCTTCGTCAACGACTACCTGCAACCGCCGAAAGTGACGAAGAAGATGCAGATCGGCCTGCAACGCTTCAGCGATATCCAGCGCGACCTCGACCAGATCAAGGCCCACAACGCCCACGAACTGATGCGCGCCATGGAAGTCAGCATGATCCGCGACTGCGCCGAAATGGCCGCCCGCGCTTCATTGTTCCGCGCCGAAAGCCGGTGGGGGCTTTACCACTATCGCGTCGATCACCCGCAGCGTAACGACCGCGACTGGTTCTGCCATTGCCACTTGAAGAAAGACGAAAACGGGTTGATGAGCAGTTTCAAGAAAGCCGTCGAGCCTTACATCATCCCGCTGGATGCCGACGAGATGCAGGCCTACGACCGGCTGCGGGTCGGTGCCGATGCGGCTTGATGCCGACCACAAAAGAGAGACCGAACATGGCTTACCAACCCCAGGAAATCTTCTTCCGTTCCAACGCACCGGTCACGGTCGATGAAGACAAATGCATCGCCCACAAAGGCTGCACCGTGTGCGTCGACGTTTGCCCGATGGACCTGCTGGCGATCAACCCGGCCACGCAAAAGGCCTACATGGCGTTCGACGAATGCTGGTACTGCATGCCCTGTGAAAAGGACTGCCCGACCGGGGCCGTGAAAGTGGAGATCCCTTATTTATTGCGCTGACTGACAGGACGCCATCGCGGGCAAGCCCGCTCCCACAATGTCTCTGTCGGCCACCGGTCTTGCTTACACCCACGAAACCTGTGGGAGCGGCGGTGCGACGATTCGACTTGCCCGCGAAGAGGCCAGCCAAGACAACAAAACGCCATCCGGCAACCACCGGACGCCTGATTCAAAACACCCCTCGTTTCCCACCGCGCCCTGATCGTGGCGGAGACGAACATCCAATAAATGATTCGAGGGGAAACACTCATGATGTTGCGTGCAGCTTTGGCCGGTCTGGTACTGGCTTCATTCACCCTGTCGGCCTCGGCCGAAACCATCCGCATTGCCATTGGCACCCAGGACACCACCATCAACTGCGCCGCTGGCGGGTTGTTGATTCGCGAACTTGGGCTGCTGGACAAATACCTGCCCCACGACGGCCCTTACAAAGACGCCCAATACGACGTGCAGTGGAAAAACTTCACAAGCGGTGCGCCCCTGACCAATGAGATGGTGGCGGGCAAACTCGACTTCGGCGCCATGGCCGATTTCCCCGGTGCCTTCAACGGTGTCGCGTTCGAAACGGCAGGCAAGCACAGTCTGTTTATCAGCGTGCTGTCGGGCAGCATCAAGGGCAGCGGCAACGGCATCGTGGTGCCAAGCGCATCGGGCGTACAGTCACTGGCCGAACTCAAGGGCAAGACCATTTCCGTGCCGTTCGCTTCCACCGCCCATGGCCTGTTGCTTCGCGCCGTCGCGGCCCAGGGCTGGGACCCGCTCAAGGACGTGAACATCATCGCCCAGCCGCCGGAAGTCGCCGGTTCCGCGCTGCAGGCTGGCAAGATCGATGCTCACGCCGACTTCGTGCCTTTCGCCGAACTGTTCCCGAGCCGTGGTTTCGCGCGCAAGATTTATGACGGCTCCCAGGCCAATGCGCCGACCTTTCACGGTGCGCTGGTCGATCAGGCCTATGCGAAGCAGTACCCGGAAATCGTCGTCGCTTACCTGCGGGCGAGTATCGAAGCCAACCAACTGCTGGCGGCTGAACCTGAGAAATACAGCGAGCTGATCGCCAGGGTCACCGGGGTCGATGCCGAGGTCAATTACCTGTTCCATGGCCCCCTCGGCGTGCAGACCCGCGACCTGAGCTGGAAGCCGGAATACCGTCAGGCCGTGGGCACCGCCATCGATACCCTCAAGTTGTTGAAGAAGGCCGATCGTGGTCTCGATCTCAACACCTTCATCGACGACCAGTACATCCGCGCCGCCTTCAAGGCCTCGAACCTGGACTACAGCGCGCAGCTTGCGAACTACCAGCAGACGCCGCTCAAGGCCGTCGATGCCTCCAGCGGCAAAGCCATCACCGACTTCAGTCACGTGGCGGAAATCTGGGTGCGCGGCGAGCCGAAAGTTCGTCAGTACGCCTCGGCGCAAGCGGCCTTTGCCGCGTTGGCCAGCCTCAAGCAGGAAGGCAAGAACATCCGCGCGGTGTACGCCCAGGCCAGCGACAGCGGGATCAAGTTGCTGGCGGACCAGGCGTGGTTTGCCACCGATGGGAAAGGGCAGCTGAGTGCGTTCCTGCTCAAAGGTCAGGCCCAACAGTTCGCCACGGCGCAGGGCGGCAAAGTGTTCGACTTCGCCGATGCCACCACACAGGCCGTGGCCGCCCGCTAACCGACAAAACACCACAGCCCCCTGTAGGAGCGAGCTTGCTCGCGAAAAACGTCCGGACAACGCGATCCGTCAGACAGAGCGCGTAATCGTTGGCGTTCTTCGCGAGCAAGCTCGCTCCTACAGGAGGTGGGTTGAGAGGAAAAATTGTGTACCGATCATATTCACGCTGGATTCCCAGAGCCGCTTCACTGCTGCTCTGCCTCGTATTCTGGCAACTCGCCGCCAGCCACCACTGGAACCTTGGCCTGGTCACCTTCGCCAACATCCCGACACCCTTGGCGGTCATTGAAGCCGCCCTCGGCCTCGGCGACTCCGGCAAACTCGCGCAGCACCTGGGCAGCAGCCTCGGCCGGGTGTTCGCCGGTTACCTCGCGGCGCTGATCATTGGCGTGGCCCTGGGCCTGGCCATCGGCCGCTCGAAATGGGCCGAAGATCTATTGCTGCCACCCCTGGAAGTGCTGCGCCCGATCCCGGCGGTGGCGTGGATTCCCCTGGCGATCCTGATGTTTCCTTCGTCGGAACTGTCGATGGTGTTCATCACCTTCACCGGCGCCCTGTTCCCGATCCTGCTCAACACCGTGCACGGCGTCGAAGGCGTCGACCCACGGCTGGTCGCCTCGGCGAAAAGCCTCGGGGCAGGGCGCCGGGCCATCCTGCTGGAGGTCGTACTTCCGGGCGCGGCGCCGAGCATCATCACCGGCCTGGCCATCGGCATGGGCACCTCGTGGTTCTGCCTGGTGACGGCGGAAATGATCTCCGGCCAATTCGGCATCGGCTATTACACCTGGGAGTCCTACACCATCCAGAACTACGCCGACATCGTGGTCGGCATGTTGCTGATCGGCGTGCTCGGGATGGGCAGCAGCCTGTTGATCAAACGCCTGGGCGGGCTCTTCACGCCTTGGCATCGACCGCGAGGAAAAGCCTGATGAGCGTTTTTCAACACGTGGAAGGGCGTATCGATATACGCGGGCTGTCGATCAGCCTGGGCGAGGGCCACGGGGCGTTCGAAGCGGTGCAGGGCCTCGATTGCCAGATTGAACCTGGCCAGTTCGTGTGCATTCTCGGGCCGTCCGGTTGCGGCAAGTCCACCTTGCTTGGCGCCCTGGCCGGCCACCTGCAACCGCGCACCGGCACCTTGAACGTGGATGGCGCGCCGGTGTCAGGGCCATCGCCACAACGCGGCATGGTGTTCCAGCAGCACACCCTGTTTCCCTGGCGCACGGTGCGTGACAACGTAGCGTTCGGGTTGAAAATGCGCGGCGTCGGCAAGGTCGACCGGCACAAGGCGGCGGATGAAATCCTCGCGCTGGTGGGCCTTGAAGGCTTTGCCGGGCGCTGGCCCGACCAGCTCTCCGGCGGCATGCAGCAACGGGTGGAAATTGCCCGGGTGCTGGTCAATCGTCCGCGCCTGTTGCTGATGGACGAACCCTTCGGCGCCCTCGATGCCCTGACCCGGTTGAACATGCAGGAACTGCTGCTGGACATCTGGACGCGCATCCGCACCACCGTGGTGTTTGTCACCCATGACATCGACGAAGCGCTGTTCCTCGCCGATCGCTTGCTGGTCATGAGTTCGCGTCCCGGCCGAATCATCGAAGACCTGCGTCTGGACTTCCCCAGGCCGCGCAGCACCGAACTGGTGACCCGCCCGGAATTCTCGCACCTCAAGCGTCATTGCCTCGAACTCCTGCGGCACGAAGACGGTCGGCAGCTGCCGCGCCTGAACCCGCTCGGACTTCCCCCTGAAAACAAACTGCCGCGATTTGCCCTATGACCTCTCTATTCGATGTTACCGATAACGACGACATTCTTGCCCTGAAACCGCGCCTGACCGATGACGACCCCGGCGTGCGCCGGATCGCACTGATCGAGCTGGCCGATCTCGAAGAGCCGGACGGCCTGCAGTGGTTGATCGATCGATTGGCCGAAGACCCGAGTGCAGACGTTCGCGCCGAAGCCGCGCGGTTACTGGAAGCCTGGGAGGACGCGCCCGTGGTCGAAGCGTTGTGCCAGGCCCTGACGGATCCATCCCCGGCGGTGCAGGCGGCCGCTGCGCAAAGCCTCAGCCTGCTCAAGAGCGAAGCGGCGGGCCGGGTCATTCTGCCGTGGACCGGACATGTCGACATCGGCGTACGCATTGCCGCGTTCCGAGCGTTGCGCGAGTTGCGTTGCCCCGATGCCGCCGACGCGGCTACCCGGGCACTGGACGATGAAAGCGCCAGTGTGCGCCGCGAGGCGGTGGGCGTGCTCGGCTGGCTCAAGCAACTCGATGCCTTGCCGGCACTGGCGCGGCTGGCCAGCGCCGACCCGGACACCGACGTGCGGCGTGCCGCCACCGGGGCGCTGGGCCTGGCGTCTGACGCACAGGTGCTGCCGGCCCTGCGCCAGGCCTTGCGGGACGATGCCTGGCAAGTCCGCGAAGAAGCCGCCACCACCCTGGGCAAGGTCGGCCACCCCGACGCCGGCCCGGCCCTGATCGACGCCTTGGGCGACGATTACTGGCAGGTGTGTCTGCGCGCCACCCGCAGCCTCGGCCGCTTGCGTTTTGTGCCTGCGCTCGATGCGCTGATCGACACCCTCGGCCACCGCATCAGCAACCTGCGCAAGGAAGCCGCGTTGGCCCTTGGCGAACTGAGCGACCCAAGGGCCATCGCGGCATTGCAGGCCGCGCAACACGACGGCGACCCTGAAGTGCGCAAGGCCGTGCGCATTGCCTTGAGTCAACTGCAATGAACCCGCTGGCGGTGGGTAATTCGCAGGGTCGGCAGCAGCTGCGATTGAACTGGCCCGATGGCCGCGAACAGTGGCTGGACCACGCCGAGCTGCGTCGTCAGTGCCCGTGTTCGCAGTGCCGTGCGTTTCGTTTGCGGGGGATGGCGCCGTTGGTGGATGCCCGGGTGCGGGTGATCGAACTGAATTCGCAGGGCTATGGCCTGCAACTGGTCTTCAGCGATGGGCATGAGCGGGGGATTTATCCGTGGGCGTACCTGGCTGGACTTACCGACTGAATCAAATTCCACTCCTCATCGGGAGTTGTCGCTGTCTGCGGCAGCTCCCCGTGTGCGCTTCCAGTGGTTTATGTTGCGAATACAGGTTCAGTAACGGCTCGGATAAACGCATCGTCCACAGTCTTTACCCCATACTTTTGCATGAACTCACTACCGTTGTTAAAGCGATTGAAGCGTTGCTGACTAATCATATAAAAATAATCACAATGGTTAATTATTTCATCAACATTGTGCGAGGAAACCAGAATGGCGGTGCCCTCCCTGGCAGCGGCGTGAAGACATTGCCAAATATAGTGACGAAATTCTGGATCTACACCGGCAGTAGGTTCGTCGAGAATCACAAAGTCTGCAGAAATTGAAAGAAGAGAAAGAGTAAAGAACCAACGTGTCTCTCCGTAGCTACATAGTGATGATTTTTTGTTCCATATGTCTTGGTATCGGCCAACTATTGCAGGGCTCCACGCACTTAGTTTTTTCAAGGTTTTATCTTGTGTCATGGGTTCGTTTGATGACAGCGCAGACACCATTTTAAAGATGTCACGCATACGCAGCGGTGGGGGAGTGGAGATGATTTGAGAAAGGTATAAAAAGTGACTGAATTCGTTTTTTATGAAGCCGGACTTTGCTTTTTTAAGGTCACAGACGATATCGAAAAAAGTTGTTTTTCCAGATCCATTGGGTCCCAGAATGCCGACAATGTCACCTTGAGCAACCTCAAGAGATGCCTGGGTCAAGAGGGGGGTGTCTGTATAGGAGAAGTCAATGTTTTGTGCCGTGAATTTTTTCATCAGTACCGACTCCATACGGGATTTATTCTTAGGTGTTTGAGAGTTATGTGCAGTACAAAAGTAAATAAAAGAACTATTGCAGCTGTGATGAGTTTGTTGGATTCAAGGCCTTGTTCCATTATTTGGCTTGCAAGTGTCAGTGGGTTTGCGAGGTTCAAAGCGTCGGTGATGGGGTTTGATCTGCTGGCACTCATTACTCCGAGGATCAACATGCAGAACGAAAAAATGGAAAGCAAGGTGTTCGAGTTCTGAAAATTGATCGGTAGCAATGAGAATGCAGTCCCAAAAGTGCAAAACATGATAAAGCAGATGTAAAAGCGTAGTGCGATATTCAGTAGTTCATTGAGGGCATAATTTCCAAATGGGAGTTTGGTCGTTAAGTAAAAGGTTGCGCAATAAGATATCGATATTAACGAGTAGGCAATGAAGTGCGACAACAGAAAAATCAGTTTTGATTCCTTGGAGTAAATAAATGATCGGGTGAATCCGCTTTCCCTTCTTCCGATTATGTAAAAAGCGAATCCGAATAGTGCGACACTTGAAGAAATGTAGGCATAAAACCATGCTGAAATCGTAATGTAATTGCTGGAGAAATAGTTGGGGTCTTGCCTGGTTGTTGCAAAAAAATAAAACATCGCACAAGGTGATATCATGATCCAGAAAAAGGCGATGGGTTCTTTCAATTGTTCTTTGATGAATATGGATGTTAGGGAGAACACTCTGGGTAAAATATTTTTAGTCATTGAGTGGTGTTTTCCAAGGTTGTTGTTTTTTATTTTGCTTTCGTTTGTGGTTTGCCATCTGGCATTAAGTGATGTTGCAATGGTTGGTTGATTTTAGTGTTAAATGCAAGTGAGGGGATTTTATGTTGTAGGGGTTTTCCTATGGTCTTTTAAGATGTCTCCTACATGAAGTTGGGACCCTTGGTTTTTTGGTTTTGTTCTAGTGTGGTTGGTTTCTAGTGTAGATCTGTGGAATTCCTTTTTGAAACTGTGTTTTAGTTTTCGGCAGGCAGAAATGATCTTTCTATGTTGAGTAGAATGTTTCTGTAGGAGTAAATGTGCGGTTTCTACTTTTTTTATGGATTTTTATTTTTTTGAGATGCTGATTTTTTTAGAAAGGCGACGAACGGTATGCCTCATTTTTTGATCGTCCGTTTTGTTCGAGTAAGGAGCGCAGGACGCTGCGTCTTCGGGTTATCGAGCGGCACGCTCAGGGGTATGACCTGCAACAGGTGTTTAGCGACGGGCATGAACGGGGATTTATCCGTGGGCATGGGCGTACCTGGCACAACTCACCCCCGAAGCCGCCTCAATCTGATGTGTGCGAGCCTGCTTGCGAAAGCGCTGGGTCAGCTAATGAAGTATTGACTGACATACCGCTTTCGTGGACAGCGGCTCAAGGTCTCGATCCTCGGTCGAGGAGAACTCGAAATCCGGAGAGGGGGATTGAAGCTCGCTATGCACTTAAACCAGGACGCAAGCATAGGTCTCAAGGAGGATTACTTATGATTTCTATCGCCGATCGCTTATCACCTTATACGGAAGCGCTGAGCGTCTCGTCTTTTCGCAAGTTGCTCATTGGCCAAAGTCTCTCGATGGCCGGCGACGCTATTTGTCTAGCCGCACTGCCGATAGCGCTTGTCCGGACCGGCTACGGAGGAGAAGTATTCGGTTTTGTCATGGCGGCAGTCGGGGTAGGGACCGTGATCGGGGCCCTGGTCGGAGGTTTGCTGGCGGATCGAAAGTCGCCGAAGCAAGTACTGATTTACACCGACACGGCGAGGGGTGTTGCGCAACTGGCCGCAGTGGCGCTGATCGTCTCCGGTACGCCTTGGTGGTACCTGGTCTTTGCCTACCTGATATTTGGCATCGGCATTGGGGTTTCCCGTCCGTGTGCTCAAGTACTGCTCGTCAAATTGCTGCCCAAGCAAGCACTGGTGGCGGGCAATGGTGCGATGAACTTTGTCGACAACCTGGTCGCTGTGCTGTTTCCCGCGACGCTGGGTGTATTCATCATTTTCTGGGATCCGGTCTGGGGCATTTTGATCGATGGTCTCACATTCTTCTGCGCCGCCATTTACACGGCGATGTTGCCCAATGTGGAGTCCCATGAGTTCGAGGAGAAGTTCTCGATCCGAGAGGCGGTCAATGGCATTGCCATCGTTACCGGCAACTCCAAGCTTTTGCTGGGCTTCGCGGCCACCCTCGTGGTGAACGTCTTGTGTTTCCCGATTTTCCTGGTCGTCGCTCCCTATGCCATCAGCGATCGATTCAACGAAGAAATGTGGGGGGTGTGTCTGGCCGCCTCGGGATTCGGTGCGTGCATTGGATCAATCATCACGGTGCTTGTTTCCGGGCATGAACGACTGATCGGACTTGCGGTGACCTGTGGCTTGTTCCTGGCTGGCGCGATGGCACTACTCGGCATGGGAAGCTCGTCCTGGATGGCGATACTGGGGGCGATCCTGGTGGGTATCGTCGAAGCGTCCTGGTTGACTGGTTGGGCCACAGCGATGCAGACACTGTCTCCCGAAAAGGACCTCGGTAAAGTGGTGGCAGTCGATACGCTCTTTACCAGTGGCGTGCACCCCTTCATTTTTCTCGGTAGCGGAATCGTCGGCGGGATGGTCGGTTATTCCCAGACCCTTTCCCTCACGGCAATCCTCAGTGCCGTAGGCACACTGTTAATTGTTTTGGTGTCCTTTACGCTCATGCCAAGGAGTACTCAAAATGATCAAATGCAATGAAGCGGCGACGGGAAATCGCTGCTTTTTATGATCAGGCCCTTAGCGAGACAGCGACGACAGTAGACCTTGGTGGTGGCAAGCCCGGCGGGTCTTACTATCACTATGTGGTGCAGTCCAAGCACCGAGACAGGTTACAAAGCTACCTAGCCGAGAATGATATCCAAGCGGCTATTCATTATCCGACACCTATTCATTGGCAAGAAGCTTGGTTGAAGAGTCAAGCTCAGGTTGTTTTGCCCAATACCGAGCGCTTGTCCCGAGAAATGCTCACTCTTCCTTGCCACCATCATTTGACAGACAGTGACGTTGAAAAAATCGTAGGCGCGATTAAGCGCTTTGAGCTTATGGAAAGCCAGTGACCTGGAGCGGTTCTTCGAAGCGCTGGGTCAGGCGGCTGGAGTTACTGCGATGTACTTGCCTGCCGATGTCGTCACGGCGCTGGAGGGTTTAGTGGGTTGATGCGCGGGTTCGGGTGATCGAGTTGCACCCGCAGGGGGATGGCCTGCAACTGGTCTTCAGCGATGGCCATGAACGCGGGATCTATCCGTGGGCGTATCTGGCGCAACTGACCCCTTGAGCCACTGAAATCCAGTGTGGGAGCGGGCTTGCTCGCGAAAGCGGTGTGTCTGTCGATACTTCATTGGCTGATCCACCGCCTTCGCGAGCAAGCCCGCTCCCACAGGTTATCGACCAGATGATTGACGGTCCTTGCCAGGAAAAAGCCGAAAGAGTACAAATGTACTCCATGACGACTCTGACTCCCCGCCGTACCGCCATCCTGACCTTCATCCGCGATCGCATCGCCGAGCACGGTCAGCCTCCGAGCCTCGCTGAAATCAGCGAGGCGTTCGGTTTCGCCTCCCGCAGCGTGGCGCGCAAGCATGTGCTGGCGCTGACCGAAGCCGGGTTTATCGAGGTCAACCCGCATCAGGCCCGGGGCATTCGCCTGCTCGGGCAGCCGCCGCGTCCCGAGTTGCTGGACATCCCGGTACTTGGCCGGGTGGCGGCCGGTGCGCCGATCGGTGCCGATGCCGAGGTGCACAGCCGTTTGCTGCTTGATCCGTCGATCTTCTCGCGGGTGCCGGACTACATGTTGCGGGTCCGGGGCGATTCGATGATCGAGGACGGCATTCTCGACGGCGATCTGGTGGGTGTGCACCGCAACCCCGAGGCGCTCAACGGCCAGATCGTCGTGGCGCGGCTCGACGGCGAAGTCACCATCAAGCGCTTCGAGCGGGTCGGCGATGTGGTTCGCCTGCTGCCGCGCAACCCGGCCTACCAGCCGATCATTGTGAACGCCGATCAGGACCTGGCCATCGAAGGCGTGTTCTGTGGTCTGGTGAGGCAAGGCTGATGGGTGCCGTCGTTGCGCTGGATACGCTATTCAATGGCGGCCAGGTCTGGAAGGGCCGGCCTGCGCCACCGGCCGCCAGCCCGCAGCCCACCGGGCACGCTGCACTGGACGCCGCATTGCCCAGCGGTGGCTGGCCGGAGGCGGCGCTGACGGAAATCCTGTTGGCCGGGCAGGGCGTGGGCGAGTTGCAACTGGTGTGGCCGACGCTGGCACGGCTGTCGGCGGCGGGCGAGCGCATCGTGCTGGTGGCGCCGCCTTACGTACCGTACCCCCAGGCGTGGCAGAGCGCCGGGGTGGATCTGCGTCAGCTGTCGATCATCCAGGCCAGCGAGCGCGATGCGCTGTGGGCCGCGGAGCAATGCCTGCGTTCGGGCAGTTGCGGCGCGGTGCTGTGCTGGCCACCCAAGGCCGACGACCGCGCCTTGCGCCGCTTGCAGGTGGCGGCGGAAACCGGCCAGACCCTGGCCTTCGCCTATCGCCCCATCGGTGAAGCGATCAACCCTTCGCCAGCGGCCTTGCGCATCGCCATCGATGCCCAACCGGCACAACTGCGCGTGCTCAAGTGCCGCGGCGGCCTGGCCCGTTCGGCGCCGATTGCCTTCGCTGTGGGGCATTGAGGTTGCCATGCGCTGGGTCTGCATTGTTTTCCCGCAATTGGCGCTGGACGCGGTACTGCGTCAGCGCGTCGACCCCGATGAGCCCCTGGCCTTGCTGACCGGCCCGGCCCAGCGCCGGGTGCTGCAGGCCGTCAACGGTGCGGCGCGGGCGCTGGGTTTGCGTCCTGGTCAGTCCATGAGCGCGGCACAGGCCTTGAGCAAAGGCTTTGTCACGACCGAATACGACGCCGCCGAAATCGAACACTGGCAGCAGTTTCTCGCCGCCTGGGCCTACCGCTTCAGTTCCCAGGTCAGCGTGCATTACCCACGGGCGCTGGTGTTTGAAATCGAATCCAGCCTGGGACTGTTCGGCGCCTGGCCGCAATTCGAAGCGCTTTTGCGCCGTGAGCTCGGTGAGCTGGGGTTTCGGCACCGCATCGTGGCCGCGCCCAACCCGGTGGCGGCGCGGGTGCTGGCCAACGCCTATGACGGTCTGGTGGTGCCGGACGATCAAGCCTTGCAGCATCACCTTGGGCAAATGCCCGTCGACCGGATCGGCCTCGAAGCACCGGTCGCCACGGCCTTGTCGCGCATGGGCTTGCGCACCTTGAGCCAGGTGCAGGCGTTGCCCCGACATAGCCTGGCCCGGCGTTTCGAGGCCCAGGTGCTCAAGCACCTGGATGCGTTGCTTGGCACGCGGCGGCTGGCGCTGGCGTTTTACCTGCCGCCGGACCGTTTCGATGTGCGTATCGAGCTCAATTTCGATGTGCAGTCCCATCAAGCCCTGCTGTTTCCGTTGCGCCGGTTGACGGGCGACCTGTCGGCGTTCCTCTGCGGTCGCGACAGCGGCGTACAGCGTTTCGACCTGCATCTGGAGCACGCCGGGTTGCCGGATACGGTCATCAAGGTCGGCCTGCTCAGTGCCGAGCGCGATCCGGCGATGCTCTTCGAGCTGGCCCGGGGGCGGCTGGAGCAAGTCCAGGTCGAGGCACCGGTGCGCGGCTTTCGCTTGCGCGCCGAGGATTTGCCGAGCTTCGTGCCCCAGCATCAGGAACTGTTCGACGATCGCCCGCAGCAGTCCTTGCCCTGGGAACAACTGCGCGAACGCCTGCGTGCACGGCTGGGGGATGACGCGGTGCATGGCTTGCGCTTTCAGGCCGATCACCGCCCCGAGTGCGCGTGGCAGGCCAGTGCCGACAGCCAGCCTTGCGCGGTGCCGGCCGCGGTGAAACGGCCGGGCTGGCTGCTGACCGAGCCGTTGGCCGTGCATCAGGGCTCGGCGCGCATCCTCATGGGGCCGGAGCGTATCGAGTCCGGCTGGTGGGACGGCGACGACGTACGCCGCGACTATTACCTGATCGAAACCCGTGCCGGCCAACAGGGCTGGGCCTACCGGGCGGTCGGTGAGGACGGCCCGTTGTGGTTGCAGGGCTGGTTCGCATGAGCCGCGAATATGCCGAATTGCACTGCCTGTCGAACTTCAGCTTCCAGCGTGGTGCCTCCAGTGCCCTCGAACTGTTCCAGCGAGCGAAAAAACAGGGTTATCAAGCCCTGGCGATTACCGACGAATGCACCCTGGCGGGCATCGTTCGCGCCTGGCAAGCGGCGAAGTCCGTGGAGTTGCCGCTGATTATCGGCAGTGAAATACGCATCGAGAACGGTCCGAAACTGGTGCTGCTGGTGGAGAGCCTGGAGGGGTATCAGGCGCTGTGCCGATTGATTACCCGCGCCCGGCGCCGCACGCAGAAAGGCCAGTATCAGGTGCTGCGAGAAGACTTCAGCGAATCATTGCCGGGGCTGTTGGCGTTATGGGTGCCGGACGCTGTCGATGCCTTCGAACAGGGCCTCTGGCTCAAGCAGGTCTTTGCCGAACGCCTGTGGCTGACAGTGCAGTTGCATCGCGGTCAGGACGATGCCCAACGCCTGAGCGATCTGCTGACACTGGCCAGGGAATTGCGCGTTCCGGCCGTGGCCAGTGGCGATGTGCACATGCACGCTCGCGGACGACGCGCCTTGCAGGACACCATGACCGCGATCCGTCATCACCTGCCGGTGGCCGATGCCGGCCTGCGCCTGCACCCCAACGGCGAACGCCATCTGCGCAGCCTCGACGTGCTGCAGGCGCTTTACCCGCCAGCCTTGCTGGCGCAAACGCTGACCATTGCCCGGCGTTGCACCTTCGACCTCGGCCAACTGCGTTATCAATACCCCCGCGAACTGGTGCCGCAAGGGCACACAGCCACCTCGTGGCTACGTTATTTGACCGAGGAGGGCATTCGCTGGCGCTGGGGAAACGGTCCGACAGTCGAGGTGCTGAAGCAAATCGACAAGGAACTGCAACTGATTGCCGAGTTGGGCTACGAAAGTTATTTCCTGACAGTCCACGACATCGTCCGCTTCGCCCGGGATCAGCACATTCTTTGCCAGGGTCGTGGTTCTGCCGCCAACTCGGCAGTGTGCTTCGCCCTGGGGATCACCGAAATCGACCCGGACCGCACCACGCTGCTGTTCGAACGTTTTCTTTCCAAAGAACGCAACGAGCCGCCGGACATCGACGTCGATTTCGAGCACGAACGCCGCGAAGAAGTCTTGCAGTACGTGTTCCAGCGTTATGGCCGGGCCCGCGCCGCGCTGACGGCGGTGGTCAGCACCTATCATGCCGCCGGTGCGGTGCGTGATGTGGCCAAGGCATTGGGCTTGCCGCCGGACCAGATCAACGCCCTGGCCGATTGCTGCGGTCACTGGAGCGATGAAACGCCACCCGTGGAGCGGCTGCGCGAGGGCGGTTTCGACCCAGAGAGCCCGGTGCTGCATCGGGTGCTGAGCCTGACGGGGCAGTTGATCGGCTTCCCCCGGCATTTGTCCCAGCACCCCGGCGGTTTCGTGATTTCCGAGCAGCCGCTGGACAGTCTGGTGCCGGTGGAAAACGCCGCCATGGCCGAGCGCACCATCATCCAGTGGGACAAGGATGATCTCGACGCAGTGGGCCTGCTCAAGGTCGATATCCTGGCGCTGGGCATGCTCAGCGCGATTCGCCGATGTTTCGATCTGCTGCGCCGGCACCGGGGCCTGGACCTGAGTCTGGCGACCATCCCGTCCGAGGATGCGGCCACCTACGAAATGATCGGCCGGGCCGACACCATCGGCGTGTTCCAGATCGAGTCCCGGGCGCAGATGTCGATGTTGCCAAGGCTCAGGCCGAAGACGTTTTACGATCTGGTGATCGAGGTCGCCATCGTTCGGCCGGGGCCGATCCAGGGCGGCATGGTGCACCCGTACCTGCGGCGACGGAACAAGGAAGAACCGGAGGTGTATCCGTCGCCGGCACTGGAAGTGGTGCTCAAGCGCACCCTCGGCGTGCCGCTGTTTCAGGAACAGGTGATGCAGATCGCCATCGTCGCCGCCGACTACAGCCCCGGCGAGGCCGATCAGCTACGCCGCTCCATGGCCGCGTGGAAACGCCATGGCGGGCTCGAACCGCACAAGGAGCGGCTGGCCGCCGGGATGAAAAAAAACGGCTACACCGCCGGGTTTGCCGCGCAGATTTTCGAGCAGATCAAGGGGTTTGGCAGCTACGGCTTTCCCGAGTCCCACGCGGCCAGTTTTGCCTTGCTGACGTACGCCAGCTGCTGGTTGAAATGCCACGAGCCGGCGGCCTTCGCCTGTGCGCTGATCAACAGTTGGCCCATGGGTTTCTACAGCCCGGACCAGATTCTGCAGGACGTCCGGCGCCATCATTTGCAGGTTCGCCCGGTGGACGTGCGTGCCAGTGACTGGGATTGCAGCCTGGAGCCGATCAGCGCTGCGCAACCGGCGATTCGCTTGGGGCTACGCATGATCAAGGGCTTTCGCGAGGACGATGCCCGACGTATCGAAGTGGCTCGTTCGAAAGGCGCGTTCGCCGACATCGCCGATCTCGGCGAGCGGGCGCAGCTCGATGCCCGTGCCCAGGAGCAACTGGCCGATGCCGGCGCGTTGCGTGGCCTGGCCGGCGACCGGCATCGGGCACGCTGGGAGGTGGCCGGGGTACAAAAGCAGCTGGGTTTGTTTGCCGGCCTGCCGCGCCAGGAGGAAGACGCGGTGGCGTTGCCCAAGCCCACCGTGGGCGAAGACCTGCAAGCCGATTACGCCAGTGTCGGCACCACCCTCGGGCCGCATCCGCTGGCCCTGTTGCGTGGTGAGTTGAAGGCGCGGCGCTGCCGCAGTTCGAAAGAATTGCTGGACGTCGAGCACGGTCGGCCGGTCAGCGTCGCCGGGCTGGTCACCGGCCGGCAACGCCCGGCCACCGCCAGCGGCGTGACGTTCGTCACCCTCGAGGACGAGTTCGGTAACGTCAACGTGGTGGTCTGGCGCGACCTGGCCGAGCGGCAACGCCAGGTGTTGGTCGGCTCGCAGCTGCTCAAGGTCGATGGGCGCTGGGAGAAGGAGGGCGAGGTGCGGCATCTGATTGCCGGGCGCTTGAGTGATCTGAGTTCGTTGTTGGATGGGATCACTGTGCGTAGCCGGGATTTTCACTGATACCGCAATTCCTGTGGGAGCGAGCTTGCTCGCGATGACGGTTTCACAGTCAACATCTGCGTTGCCTGACAGACCGCTATCGCGAGCAAGCTCGCTCCCACAGGGTTTGTGTTAATGCCTGTTATTTAGCCAGCGGCCAAAACCGCTCCCCACCCCCCGGTGCATCCGTCCAGGCTTGCAACGAGCGTGTCGGCAGGTCGAAGTAATCCCGCGTGCGCGCATACCCATGCCCGCCCATCCGTCCAATTGCATCAAGCCCCAACTGATCGATGTACAGGGTTTTCGGGTCGATCAATTCGTCACGCACATGCGCCATCAACACTTCACCAAAGATGATCTCCCGGGATTGGCCGATGGACAGCGCCATCATCCGCCGACACTCCAGCGCCACCGGGGCTTCGCCGATACGCGGGCATTTGACCGTGGTGCCGGGGATGGCGGTGAGGCCGGCGGCGGTCAATTCGTCGAAGCCGGGGGCGAAGGGCACGGCGCAGACGTTCATGGCTTCCACCAGCGCGTCGCTGACGATGTTCACGGTGAATTCCTGGTTGAGCTGGATATTGCGGGTGGTGTCCTTGGGGCTTTGGTCGCCGTAATTTTCCACGCCCAGGGCGAGGATGGGAGGATCGGCCGACAGCGCATTGAAAAAGCTGAACGGCGCCGCGTTGACCCGGCCTTCGCCGTCGACGGTGGTGACCAGGGCAATTGGCCGTGGCACGACGCTGCCGATCAGAATCTTGTATTTGTCCCGTGGGCTCAGGGTGCTGAAATCGAAGCTTTGCATGAGCAGAAATCTCTAAAGAAGTGGATCGATCGCGCTCAGTGGCGTGTGGGCGCTGTAGTCGTCGGCGAACGGGATGGCCGGCTGGAACAGGCTTTTCCAGTCCGGTTGGCCAAAGGCCCGGTCGCTGTGACTGCGCATCAGTTTTTCGAATTGGCGTTGGGCCTGGCGTTGCAGGGCGGGGTAGTCGACGCCCTGGACCTGACCGTCGTGCATCACGCAGCGGCCGTCGATATAGCTGGCGATGCAGTCATCGCCGCGGCCGGCCAGAACAAGATTCTTCAGCGGATCGAAAAGCGGCCCCAGGTGCATCCCGCGCAGGTTGAACACAGTGATATCGGCCTTGCAGCCCGGTGCGAGGCGACCGATATCGTCGCGGCCCAGCGCCTTGGCACCGCCGAGTGTCGCGGCGTTGTACAGATCCAGCGTGCTGGTAAGGTCGTTACCGCCCTCCATCAGCCGGGCGATGTTCAAACCCTGGCGCATGTTGTCCAGCAAGTCCGCCGGCCAGGTGTCGGTGCCCAGGGCGAAGTTGATGCCCTTGGCCCGATAGCGCCCAAACGAATTCAGCGCCTCGCCGTCCCGGGCAAACACCACCGGGCAATGCACCAGACTTGTGCCGCCATCCACCAGCCGTTGCAGGTCATCATCGCCTCGGGTGTAGATACCGTGGGGCAGCAGGCTGCGCGGGGTCAGCAGCTCCAGGTGCTGCAACCAGCCCAGTGGCGAAGTGCCGCGCAGTTGCTCGACCATCGCCACTTCACCGAGACCCTGACAGCAGTGCAAACGCATCGGCGCGTTCAGTTCCCGGCTCAGCGCGGCGGTGCGTTGCAGCAACGCGGGGGTGCAGGTCTGGATGCGATCGGGCAGTAGCGCACCGCGAATCAGACCGTTATGCGCGCCATCGAAATCCCGGAAAAACCGTTCAGCGGCATCGAGTCCGGCCATGCCCCGGGCTTCGTCCCAGTGGTGCGCCAGGGTTCCATCGGCCTGCCAGTAACTCATGCCGCTCATGTAGCAGGGGCCGAGGTAGGTGCGCAGCCCCAACTCGGCCGCCACACCGGCTAACGCCGCAAATTCGTCGTAGGTCTCGGCCCACTCGCGGTAGTACATCGAGGTGATTGGCATGGCTGTGGTGATGCCATTGCGGATCAACTGGGTGAAGGCGTAGCGGTATTTGAAGACTTCTTCTTCGGGGCTGTAGCTTTCCCGCGATCCACGCGCCAGATATTCCGCCGACCACATCCGGCCCATGATGCTTTCGTCGCCGTTGTCCAGGGTCAGTACCGTGGAGTCGAGGTCGCCAAGGGCATCCAGATCGATGAAGCCGGGACCGATCAGCGCGTTGCCGTAATCAATCCATTGATCCACCGACCCCGGATAACCGCGTCCGACAAACTCGATGCGTGAGCCTTCGAACACCACTTCGCCGTCGCGCCACAGCACATGCTGCGTGCCATCGAAGCCGACCACGCAACTGGCCCGCAAGCCGATGCGCTTCACAGGCGGCTTTCCAGCAAACGGCCACCCTCAGCAATCAACTGACCCGCGCGATAGACCTGACGCAGCGGCCGCGAAACCACGGCTTCACCCAGTGTTTGCACCGGCATCAGCAAGAAGTCCGCCGCTTGGCCGATCTCCAGGCGATTGGCTTCGCAACCCAGCGCTTGGGCGCCGTTGACGGTCGCCGCTTCGAACGCTGCCGCCAGTTCCTCGTCTTTGTTCAAATCGAAACGGAACGCCAGCAACATCGTCCGTTCCAGCATGTCGCCGTTGCCCATGGGCGACCAGGCATCACGAATGCCGTCCGAGCCCAGGCACAGATTCACACCGGTTTCCCGCAGGGCCAGGAACGGTGGCACCGCGCAATCGGCCGGGGCCGAGCTCATCAGCGAAATACCCAGCGTTGCCAGGCGCTCGGCCACCGGTTTGACCTGGCTCCACGGCAACATCCCCAGGCAGTAGGCATGGCTGATCATCACCCGGCCTTCGCGGCCGAAGCGCTCGGTGTAGTCGGCGATCAGGGCGATCTGCCACAGGCCCAGCTCACCCTTGTCGTGCAGGTGTATGTCGACGCCACGGTCGAACTCGCTGGCCAGTTTGAAGACGAAATCGAGTTGTGCGATGGGGTCATTGTCGATACCGCACGGGTCCAGTCCACCGACGTTCTCCACACCCAGGGCCATCGCTTCGCGCATCAGCTCGGCGGTGCCGGGGCGGCTGATGAGGCCGGTTTGCGGGAACACCACCAGTTGCAGGTCGATCAGGTCGCGGTAGTTTTCACGAAGTTGCTGCATGGCCTCGACATGACGCAGGCCGAATTCCGGGTCGATGTCGACATGGCAACGCATGGTCAGCGAGCCACGGGCGATGCAGTTTTCCAGCAGGGCACCGGCCCGTTGCGCGATGGGGGTGGTGACTTCACGCAGAATGCGCCTTTCGTTGGCAATGTAGTCCTTGAGGGTCGGGCCGGCGCTGTTGGGGCGCCACAGTTGACCCCAGAGGGTTTTGTCCAGGTGTACGTGGCTTTCCACCAGGGCGGGAGTGAGCAGTTGGTTCTGGCCGTCGATGTCGGTGGTGAGCAGCTCGGTAGTCGAGGCCGGGCGACGCAGGGTGAACCGGCCGTTTTCGATCAGCAGGTCTTCGGCGGGGGCGCCGTAGGGGCGCACGTTGCGCAGCCAGCGGGGTTGATTCATTGCAAACCTCAATTTTTGTGGTGTCTGGACGGGCCTCATCGCGAGCAAGCTCGCTCCCACAGGGACTTTGTGAACGCCGAAGATCCACTGTGGGAGCGAGCTTGCTCGCGATGGCCGCGACTCGGTTTCAAGTCAAACAATCAGCCCTTGAGCTTGGCCCAGATTCGGTCCTGCAGCTCACGCGCCTTGTTGCTGCATTCCTTTTCCGGACGCAGGCGCGAGGCGAATTCATCGGGCATGTTGATGGCATCCATCACCCGCCATTTGGCGTCGATCAGCTTGTCGCTCTGGATGCCGTTGTCGTAGGCGATGGCGTTGGACACGGCGGCGGCGTTCTCGGGTTTCATCATCCAGTCGATGAAGATCTTCGCGTTGCCGGGGTGTGGCGCGCTTTTCGGTACGGCGAAGTTGTCCTGGAACATCGCCAGGCCTTCACGGGGGTAGACGTACTTGATGGTGCTCTTCTGCAAGGTGGCCCGCGCTGTAGACCCGTTCCAGTTCTGCATCATGATCACTTCACCGGAGGCCATACGGTCGACGGTGTTGTCCGAGCTGTACATCTTCAGGAAGGGTTTCTGTTTTTGCAGCAGTTCGAGGATGCGCTTGGCGTCCTGCGGGTTTTCGCTGCATTCGTCGACATTCAGGTAGTGACTGGCGGCGTTGATCACGCTGCTGGAGGTGTCGAGGGCGGCGAGTTGGCCTTGCAGTTCCTTGCGTGGCTCGAAGAACTCTTTCCACGAGTCGTCGAGTTTGCCGCCAGGCACCCGGGCGCTGTCATAGGAGAACCCGGTGGTGCCCCACAGGTACGGTGCCGAGAACTTGCGGCCAGGGTCGAAGCCCGGGTCGCGGAACGCCGGTTTGACGTACTGGAAGTTGGGCAGGGTCGAGGCGTCGATTTCCAGCAGCAGGTCCTGGTTGATCAGGGTGCGCATGATCGATTGGGACGGCACGATCACGTCATACGCGGCGCCGCCGGCCTGCAACTTGGCCAGCAGGGTTTCGTTGCTGTCGTAGCCGTCCATGGTGACCTTGATCCCGGTCTCCTTTTCGAACTTGGCCAGCAGGTCGACCGGGTAGTAGTCGGTCCAGTTGTAGAAGAACAGTTCCTTGGGCTCGGCGGCCTGGGCGCTGAACGCAGTGAACGCGGTGAAGCAACTCAAGGCCAGACCGGCAACGGCGAAACTGGCAGCAGCAAAACGGGGGCTTTTCACTTTCTTGCTCATAAAGACGTCTCCAGGCTTATTGTTGTTTGCCGCGCTGTCCCAGCCAGAAGGCCAGCACCACCAGCACGATGGAAATCACCAGCATCAGGGTCGAAATCGCATTGATCTCCGGCGTCACGCCGGCCTTGATCGCCGAGAAGATGTACACCGGCAGGGTCGTCGAACCCGGCCCGGCGACGAAGAAAGTCATGATGAAATCGTCGAGGCTGACCACGAACGCCAACACCGAACCGGACAGCACCGCCGGCCACAGCAACGGCAAGGTCACCCGGCGAAACACCTGCCACGGGTTGGCGTACAGGTCGTTCGCCGCTTCCAGCAGGCTCTTGTCCAGGTCGTTGAGCCGTGCACGAATCGGCAGGTAGGCAAAGGGAATGCAAAAGCCGATGTGCGCGACGATCACCGTCAGCAAACCGAGCTTGATCCCCAGCGCCATGAACAGCAGCAGGGTGGCGACGGCTGTGACGATCTCCGGCAGGATCAGCGGCAGGTTGATCCCGCCCTCGACCATTTTCTGTCCGTAGAACGGCCGGTAAGTCGCCAGCGCCGCGAGCAACGCAATGGCCGTGGCGCAGACCGTGGCGATGCTGGCGACGATGATCGAGTTCAGTGCCGCGGTCTGGATCGACGGGTTGGCCAGGATGCGTCCGTACCAGGCGAACGAGAACTCGGTCCATACCGTCGCCGAGCGGTTGGCGTTGAAGCTGTAGGCGATCAACACGAAAATCGGCAGATACAGATAGGCCAGCATCAGCAGACTGACTTCACGGGTCAGGGGCAGTTTTTTCAGGTGCAGGGCAATCATGCTTGGGCTCCCCGACGCAGGGTCTTGGCGGCATTGCGGCTATAGAGGGCGTACAGCACCAGGGACAGCAACATGATCCCCAGCAACAGGAACGACAGCGAACTGCCCAGCGGCCAATTGCGCGCAGTGCCGAATTGCTGCTGGATCAGGTTGCCGATCATCAACGTCTTGCCACCGCCGAGGATCGCCGGGGTAATGAACGCACCCAGGCTTGGCACGAACACCAGCAAGGCACCTGCAATCACGCCCGGCATCGACAGCGGCAGGATGATCCGGCGCAACGCGTGCCAGCGGTTGGCACCGAGGTCGTAGGCGGCTTCCACCAGACGCCAGTCGAGTTTTTCCAGGGTCGAGTAGATCGGCAGGATCATGAATGGCAGGAAGCTGTAGACCAGGCCGACGCTGACCGCGAAGTCGTTGTAGAGCAGGGTGATGCCACCGGCTTGCGGGAATAGCGCGTTGAGGCTCTGGGCGACCCAGCCGTGTTCGCGCAGGATGATCAGCCACGCATAGTTGCGGATCAGCAGGTTGGTCCAGAACGGGATGGTGATCAGCAACACCATCAGGTTGCGCCGACGGGGTGTCAGGCTCGACATCCACAACGCCACCGGAAAACCGAACAGGAAACACAACACTGTGGTGCCACCGGCCTGGAACACCGAGCGCAACAACGCTTGGGCGTAGACCCAGTTCAGTTCGAGTTCACCGTCGAAACCTTCCTGGAAAAACAGCTGCACGTAACTTTGCAATTGCCAGTTGGCCTGCCAGTCGACGCCACCGTAGACGTTGCGTGGCAACAGGCTGATGTAGCCCATGATGCCCAGTGGAATGGCGATCAGGGCCAGCAGGGTCAGAACCACCGGGCTGAGCAGCAGCGCACGGTTGAGGGCTGGGGAAGTGCTGCTGACGCTCATCTCAGGCCTCCATCAACAGGCAGGCGTGGGGCGGCAGGTTGACCGCGACGCGATCACCCACCACCCGCCCGTGGTTCAGGCCTTCGTTGTTCTCGCGCAACATGACCTGGATGTCATTGTTCAAGCGGCATTGATAGAGCGTGGCCGTGCCGACATACAGCACGGCCTCGATCACGCCGCGCAGGTGATGCGGCTGCGTCGGCTCGACCAGTTGCGAACGCTCGGGGCGGAACGCCAGTTGCACCTTGCTGCCAGCAAAGCCCTGGGCCTGGCAGGGGATTTCCACTGGCATGCCGTTAGGCACGAAGAGGTTTTCGTTCTGCTGACCGCGCTTGAGATGACCGGGGAGGAAGTTGATGTCGCCGATGAATTGTGCGACGAACTGATGCTGTGGGCGCTCGTAGATCTCGTTGGGCGTGCCGATTTGCAGGATCTTGCCGGCGGACATCACGGCAATGCGATCGGACAGGGTCAGGGCTTCTTCCTGATCGTGGGTAACGAAAATGAAGGTGATCCCGGCTTCTTTCTGCACGCGCTTGAGTTCGACCTGCATTTCCTTGCGCAGCTTGAGGTCCAGGGCCGACAGCGGTTCATCCAGTAACAGCACTTTCGGTTTCGGCGCCAGGGCCCGGGCCAGAGCCACACGCTGCTGTTGGCCGCCGGACAGCTCGGCCGGTTTGCGCCGGGCCAGGTGCTGCATTTGCACCAGCGCGAGCATTTCATCGACGCGCTGCGGAATCAGTTTGCGATCAAGACCCTGCATCTCGAGGCCGAAGGCGATATTCTGCGCAACACTCATGTGCGGAAACAGCGCGTAACTCTGGAACACCGTGTTGACCCGACGCTTGAACGGCGGCAAATCGTTGACCGGCTCGCCCGCGAGGCGGATCTCACCGTCGCTGACGTGTTCGAAGCCGGCAATGGTGCGCAGCAAAGTGGTCTTGCCACAGCCCGAGGGGCCGAGCAGGGTGAAGAATTCGTTGTCGGCGATGTCGACAGAAACATTGTCGAGGGCTGGCGCCAGCCCGGGGTCGTCGGAATACCGCTTTGAGACGTTTCGCACTTCAATTGCAACTGGATGACCCATAATGGTGCATTCCTCTAATTATTGTATGCAAAATCTGGATGCAATTTAGAAATACCCGGATTAATCTGCTCGTGCAAGCCCCTTTTTCAAAGGCTGATCATTCGCCAGGGTTGTTTGCACAGGGCGCAAGGAGTTGATGAATGACGGAAAAGAAACTGGAAACCACGGTCGACCGCGTCTACCAAGGGGTTTACGAGGCGATCAGCAAGCGCTCGTTGCGTCCGGGGATGAAGCTGGGCGAAGCCTCGCTGGCCGAGCTGTTCAACGTCAGCCGCACGTCTGTGCGGGCTGCGCTCAAGCAGTTGGAGGCCGATGGGTTGGTCACCACCGAGCCCAATAAAGGTGCATCGGTGTCATTGCCCAGTGACGAGGAGATCCGCTCACTATTCGAAACCCGGCGTCTGGTCGAGATCGGTATCGTCAGCGAACTGTGCCGTCGTCGCGATACGGCGGTGACCCAGGACCTGCGCGATCACTTGTTGCTGGAGGATGAAGCGCATCAAAGCGGTGATCACGAACGGCTGATTCACCTGCTCGGCGAGTTCCACATCAAACTGGCCCGCAGCCTGAACAACCCGGTGCTGCTCGACTGGTTCCAGAAACTGATTTCCCGGGCGTCGCTGTACGCCGCCGCGCTGGATGACGACAGCCACGAAGCCTGCCGCGACGACGAGCACCTGCGGCTGATCGAGTACATCGAAGCGGGCAACCAGAGCGCGGCCATCGAGCTGACCTGCATGCACTTGAATGGCATCGAGAAGGCGATTCTGGATGTCGCGGCCACCCTGAAAAGCAGCTACAACCCGCTCAAGCACTTGATTGAGGTTTAAAGCACCGGAATTTGACGACCAAGGATTTTCAATCACTGGAGATCCCTGTGGGAGCGGGCTTGCCCACGAATACGTCAGCATATTCAACAAATATGGCGGCAGGGACACTGCTATCGCGGGCAAGCCCGCTCCCACAGGAATCTCTATTGGCCACAGATTCCAGGCTCGACAAGGAAGCCTCAGAATCAGCTATACCTCTATGAAACGAATAGCGTGCAGGATGCTCGAAACAAACGGATGCAAATGACCGGGATAGAGCCAAGTCATGCAGTTTCTAGAGGATAGCCACGGGTGCTCCGGGTGGAACGGCGAAATGGCCGGGCGCATTCGTGCGTTCGACTGGAGCCTGACCGAACTTGGCCCACTCGACTCATGGTCCAGGAGCCTGCGCAGCACGGTGCAGTTGATGCTCGCGTCCCCGCTGCCGATGGTGATGCTCTGGGGCCAGTCCGGGTACATGATCTATAACGACGCTTACTCCAAGTTTGCCGGTGGGCGTCATCCGTACCTGCTGGGGGCTGCGGTGGAGCTGGGTTGGCCAGAAGTCGCCGAATTCAATCGCCACGTGGTGGATACCTGCCTGGCAGGCGACACCTTGTCCTATCGCAATAAAGTCCTGGTATTGCTGCGCGACGGCGTTCCCGAGGATGTCTGGCTCGACCTCTATTACAGTCCGGTGGCCGACGATGACGGGCGCCCGGCCGGGGTCATGGGCATGGTGGTGGAAACCACGGAGCGGGTGATTTCCGAACGCCGGCGTCAGGCGGCCGAAGACGCTTATCGAGCGGATAACGAGCGGGTGCGCCTGGCGTTGAACGCCGGTGCCTTGCTCGGTTCCTTTGTCTGGGACATCAAGACCAACGTGCTGTCGGGTGATGAGCGCTTCGCTCGCACGTTCTCTTATCCACCCGGGCAAGACTTGGGCAACCTGTCACAGGAAATCGTCGAAGGGCGGATCCATCCGGACGACCGTAGCTGGGTCCAGGAACGGATCGCACTGTCGGTCGAGACTGGCGAACCCTACAACGTCGAGTACCGGATCCAGCGTCCCGACGGCAGTTACTTCTGGGTGCTCGCCAGCGGTTGCTGCGAATTCGATGAGCAGGGGGAGGCATTTCGGTTCCCCGGCGTGCTGATCGATATTCACGAGCGCAAGACCGCCGAAGAATCTCTGCTCAAGTTCACCCGCAACCTGGAGCAGCGGGTGGCCGATGAGGTCGAGGCGCGGCTGGCGGCGGAAGAACAACTGCGCCAGTCACAGAAACTCGAAGCCATCGGTGGCCTCACTGGCGGTGTGGCCCATGACTTCAACAACCTGTTGCAAGTGATCGCTGGCAACCTGCACCTGTTGGCACGCCATGAGCCGAATAACGCCAATGTGCAGCGCCGGGTCTCGGCGTCGATTGCCGCCGTCGAACGCGGTGCCAAGCTGTCCTCGCAATTGCTTGCATTCGCCCGTCGCCAACCGTTGTCGCCCGCGGTCTTCACATTGCGGCAGATTTTCGATGGCCTGGCGGAACTGTTGCAGCGTGCCTTGGGTGAAACCCTTCAGGTGCAGATGACGGCACCCGAAGATTCGTGGAATGTGTTTGTCGATCGCAATCAACTGGAAAACGCCATTCTCAATCTGGCGATCAATGCCCGGGACGCCCTGCAGGGTGAAGGGACCATTGATCTTTGTGCGGACAACATCGTCCTGGATCGCAGGTTTTGCGTCGGCAAGGGCATTGCCGCCGGGGACTATGTGCGGGTGTCCGTGACAGACACCGGCGTTGGCATGTCGCCGCAGGTGCTGGCCCAGGCGTTCGAGCCGTTCTTCACCACCAAGGCCGATGGTCAGGGCACCGGATTGGGCTTGAGCATGGTGTTTGGTTTCGTCAAACAGAGTGGCGGTCATATCGAAATTGCCAGCAACGTGGGGCAGGGGACTCGGGTGCAGTTGTACTTCCCGCGCACCTTGCGCGCGGCACCCGGTGAAACGGTGAGCCCTGATGTGCCGCAAAGGGGCGGGCACGAACGCATCCTGGTGGTCGAAGACAACGAGGCTGTGCGGGTCTCGGTGGTGGAGTTGTTGCGCGAAGAGGGCTATCAGATCCTCACGGCCACCAATGGTGACGTCGCCATGCAAATGTTGCTGGAAGGGTTGGCGGTGGACCTGATATTCACCGACGTGGTCATGCCCGGCCTGATCAAGAGTTCGGATCTGGCGGCCTGGGCGAAAGTGCAGGAACCACCGGTGGCCGTGCTGTTCACCTCGGGGCATACCCGCGACATCATCTCGCGCAATCACCAGCTCAGCCCCGACACCCACCTGCTGAGCAAGCCCTACAATCCCGAAGCACTCAGGCAAATGGTGCGCACGGTGCTTAACGGCTGAAACCGGTGGAAGCGCCGGCGCAGGCAAGGTTTTATCGCATTTGAGACAGGACGACGAACGGGCACCGCTGGTCTGACGGGTGGTCGACAGAACGGGCTAACCGAGGCCATTCTGATAATTGGTGAACGCAATTGATCGCGATTCGCTGCCGATCAACAAACGGAGGTGTTCCATGCCGGTGCCCCATGACCTTTATCAGGATCTGAAACGCTCAAAGGAAGAAGTCCAGCAGAAACGCACCAAGGATCCGTTACTGGATTCACTGCTTAACAAGTATTCCCAGGCGGATGCCGAAGTGGTGAAAGCAGAGGAGGCCAAATCCAGCGATGACACGGTGACGAAGCTCAAGGCGAAGCGCCTGGAGGTCAAGGACAAGATCGTCAAGCAACTTGGCTCGTCGTCCTGACCCACCAGCCTGCCACCGACGACCGGTGGCTGAACAGTTGGAACGGCACAAAAAACGGCACCTCGAATGCTCAGAGACCGATGTTACGGCTCTCAACGAGGTGCCCTCATGACCCAGCCCGAATATCCCGGTGAACTGAACGCTGTCCTTGTGGGAGCGGGCTTGCTCGCGAATTGGGCCAGCCAGTCAATGTCGATGTTGAATGTGCTGACGTCTTCGTGAGCAAGCCCGCTCCCACAGGGGGGTACGGTGATTCAGAGAGGGGTACTGCTCATTGCAATGCCTTGCTCAAAGGCAATCGCACCATGTTCTGCGCTTTCAGCGAACCGAAGTACAACCAGTCCCCATACTCGCGCACCGTGGTGATGGGCGAGTAATTGTCGCTGCTGCCGTCCTGCAGGTTGGCGATCACTTTGCCCTCAAGGTCCAGACCGAGGGCAAACCCGCGTTTTTCCACGGGTTTGGGCAAGACGGTCATGGCCCGCACGATCATCTTGCGCACGAACGGATGTGCGGCCGTGCCATCGAGCAATGCGTTGCGGGGGGCATACAGTGCCACCCAGAACCGGTCGTGACCATTGAACGACAGGTTGTCCGGCAGCCCTGGCAGGTTGTCGATGAACAGGTCATGGGTGCCGGCCTTCGGGCCGCTGAGCCAATACCGGCTGATGCGGTAGGCGCCGGTTTCATTGACCAGTACATAGGCATCGTCCGGTCCCAGGGTTACGCCGTTGGCAAACTCCAGCTTGTCCAGCACAACCGAGGTCTTGCCGGTCTGGAAGTCGTAACGCAGCAGTCGACCATCCCCGCCGTGTTCGAGCACGGCCTCACCGTCGTGGCCATAGCCGAACCGGCTCGAAGCGTCGCTGAAATATGCGTAGTGACCGGGTTTGTCGATGGCCACATCGTCGGTAAAACCGAAGGGGACGCCGTCGGCCTCTGTGGTCAAGGCCACCAGACGCCCCTGGGCATCGAGTGACAACAAGCCTTTGATGGCATCGGCGATCACCAGCAGGCCATTGGGATGCCGGGCCAGCCCCAGTGGCCGGCCACCGGTATCGGCCAGGACTTTGGTGGTTTTGCCGTCCAGGCTCGTGCGGATCAGGCGACCGTCGTGCAGGCCGGTGAGGAGCGTGTCGTTTTCCAGCAACAAGGCTTCCGGCCCGTTGATGTCGGCGGCCCCGACGCGCTCCACGCCTTTGAGCCGCTGATTGTCGGCGTAGATTCCGCTGGAGAGGGACGGCGCGGGTTGTGGCGTCCAGGCCACCGGTCGTACCTTGGTCGGCATCAGTAGCAGGAAGGCGACGATGACGACGATGACCAGCAACAGACACTTGAAGGTTCTGCTCACGCGTTGACTCCTGACGCCGCCAGATGTTTTTGCGCCATGTCGCGCAGCGCCTGCATCGACGCCGCCGATTCGTGGTCGATGCGACGCTTGAGCAGCACCCGGTTGGCGATCCGCATCGCCAGACCGCTGAATTGATATTCCAGGGTGCGGACGAAACGTGTGTCCTCGCCTGTGGCATCGCATTCATAGGTCACCATCAGCGACAGGCCATGATCACCCTGGGCCCGTGCGCTCCAGCGCCGTCCGGGCAGGTACTCCGCCACCTCCCAGCTCAAGTGCCCGTCGCGGCCGCCGGCGCGGATGTCTTCCTCGAAACGTGCGCCGGCATGCAAAGGACCTTTTGGCCCATCGATGCGCAGCGACGACGGATGCCATTGCGGCCAAAAGGTCACGGTGCTGGCGTAGGTCAGTACGTCGACCGGGTGTCCGGCAATGACAATCTGATGCTGCATGCGGGTCATGGGCGTTCTCGGCGGGTTGAGCGGCACAGGTTCCGGCTCCCAATAGAGGGTGCCGAACAGGTAGTCCATCAGCGGGAAAACGATGTTGAAATTACGCTCCTGCATCAATTCGCGACGGTGATGCAGTTCGTGTAGCCGGCGCATCTGGCGGATCCACGGCAATCGCGTGATCGGGTTGCGCGGCGGCAGGTGTTCGCAGGCATGAAACACTTCATAGGCCAGGTAACCGAGGACAAGAAGGCCGCCGACCAATCCCGCGACGTTGGTATCGATGTGCTTGAGCAGCCACCAGAGAGGCAGGGCGACAGCGAGGGTGTGCAGCACAATCAGCCATGCCGGAAACAGAATCACCCGCCAGTCGCGGGCGCTGTCGTAGGTCATGTGGCCGGGGGTGAAAAAGCTGTGATGGTCGCCTGCGTGACGGGCATAAAAAAGCCGGGCGAAGCTCTTTCTATGATGACCCAGGTGGCGGTGCACCATGTACACGCCGAGGTTGAACAACAACAGCGTAACGGGCACCGCCAGCCATTGCGCTGGCCGCACCTGATGCACGTTGCTCCAGAAAACGCTGATCGCCAGTACCCCGAACAACAGGACAAAAGCGCCGTGCAGCCAAGGGTTGTAGAGCGGATGAATGTCGGCGCGGTAACGGCTGCGGAATCCTTCGGTGGTCTGCCTCACTGCAATCACCTGTCGTTATTGTTATTTCTTTCAGATTAGCCGATCCCGGTGATCTGGCGGGCCGAACCTTGAGGACGCAACGGCCATGATCCGGTGCAAACCGGTTTCAGGTCAGCGGATCCCAGCGTTGCGACCAGTCTTCGTCGGAATCGATGACCTTGCGCAGCAGGTCGAAGGCACATTGCAGCGTCGGCGAGTCACGATCGCGCGAGTAGACCAGATAGGTCGGGTAGCTGAATTCCGGAGCCTTGGGCACCCGTTCCAGGGCGCCGCTTTCCAGGTAACTCTGCACGACGCGGGTGCGGAAGTAGCCACTGCCGCCATTTTCAAGAAGGTACTGCAAGCCCAGCGGGCCGAGATTGAAACTCAGCGCAGCCTTGGCCTTTTCCGGCAGGGCGGCGTCGTGCTGGCGCCGGAATTCGCTGCCCCAATCGATGTACACATAAGGATCGGGCTTGTCGGCCAGGCGCACGAGAATCAGCTTTTCTTCGAGAATCTGCTCGACCTGCAAACGCGGCCAATACTCGGGCTGGTACACCAGCGCCGCATCCAGAACGCCCAACTCCAGTTGGCGCAGCAGGTTTTCGCCGTCACGGATTTCCATGCGCAAGGCGTGGCTGGGGATGTTCTTGCGGATTTCGCCGGCCCAACCGAGCATCAGCGGGTTGCACAGGCTCACTTCGCCACCGATGTGCAGCACATCGCGATAGCCCTCGGGCAACGGCAAGTCACGCCGCGCGGCTTCCCAGGTTTGCACCAGCTGATTGGCGTACACCACGAACGCTTCGCCGTTGGGCGTCAGGCGGGCGCCGGCACGATTGCGCACGAACAGGGTGCTGCCCAGCTGGCTCTCGAGTTTTTGCACCCGCGCGGTGATGGCGGTCTGGGTGACATGGAGCTTTTCCGCGGCGGCAGCCAGGCTGCCATGGCGGACGATTTCGAGGAAGGTGCGGGCGAGGTCGATGTCCATGGGGCGGCCGGTGTGGGAGGTTGAGGCATTGTAAGAGCGGAAACCTCACAGGCACCACTCATACCCTGTGGAGAGGGGGCAGGCAAAAACGACGAATCCCGCCACTAGGGGCGGGATTCGTTTGCAGCAGGCACGCTCCCGAAGATCGGGAGCCAGGTGCTTACGACGGGAACAGCTCGGACAGTTTCATGGCCAGCATCATGTCGCCTTCAGCGCGCAGTTTGCCGCCCATGAACGCTTGC
Organism: Pseudomonas sp. GM49; assembly: GCF_000282355.1. GTDB lineage: Bacteria > Pseudomonadota > Gammaproteobacteria > Pseudomonadales > Pseudomonadaceae > Aquipseudomonas. Next base: position 47,659 of record NZ_AKJL01000085.1, read on the forward strand.
ATGCCATCAGTCGAACCGTCGACGATGCCTTCCAGGGTTTCGCCATCCATCACCAGGGTCACCTGGGCGTCCGGGTTTTCGCCTTCCTGCAGCTCGCAAGTGCTGTTCTTGACGATCAGCGAGAAGTTCTTGGTGTCGTCGATGCGGAAACCGAAAACCAGGTCCAGACCGGCGGCAGCGGCTGGGTTGAACTTGGCTTTCATTGCTTGTACGGCATCAGCTACGGAGGTCATGGTTCGATCCTTTCTTGGGTAATAAGAGCTGGGTGATTACAGCCAGGGTCACAATAGTCCGGACTCAGCGAAACGTGATGAGTTCCGGGGCCTTCAACAGTTGCAGGTGTGCATGTCCGTTGAAGGAAGCCAGGGCCACCTCGCGACCACGAAACTTAAGCTGGTTGAGCGAGGTGTTGACGATTTGCCAGTTCAATTCAAAGGCCTGCCGGGCAGGCATTTGCGTAATCAGGTGGAGCAGGGCAGTGATGGTGCCGCCGGAGGTGAATACGGCGATTTTCTGGGTGTTGTCGGCCTGGTCGAGGATGCGGTGCAAGCCGGCCCGCACCCGCTCGACAAACCCCAACCAGCTTTCCAGGCCCGGTGTGTCATAGGTGCCGGCAAGCCAGCGTTCGATGATCAGGGCGAAAATACGCTGGAACTCGCCACGGTTTTGCGCGGCGTTGCGCAAGACGTTCAAGGCTTCGGGTTCGTCCGGCAGCATGGCCGGCAATAGCGCGCGGATGACCGCATCGGCATCGAATTCGTTGAAGGCGGAGTCGGTTTCCAGAAGCGGCACCGGCAGGCCCACCGCGGCGAATTGTTCCAGCGCGCTGTTGGCCGTGTGCTGCTGGCGGCGCAGATCCCCTGCCAGGCAGCGGTCGAAGCTGATCCCCAGTTCGGCCAGGTGCCGGCCGAGGATTTCAGCCTGACGAATGCCGGTCGGCGACAGGACGTCGTAGTCGTCCGCACCGAAGGAGGCCTGGCCATGTCGAATCAAATAGATACTGCCCACGTCCGCGTCATCCCGGTACGTTGAAGGTTTGGCGAGGTTATGGGGATGGCGGTGTGCTGTCAATGAAAAAACATACGCTTGTTTGAAATGCCCGTTACAGGCCTGTTGCCAGAGGTTTCACGACTGGTCGCAAGGTCGGAGCATGGGTATGCTGGAAGTATCCCGCGCGCGTTCGAGCCGCGCATCGTTTGAGGAGTCCCTGTGGAGTTTTTTTCCGAGTACGCCATTTTTCTGGCCAAGACCGTGACCCTGGTGATCGCCATTCTGGTGGTCCTGGCCAGTTTTGCGGCCTTGCGCAGCAAGGGACGGCGCAAGTCGTCCGGCCAGTTGCAGGTCAGCAAGCTCAATGATTTCTACAAAGGGCTGCGCGAACGCCTGGAGCAAACCTTGCTCGACAAGGACCAGCTCAAGGCCCTGCGCAAGACACAGGCCAAAACCGACAAAAAACAGAAGAAAAAACCCGAGGCCAAACCCCGGGTGTTCGTGCTGGATTTCAACGGCGATATCAAGGCTTCGGCCACCGAAAGCCTGCGCCACGAAATCACCGCCTTGCTGACCCTCGCCACACCGAAGGACGAAGTGGTGCTGCGCCTGGAAAGCGGCGGCGGCATGGTTCACAGCTACGGCCTGGCCTCCTCGCAACTGGCGCGTATCCGTGAGGCCGGCGTGCCCTTGACCGTGTGCATCGACAAGGTCGCGGCCAGCGGTGGCTACATGATGGCGTGCATTGGCCAGAAGATCATCAGTGCACCGTTCGCGATCCTCGGCTCGATTGGCGTGGTGGCGCAGTTGCCCAACGTCAATCGCCTGCTGAAAAAGCACGACATCGATTTCGAAGTGCTGACCGCCGGGGAATACAAACGCACCCTGACCGTGTTTGGCGAAAACACCGAGAAGGGCCGGGAGAAGTTCCAGCAAGACCTGGACATCACCCACCAACTGTTCAAGAACTTCGTGTCGCGCTATCGCCCGCAACTGGCGATCGATGAAGTGGCCACCGGCGAAATCTGGCTCGGCGTCGCAGCGCTGGACAAACATCTGGTCGACGAACTCAAGACCAGTGATGAATACCTCGCCGAACGGGCCAGGCAGTCCGAGCTCTATCACCTGCATTACTCCGAACGCAAAAGCCTGCCGGAACGCATCGGCATGGCCGCCAGCGGTTCGGTCGATCGCGTGCTGCTGAGCTGGTGGAGCCGCTTGACCCAGCAACGCTTCTGGTAACGCTTTTGTTGCCTTCGAAAAAATGAAACCGCAGCGCCTGCTGCGGTTTTTGAAGTTGAAACGGTCCTTTGTAGCAGCTGTCGAGTTTACAAGGCTGCGTTCGGCTGCGAAGCAGTCGCAAAACCGTGCAGCTCGGTGTATCAGACAAACCGCGTACACCAGCCTGCGAGGACTTTGTCCTCGAACGCAGCCTCGCAGGCTCGGCAGCTGCTACATCCTTCACGCATCAGCGAAATTTCCCAGACGCGCTGACGAGCCCTTCCTGCTGCCGACCCAGCCACCGGTCGCTATGTTGCATTTTCTCCAATATTTGCAACGGAATGCACATGAACGACTATTCGCACGGCCACTACGCACCGCCACATCCACCTGTCACGCCCTTGCGTGATGAACTGAAAACGGCGGTAGCGACAGCGCTGCCGCAATCCCCCGAGCAATTCGGTGCAGCACTGATAACGGAAAAATGGGGGCAGGCCATCGATCCGCAAACAGCTCTGCTGGTAACGCTGGACTACGACACCGACGCTAGCGCCGCGCATGACGCGATCCACCAGGGAAAGGTGAACAATTCACGCACCCTGGTGCAGGCATTGCTGTCGAATTATCAGACGGTGGGTGACGGTCGTTTCGGTGAAACGGCGTTCGGCTTGTACACGCCTGCGGACATCGGTCCCGAGATACGCATCGTTGATGAGCCACCTGCCAGAGTCGTGGATTATTACCGGGACTATGAGGGGATCTACCGGTGCACAACACCGCAGACCTATGGCCCCTCCACGCAAATCGCCCTCCGGCCGGCCGATTTCAAACAATGGGTATGGGAACTGGATCTGCAAACCCGCTATCAGGCTTACCTTGACCACGCCTGGCCTTCCGATAAGCGCATCGTCCAGACAGAGCCTTACGACCTGAGAACCTCGGCCAAGGCCGCCTTTATCATGAGCGCCTGCCTGCAGCATCAGGAGGGCAGTTTGAGTCAGGAAGGCCTGGCCCTGGCGATGCAGGCCGCCGGATTGCCAGCGGAGCAGACCTGGAATGCGCTGACCATCGGCCAGGTGCAGGCGCCAACCCGCGTCAGCGCACCGATCGAAGTCGGCCGGCTGACGATCTATCGCTACACATCAAACGATATCTGGTGTTTTCGCCACCGTCACAGTGGCAGGGTCTTGCTGAATATCCCGGGCAATTCCTCACCCTTGCATGAATTCACCGACTTCCAGCACCTGCGCCAATGGATCGTGGCTCAAGGCGCGGTGGACGCTACGCGGCAAGCGCTGGTTGCGCACTTTGCCGAGGATGATCGTGAAGACGGCACTTTCCATGCGGGCGTGTTGACGGCGTTGGAGGGCATGGCGGTTTACCCGAAGGAGCACTGGCTGAAAAAGAGCGCCGGGCTCTTCAACAACGACGGTTTCTGGGATCCGCAGGACTACATCGACCTTGCGCGTGCGCCGACCGACACCGATCCGTTCGCACAACTGGTACTGACCATGAAGCAAGCCTCCATGGCCAGTGTCAAAACCATTCGCGACGATGCCCAAGTCAACCGCGACAACCTGAGCGCGGTGGTGGAACCGCTTGTACAGTGGATCAATCGGTTGGGTCCATTGGCGTTGTTCATTCCAGGAGGCGAGGGTGTGCTGGTGCTGGCCGGCCTGATCGACGCCGGTTACGGCCTCGATCAGGCCATCAACGGCAAAACACCCGAGCAGCGCTCCGAAGGCGTGACGCGCACCGTGTTCGGCTTGCTCAATGCGCTTCCACTGGCCGGGGCGGTGGCGGCACTCAAGGGGGAAGAAAAAATCGCCGGAACGCTGCGTGAGCCCCGGGAACCCGGGAGCGAGCCGCCTCCCGACACGCCTCGCGAAACGCCGGCCGAGCCCACACCCGGATCGGCTCCGGCGCCCGTGTCGACACGTTTGGAGCCGATGCGTGGCGTTTGCGCGCCACTTGCTTCCTTCAGTGATGAGGTGCTGGCGCAAATCGCGCAGGTCAGTACGGTCGACGACGATATGCTGCGCCTGATGCAGGCCGGACGCCCGCCGACACCGTTGCTCGCCGACACCATTACGCGCTTCAAGCTCGATCGGGAACTCGAAACCGTCGCCGATCCGCAAGCGCGGGCCGGATTGTTCAATGCCCGCTATCAGGCGCTGCAGCGTTCGGACCAGGATTGGATTCGCTTGTTTCAGGGCGAATACCCCGGGTTGCCGAAAAGTGCCGTGGAGCAAATCCTCGACCGTTCGGGAGTCGACATCGATCAGCCCTTCGATGCTGACGAGGCGCTGCAACTGTTCAAGCGCCTGGACAGCAAGGCGCGGGAGTATCAACAACACGTACGACTCAACCGGGCTTATGAAGGCCTGTACTTGCGCTCGGTTGTCCATCCGGAAACCGATGTCCTGGCGTTTCATTCCCTGCAACGCCTGCCCGATTGGCCGAAAGGCTTGCGTATCGAAGTGCTCGACGGATCAATCAGTGGTCGGGTCCTGGACCGTTGCGGTCCGCTCGATTCAGCGGATTGTCGGCGTTTGATCAAGGAGGGTGATCGTTATCGGTATTCTGCAGTGGCCGCTACCGACAGCGAGGGTTCGGATCTGTTTACCGCGCTGGTCGACCTGTTGTCCGTGGAGGAGCGCACGGCGATGTCGCTGCGTTCGCCAGATGCGGCCAGCCAGTTGCGGTTGCGTATTGGCACGCATTCGTTGCCCCGTTCCGAGCTGATGCTCGGTTTGAATCGAATGGATTCGGGCTTGCCCTTCGAGGCCCCGGGATTGCGCGGCGGCGGCTTTCCGAATACGCCACAGGCCGCTGTGCTGACCCACGAAATCAAGCGTTTGCAGGTCAAGAGTTTGTACCCGGACTTCACCGATGCCCAGGCGGACGAGTTACTCCTGATGGCGGGTGCTGGTGCACAAGCACTGGTGGATCGCCTGACTCTCGAGATGCAGCAGCTGCATGCCGACCTGCGCCAGTGGGTCGACCAGGCTGTGCTGGATGCCGATGACATGGATGTGGATTTTCTGGCGGTAGGTGATGAAGATGCCGCGGGCATGAGTCCTCAGCAGGTGGCGGCGCACAATGTCGAACTGCTGCAAAGCGTGATCGATTACGAGCGTGAAACACGAATGGAACTGGGCGACGAACTGATGAGCATTTGGCAAAAATGCCCGCCCCGGATCAATAGAGTGCTGTCCGATGAAGAGTTTTCCGGCTACAGGCTGGATCTGGGTTTCGAGGACTTCCATCGGTTGCCGGCGATGAACGTGCGCTTCAATGATGTCGTTGAGATATCGATGAGGGGCCTGCACTTGGTCGAGCGCGAGAGCCTGGACACCTTTCTGGAAAGCTTTCCGAATCTGCGCTCCCTGAACCTGGAGCGTGTCGACCTGCGTCGGCTCAACGCAAACGACGTGCTGGAGGGGGTATTGCCTGCGCCGGTCCGTCAGATGACCCGCCTAAAAACGCTCAGCCTGGCTTCCACCTTTCTGCAGCTTCAGGAGAACACGGCTTCACAGTTTTGTGATCTGGTGAGCCTGCAAACGCTGGATCTGAGCGACAACCCTTTGGCTGTCCCGCCCGTTGTACTGGGGTTGAATGAGTTGCGCGTGTTGAACTTGAGAAACACCGGAATTCGCCATTGCCCGATTGGCATCGCCGATCAGCCGTACCTCACCTCGATTGACTTGCGCGGCAACCGGATCGACCGGGTTCCATACGCGATTCTGAATCAGGCGGTCTCCCGGGACCGGGTGAAACTGTGGGGTAACCCGCTGACGGATGAAGACACGTTGTTGCGCCTGGTGAGTCATCGTGAGCGCACCGGTATCAATCTGTGGCTGAGTGAGCCGGGTGCCGATTATGGCGGTGCGACGCCCTGGCTGGAGGAGGGCGACGAAAGCGTGCGCGAGGCGCGGCAACAGATCTGGCAACGATTGGCCGTCAAGCCATCGGGCAGCACGTTGCTGAGGGTCATGGACGGGTTGAGCCTGACAGCGGATTTCCGGGTCGACTATCTATCGTTACAGGCGCGGGTATGGCGCTTGCTGCATGAAGCGGATGCTTCAGAGGAGTTGTGGGGCTGGTTGCGTCAGTGTGTCGAAACGCGGATGGCCGATGCGGACAATCCGTTCAGGTTGTTCGTGGTGCTGGAGGATCGAGTCCGGCTGTACCGCGACTGGGTCGCCATGGGGCGGCCGATTCCGTTGGTGGATCATCCGGTGTTTTAGCGGGAAGTGTAAAACGCCTTGAACCCCGGGCCGGGGTTCAAGGCGTGACGGTCAGCGGCGACGGAACAGCGGCAGCGGTTCGTCGGTAGCGGCCTGATAGGTCACCGAGAAGTCCTTGAGGCCTTCAAGGGCTTCGTACGGGTCTTTGTCGGGGCGTACAGCAAAGGCATCGAAACCGCAGCGATGCATGTAGAACAGCTGGTCGCGCAGCACATCGCCAATGGCCCGCAATTCGCCTTTGAAACCGTAACGGTCGCGCAGCAGGCGGGCGTTGGAGTAGTTGCGGCCATCGGTGAATGCCGGGAAGTTCAGGGCGATGACCTGGAACTGCGCCACGTCTTCACCGATTTCCTCGGCTTCTTCATCGGCGTCCAGCCAGATGCCCAGGCCGCCGTCGCGGGCCAGGAGCATGCGGCTGTGTTCGCGCCATAGCTGCAGCGGCACGATGAGGTCGTCGCAGTTACTGATCCCGTCGATGTTGAAATCCTTGGGCAGCAGGTGCCAGGTCTCGTCGACGACCTCGTTGTTCTTAATGATTCGCTGCATAGACACGCTCCTTGAAGAGGTCGATGCCAATACGCTGATAGGTGTCGATGAAGCGTTCGTCTTCGGTACGTTGTTCGATGTACACGTCGATCAGCTTTTCGATCACGTCAGGCATGGCTTCCTGGGCAAAGGACGGGCCGAGGATCTTGCCCAGGCTGGCGTCACGGCTGGCGCTGCCGCCGAGGGAAACCTGATAGAACTCTTCGCCCTTCTTGTCCACCCCGAGGATGCCGATGTGGCCGACGTGGTGGTGACCACAGGCGTTCATGCAACCGGAGATGTTCAGGTCCAGTTCACCGATGTCGAACAGGTAGTCCAGGTCGTCGAAACGGCGCTGGATCGATTCGGCGATCGGGATCGACTTGGCGTTGGCCAGGGAGCAGAAGTCACCACCCGGGCAGCAGATGATGTCGGTCAGCAGGCCGATGTTCGGCGTGGCGAAGCCTTGCTCACGCAACTCGCCCCACATGGCGAACAGCTTGTCCTGCTCGACGTCGGCCAGGATGATGTTCTGCTCATGGGAGGTGCGCAGTTGACCGAAGCTGTAGCGGTCGGCCAGGTCGGCCACGGCGTCGAGCTGTTTGTCGGTGATGTCGCCCGGTGCAACGCCGGTCGGCTTCAGGGACAGGGTCACGGCCACATAGCCCGGCTTCTTGTGGGCCAGGGTGTTGCGCACGCGCCAGCGGGCGAAGCCCGGGTGCTGCTGGTCGAGTTCGGCCAGTGCGGCGGTCTGGTTTTCCAGCGCCTTGTAGTCCGGGTCGACGAAATGCTTGGCGACGCGCTGCACTTCGGCTTCGGTCAACGTGGTCTGGCCACCGCGCAGGTGCTCCATCTCCGCATCGACTTTTTGCGCGAAGACTTCAGGCGTCAGTGCCTTCACCAGGATCTTGATCCGTGCCTTGTACTTGTTGTCGCGACGGCCATAGCGGTTGTAGACCCGCAGGATGGCGTCGAGGTAGCTCAGCAAGTCTTGCCACGGCAGGAATTCATTGATGAATGCCCCCACCACCGGTGTACGGCCCAGGCCACCACCCACCAATACACGGAAGCCCAGTTCGCCGGCGGCGTTGTGCACCGGCTCAAGGCCGATGTCGTGGACTTCGATGGCGGCGCGGTCGGAGGTTGAGCCGTTGACGGCGATCTTGAACTTGCGCGGCAGGTAGGCGAATTCCGGGTGGAACGTAGTCCACTGACGGACGATCTCGCACCATGGGCGCGGGTCGATCAGCTCATCGAAGGCGACACCGGCGAACTGGTCGGTGGTGACGTTGCGCAGGCAGTTGCCGCTGGTCTGGATCGCGTGCATCTGCACGGTGGCCAGTTCAGCCAGGATGTCCGGAATGTCTTCCACGGCTGGCCAGTTGAACTGCACGTTCTGCCGGGTACTGATGTGGGCGTAGCCCTTGTCGTAGTCGCGGGCAATTTTGGCCATCATTCGTATCTGACGCGAAGTCAGTTGGCCGTAAGGCACGGCGACTCGCAACATCGGTGCAAAACGCTGGATATAAAGACCATTTTGCAGGCGCAGGGGGCGGAATTCTTCTTCGCTCAGCTCGCCTGCCAGATAGCGTCGGGTCTGATCACGGAACTGCTTGACGCGGTCCTCGATGATCCGCTGATCGTATTCGTCGTATACGTACATAAAAGTCCTGTTCTCAGGCTTGGGCCGGTCGGAAACAGCGGCGTTTTTTTGGCTTGCTGGCGTCCGATAAAACCTCGGCAATTCTGCGCGCACGGCCGCGCACTCCCTACGGAGCCGGGGCAAGATACCAGTTTGCGGTTATGCGCAAAAGTGATGTTTGAGTATATGTAAAGAACCAAATCGCCTAATGAGAGTTGTTGTTGCAAAGCCCTTGTTTGTGGTGCGGGCAATCGTCGTCTTTACTTTGCTCGAGTCTTTATGCAATCACCGATAAAACCGACAAGAGGCGATGCAATGAGCAACCCAACCAAAGCACGGAAAAGCGATAGCACCGTTGATGCCTGGGCAATTTTGTTCCTGATCATGCTGGTCGTGGGGACGGCGGTTTTCTGGGTCAGCCATCAGTAAACGACCCCGTCCGGGCCCGGTTCCGACGATTGTCTGACAAAAACCGGAAAAATCGCCGTTTTACGGACGTTCGCTGGCTATAATGCGCGGCGAATTTCCGGGGGCTCGGACGACCAATGTTGAAGTTTCTGTGTGGCGTATTACTGACGCTGGGCATGGTCGTGGGACCTTGTGCCCAGGCGGCGTCAGTGCTGTTCCTGAACCCGGGAACCCCCACAGAAGCTTTTTGGATGAGTTACTCGCAGTTCATGCAGGCCGCGGCGACCGACCTGGGGATGGACTTGCGCATCCAGTATTCCGACCGCGTCTCGGAAAACACTATCCGGCAGGCTCGCGAAGCCCTTCAGGGTTCCCATCGTCCCGACTATCTGGTCTTCGTCAACGAGCAATACATCGCGCCCGAAATCCTGCGGCTGGCCAAAGGCAGCGGAGTGAAGCTGTTCATGGTCAACAACGCCTTGACTGCGGATCAGATGAAACTGATCGGCGCCCGACCTGACAAGTATCCCGATTTGCTCGGTAGCCTGGTGCCCAATGACGAGGAGGGCGGCTACCTGATGCTCAAGGAGCTGATTCGACAGCGCGGCCCGGTGGCCCCTGGCCAGACGATCGAACTGCTGGCGTTTTCCGGTTTGAAGATCACCCCGTCCGCGCAGTTTCGCGAGAAGGGCCTGCGGCGTGCCTTGGCCGAGCACCCCGAAGTACGTTTGCGCCAGTTGGTGTACGGCGGCTGGAACCGGCAACGCGCCTACGAGCAGGCCAGGTTGTTGTTCAAGCGCTACCCGCAGACGTCGTTGGTCTGGGCCGCGAATGACGAGATGGCGTTCGGTGTGATGCAGGCTTATGCCGAAGCCGGCGGTGTGCCAGGCCAAGGCGTATTGTTCGGCGCGATCAACAATTCACCCGCGGCGTTGCAGGCACTGCTGGACCGTCGCCTGAGCGTCTTGCTGGGCGGGCACTTCACACTGGGGGGCTGGGCGCTGGTGCAATTGCATGACTACGATGAAGGCGTGGACA
>NZ_AKJL01000086.1 GCF_000282355.1 Pseudomonas sp. GM49
GGGGGGGGGGGACGCCAATCTGCTCTTCTGTGGGAGTGAGCTTGCTCGCGAAGAGGCTGGCACATTCAATAAATATGCGGCTGATACACCGCCTTCGCGAGCAAGCTCGCTCCCACAGTTTGATCTTCAGTGAGCGGGAATCCTGCGGCCGGCCAAAATACCTGTGGGAGCGGGCTTGCCCGCGAAGAGGTCGGCAAATTCAATAAAGATGCGGCTGATACACCGCCTTCGCGAGCAAGCCCGTTCCCACAGTTTGATCTTCAGTGAACGGGAATCCTGCGGCCGGCCAAAATACCTGTGGGAGCGGGCTTGCCCGCGAAGGCTGCCTTCCAGCTGACCAATTTCTACCGAATGTACTCGGTCCAACTGTGGGAGCGGGCTTGGTCCGGGCGGCGTTCCGACGATGGCTGCCTGACAGCCGACGATTCTTTTACGGCTGCACTGGCAATCGTAGCTCCGCACACAACCCGCCACCCTCACGATTGCTCAAGGTCAACGACCCACCAATCGCTATCGCCAGTTGCTGGGCAATCGCCAGCCCCAGCCCGGTGCCTCCGGTGCTGCGGTTGCGGGAGTTTTCCACGCGGTAGAACGGTTCCATCACTTGCTTGAGTTCTTCCTCGGCAATCCCCGGGCCACGATCAAGGATCTTGATCGACAGGTTGCCATCGGCCTGTTTTTCCACCCGCAACTCGGCAGCACCGGCAAACTTCAATGCGTTGTCCGTCAGGTTGACCAGCACCCGGCGCAAGGCGTGTGGGCGGGTGTCGATGACGGCTGCACTCTTGCCTTCGAGCCGCACGTCCTTGCCCATGTCCTGGTAGTCGAACACCAGGCTGTCGAGGAACGAGTCGAGGTCGGTGCGGCGGCTTTCTTCGGTGGCGCCGTGGATGCTGCGGGCGTAGGCCACGCCTTCGCGTACCAGGTGTTCCATCTCGCCCAGGTCGTTCCACAGTTTGTCTTTTTCGCTGGAGTCGTCCATGAACTCGGCGCGCAGTTTCATGCGGGTGATCGGGGTTTGCAGGTCGTGGGAAATCGCCGCGAGCAATTGCATGCGTTCTTTCAAGTACGCAGCGATGCGTGCCTGCATCGAGTTGAAGGCCTTGGCAGCGTGGGCGACTTCGGTCGGGCCTTTTTCGTCCAGGAGCACGGGATGGGCGTTGGGGTCCAGGGTTTCGACGGCACCGGCGAGGCGGGTGAGGGGGCGGATGGCGATTCTGACCGCCAGCCAGGAGCAGGCCAGCATCAGCGCAAGTTGTCCGAGCAACACGATGGGCAACCAAGGTGACAACGGGACCATTGCGGGGCGCACGTCAATGGTCAGCGGACTGCCATCCGCCAGGTTCAAGTGCACTTGAAAATGTTTTTTCGGCCCGGGGATGTCGGTAAAGGTCATCGGGTAGTCATGGCCGATGGCGTCCTTGATCGAGGCGATGGCAATGGGCGCATCGGGCATGTCGGTGCTGATGGGGGTGCCCGGCGAACCCTCATTGAGCAGGTAACTGTAGTTGCGCCGTTCCAGTTGTTGCAGCCAACCGGCCCGCTCTTCGGCGGGCAAGCGGTCGAGGATGGCAATGGACGTGGAAACATCGGTTTCCAGGTTGCCGAGCATGGTGTTTTTCGAGGATTCGTAGCGCTCGTAATACTGCGCGCCGAAGGACAGCGCCTGGGCGAGGATCAGGCCGATCAGGAAAATCAGCGACAGCCGCGAGGCCAGGGTACGCGGCCAATGCAGCGCCTGCGTCATGATTGATCGCCCAGGATTTCAACCGGCAGGGAAAATACATAGCCTTCGCTGCGCACGGTCTTGATGTAGGCCGGTTCGCGGGCGTCGTCCAGTAGGCGCTGGCGCAGGCGACTGACCAAAAGATCGATGGAGCGGTCGAACAGGTCGGCGTCGCGGCCCTGGGTCAGGTTCAGCAATTGATCACGGTTGAGCACCCGTTGCGGATGGTCGAGAAACACCCGCAGCAATCGATATTCGGCACCGCTCAGGGCCACCATGGTGCCGTCTTCATCGAGCAGGTGACGGGCCGAGGTGTCCAGGCGCCAGCGGCCGAAGGCCAACAGGCGACTGGCTTCGGTCACCACCAGGTTCGGCGGCAGCATGCGTGTGCGCCGTAGGACCGCATTGATCCGTGCCAGCAGTTCACGGGCAGCGAATGGCTTGACCAGATAGTCGTCGGCGCCCATTTCCAGGCCGAGGATGCGATCGGTTTCATCGTTGCGCGCGGTGAGCATCAGCACTGGCGTGGTCTTGTGTTTGCCAGCGCGCAATTCGCGGCAGAGCAGCAGGCCATCGTCCCCCGGCATCATGATGTCCAGCACGATCAGGTCCACCGGGGTGGTTTCCAGAAACGCGCGCATCTGCCGCCCATCCGCCACGACGGTGGTGCGCAGGCCGTTCTTCTTCAGGTAATTGCCTACCAGCTCGCGGATTTCGCGGTCATCGTCAACGATGAGGATGTGATCAACGTGATCCATTGGGCCAAACCTCTGATAAATGGGGATTGCCACACAGTCTATCGAGCCCGGGCGGGCTCGCCTGCCGCCCTTTGTATTGCAGTGTATCTGGCTTGCCTGCGGATACACACGAAGGCAAAAAAGCCGGTTTTCAGCGGTTTTGTATTGCTGTGTATCCAGGCCCCGTTCTGATACGAACCGATTGATTCGCGCCGATTCCCGACACAGACGAGATACCTCGCAGGCTTTTAATAGGTTCCATCGAGGCAAACCAGACTGCCTCGGATCAACCAACGATCAACCTGTTGAAGCCTTGAGGAACTCGCCATGAACACCAAAGCCATCTACGCCGCTTGCCTGTTTGCCGCCCTGAACATCTGCACCCTGTCGGCCCGCGCCGAAGCCGATGTCGCTCCCAAAACCTACACCTATGGCACCCAACTTGACATCAAGAAAGTGGTGTCGCTGACCGAGGACACTACACCTTCCTGCGGCGTGGTGAATGCGCGGCTGACGTACCTCGATTCCCAGTCCAACCGCCAGGTGCTGGATTACCGCAAGTTGGCTGACAACTGCAACTCGGAAAACTGAGTGTTGCGATCAATCACCGCTTAATCCATTTGAAACAGGAAGACCATCATGAATAACGTTACCCGCTACCTGACCGCCATCGCCTTTGCCGTCGCCGGTGCGGCAGCCCATGCCAACGCCGCTGTCGAGCAAAGCGCCTGCGCCAGCAACACCTGCTTCCAGCTCACGCCGGTGGCAGAGAAGGGCACCCAAGGCTTCCTTGCACAAGACGGTTCCAGCCGTACGCCGCAAGGGCAGATGCTTGCCGAGAACGGTTCCAGCCGCACGCCTCAGGGGCAGTTGCTGGATGAACAGACAGCTTGAAAACACCTCAATCCACTGTGGGAGCTGGCTTGCCAGCGAAGGCGGCCTTGCAGGTGACATCTCTATTGAATGTACCGGCCTCTTCGCGGGCAAGCCCGCTCCCACAATGATTGTGTGTCGCCCTCTGATTTGTCTTAGGTGATCCCATGTTACTCATCGCTTTCCTGGGCGGCATACTGACCGTCCTCAGCCCGTGCATCCTGCCGGTCGTGCCCTTCCTGTTTGCCGGTGCCGACCGCACACGCTCCTCGATCCTGCTGACCCTCGGCGGCATGGTCCTTACCTTTGCCCTGGTCTCCAGCCTGGCCGTGGTCAGCACTGAGTGGGTGATACAGGCCAGCAACACCGGCCGCCACGTCGCCCTGTTCGTCATGGTGCTGTTCGCCCTGTCGCTGATTTCCGTCCGGGTCGGTGACTGGCTGGCTCGTCCTTTCGTGCTGCTGGGCAATCGCATCGACCCGGACTCGCGCAAAATGTCCGGACCTCTGGCTTCGATCTTGATTGGTGTCGCCACCGGGCTGCTTTGGGCGCCGTGCGCCGGACCGATCCTCGGGGTGATTCTCACCAGTGCCATGCTGCAAGGCGCGAACGCCGGCACCAGTCTGCTGCTGGTGGCTTATGGCGCGGGCAGTGCGTTGTCCCTGGGCACGTTGATCTTTGCCGGTCGTGGCCTGGTCAATCGCTTGAAACCGTCGATTCCGGTCACTGGCTGGTTGCGTCGGGGCGCCGGGGTTGCGGTGCTGGCCGGTGCGGCGGTGATCGCCACGGGGGCCAATGACCTGTTGCTGGTCAACACCTCATCGCAAGGTGTCAGCCGTGTGGAGAAAGGCGTGCTGGAAACCGTGCCGAAAGTCGTCGATTACCTGGTCAGCAAGGTCAAGGCCGACAGCGCCATGGACAACGCCCAAGGCGCCATGCCCTCGCTGTCCGGCGCGGTGGACTGGATCAACTCACCGGCACTGACCAACGAAGCCCTGAAAGGCAAAGTGGTGCTGGTGGACTTCTGGACCTTCGACTGCATCAACTGCAAGCACACCCTGCCGTACGTGAAGGACTGGGCGAAGAAATATGAAAAGGACGGACTGGTAGTGATCGGCGTGCACACGCCTGAATATGGCTTTGAACGCATCATCGACAACGTCAGGGCCAAGGTGAAGGAATACGGCATCACCTACCCGGTGGCGATCGATAACAACTACGCGATCTGGCGCAACTTCGACAACCAGTACTGGCCGGCGCACTACCTGATCGATGCCAAGGGGCAGGTGCGTTACACCCACTTCGGTGAAGGCAGTTACGACACGCAGGAGAAAGTGATCCAGCAGTTGCTGGAGGAGGCCAAGGCCAGCGCGCCAGCGGCTTGAACCATTCGATCAATGGCTCACAGGTCTCGCGCCATGAGCCATTGATCTTTTTCCCATGCCTGAAAACGCTCCTGCACAACCCAACCGCGCCTGGCGTAATAAGCGCTCTGGTCCTGGGTGTGCAGGTAGATCCTCTTCTCGCCGTTGGCTTTGGCTTGCGCGCAAATCCCTTCGATCAAACGCTCCGCCAAGCCCTTGCCGCGTGCCTCGGGAGTGATGAACACACAAGCGAGCCAGGGCCCCAGATCCGGGCGATGGGTCAGGTCAGCCTTGGCCAGCGCTGCACCGCCCAACAGTTCGTCATGGTCGAGGGCGATCAGGCACTTCCAGTCGCCGTTGTCTTGGCCTTCGGCGAATTCCCGTTGCCAGTCGGGCAGGGGCTGTCCGGCGTATTCGTAGTGGAACTGCCGGTGGATCCACGAGGCGAATGTATTGCTGTGCTGCATATGTCGAGCAAGCCAGTCCAGGCGGGGTGCCATGTGATGAGTCCTTTCAGAGTTCAGTCGCAGGGTAGCGAGAGTAGCGGGCCTGGGCGGTGCTGTCGCCCCTGTCGGTTCAGCGACTGCTCAAGTGATTCGAGGCCGCCTGACCGCGCCGCCACGCTGCCGGCGGCGCACCAAATTCGCGACGGAAGGCGCGGCTGAAGGCGGTATCGGTCTGGTAACCCACTTCTTCGGCGATCCGCGTCAATGAACTGTTGCTGCTGCGTAACAGATTAGCGGCCAGCAGCATGCGCCATTGCGTCAGGTACTGCATCGGCGACATCCCCACCAATTGCTGGAAGCGTTCGGCCAACACCGATCTCGACGTGCTGGCGGTGCGTGCCAGTTCGTCCAGTGTCCAGGCGTGGCAGGGTTTTTTGTGCAAGGCATTGAGGGCGGCGCCGACAATCCGGTCGCGCACACCGGCCAGCCAGCCTGTGCGCCCTTCGCCCTGTTCGTTCATGTACAGGCGCAACACTTCGATGAACAGCACTTCGGCCAGTTTGGCCAATACCCCTTCGCCGCCGGGGCGGGGCGAGCGGGCTTCGGCGAGGGCATAGCGCACGGAGGATTCCAGCCAGATACCGGCGTTCGAACCGCGCACATTGACCCGCACCACAGCGGGCAATCCCTTGAGCAATATGCCCGCCAGGCGCGTGTCGCACGCCAGGTAGCCGCACACCAACCGGGTGACCGCGCCACCTCCGCCGTAGCTCAGTTGCCGGGGCCGTCGTGCCAGCACCGCATCCAGTCGCGCACCGCTGGCAGGGGGCAACCCCGGTCGGGAGCACATGCGATGGGCGTCACCCTGGGGGAAGATCACCACGTCGCCAGCACTCAGGAGCAGCGGCGGGTCATCGCCCAGTTCCACGTAACACTCGCCCTCGGTGATCAGGTGAAAGATCACCACCCGTTCCGCATCGGGCTCCAGAAACGGCGCCGCCGTATCGGCGCTGGGCGACTGATAGCACCAGGGCGCGGTGAACCGGGCATTGATAAAGATCGCGCCGACCAGGTGCACGACGCGCAGGGTCTGTGACAGAGCGTCCATTGGGGTTTCCCCGTGGGAGGGTTCCTGATTGTGAGCGCGCCGGGGCGCCGTGTGGAATCTCCGGACGATCGGGCAGGCTTGGGCGACGATCGGGCAGGACGCCAGCCCCCGTCAGGACGATAGTTGGTTCACAGGGTCTGTGCCGGCCCTGCCACCCACAACAAGAAAAGAGAGGTTGCCATGCCGAAGTTCGTCATTGAACGTGAGATCCAGGGCGCCGGAGCTCTGTCGGAAAGGGATTTGAAAGCCGCTTCGCAAAAGTCCTGCCGGGCGTTGCGTGAGTTGCCGGAGGTGCAGTGGCTGCAGAGTTATGTCACCGGCGACAAGCTCTATTGCGTGTACATCTCGCCGAGCGAGGCGCAGATCCAGGAGCACGCCAGGATCAGTGGTTTTCCCGCCAACCGCATTTCCCAGGTCATGAACATCATCGATCCGACGACGGCGGAGTAACCGCGACCGGACCCGATTCGTGTTTCAACCCAGAGACCGTCTCCATGAGTACACCCATTGATCTGACTGCCTTGAAAAACCGCCAGATGGCCTCGTGGGCCAGCGGTGACTACGCCGTGATCGGTACTACCTTGCAGATCGTCGGCGAGCAACTGGCCGAAGCCTGCGACCTGTTGTGCGATGAACGCGTGCTCGATGTTGCCGCCGGCAACGGCAACGCGACACTCGCTGCGGCGCGCCGTGGTTGCCAGGTGACCTCCACCGACTATGTCGCTGCCTTGCTGGAGCGCGGCGAAGAGCGGGCCCGGGCAGAGCGCCAGAACGTCACCTTCCAGGTTGCCGATGCCGAAGCCTTGCCGTTCGCCGATGCGAGTTACGACGCCGTACTGTCGACCTTCGGCGTGATGTTCGCGCCGGACCAGCCCAAGGCTGCCGCAGAGTTGGCGCGAGTCTGCCGCCCGGGTGGGCGGATCGGCCTGGCCAACTGGACGCCGGAAGGCTTCGTCGGCCAGATGTTCAAGACCCTGGGCCAGCACCTGCCACCCCCTCCAGGTGCAAATCCGCCCTCACGCTGGGGCAACGAAGCCTGGCTGCACGAGCATTTCGACGAGCGTGAATTCCTGCTCCAGGTGACGCGCCGCACGTTCAATTTCCGCTATCGCTCGGCGGCGCATTTCATCGACACCTTCCGCGACTGGTACGGACCGGTGCACAAAGCCTTCGCTGCACTGCCCGCAGATGGCGCCAAGGCCCTGGAGACCGACCTGACCGAGCTGATCAACCGGATGAATCGGGCGGGCGACAAGTCGCTGGTGGTGCCGAGTGAATACCTGGAGGTGGTGATCACGCGGCGTTGAAGGGCCATGCATAACTCCCTTGTAGGAGCGAGCTTGCTCGCGATGGTCGATAACGATTACGCGTGATTTCTGGATGCACGCGGTGTTTTTGAGTCCATCGCGAGCAAGCTCGCTCCTACAAGGGGGCAGTGTTCAGACAAGCTAAATAACCTTCGCCCCCCGCGCCTTCAGCAACTCGCGCAACACCGACCGATGACAATGCGCTTCATCCTCGCAATAACACCCCACGGCCAGGGACGTCTGATGGGACAGTGCGGCCAGCAGGTCAAGCATCTGACTGGCAGCGGGCTGGCTCATCTCGGCCTTGAACTTGCGCCGGAACACCTCCCAGGCCCTGGCATCTTGCGCGGCCTTGGCTTCGGCCACCAATTGCGCACTGGGCGACAGCAGCGGCTGCCAGACATCATAAAAATCCCGACGGGCGAATTCGGCTTTCGGTACGCCACGGGGAGGGCGGCGCACCGTGCCCAGGCGTAACCCTTCGTCGGGGCGACGGGGTGATCCGAGTTGAACGATATGGACCGCCATGGCTACTTGAGCCGCGATTCGTCGATCCACTCGAGTGCCGTACGCCACAAGCAAATGCCCAGGAAGTACGCCGACATCAGCAGCCACAGCCCCATCACCAACGGGTTGATCAGCGGGTGGTTGAGCACCAGCGACAAGCTGCACAGCAACCAGATGGCCGTCACCGCAATGTTGATCGGCATGAATCGGCGCACGCGGAACGGATGCAGGAATTTCATCCGGGTCACGGTCAGCAGGGCCAGGCCAATGACCGTGACGAAAGTGATCCACGGTGACGGGGCGATGATGTAAAGGCACAGGGCAACCACGTTCCAGGCGGCGGGGAAACCCTGGAAGTAGTTGTCTTTGCTTTTCATGTTGACGTTGCAGAAGCAGAACAGCGACGACACCAGAATCAGCGACACGCTCAGCAGCAAGGTGTAGTCCGGCAACGGGATGTAGCGATAGATGAACAGTGCCGGGATAAACACATACGTCAGGTAATCGATCACCAGGTCGAGGATCGAGCCATCGAAGCTCGGCAGCACCGACTGCACATTGACCTTGCGCGCCAGTGCACCGTCCAGCCCGTCGACGATCAGGGCGACACCCAGCCACAGCAGGCAATGGGTCGGCTGGTTATCCAGCAGCGACAGGGTGGCCAGGAAAGCGGTGACCACGCCGGTGGCCGTAAAGCCATGGGCGCCCCATGCTTTGAGTCTGGCGATGTACAGGGTTGAAATCACAGGGGCGTTCTCCAGTAAATGAAGCAAGCCAGTTATCACCCCGTGTACAGGGGCGGTGGCAAACCGGGTCGGGTTGCAGGTATCGACCGGGTATCCGGGAAGAAGGTTCACCACCTATGAATCTTAGCTGCGCCGGCAAAAAATACCCCGGATAAATCCGCGGTAGCGAGGGCGCGTCAGCCCAACGGTGCTGGCACATTCGCCGACGGGGGCTATCGTTGCCTGACTGGATGAACCCCCTGCAAAAGAGGACAAGCGTCATGAATACCAGCGATCTGCTCGAACAATTATTGCGCGCCGGTCAGGGCTCGATGGCGCAACAGGGCGGCGCTGGCGCGTCGGCCCAGGGCGGGCTCGGCGACCTGGGTGGATTGCTCGGCGGCTTGTTGGGCGGTGGTGCTGGTGGCGGTGGAGCAGGGTTGGGCGGGTTGCTCGGTGGTTTGCTCGGCGGCGGTTCGCCGATGGGTGGTGCACCACAAAGCCGATCCGGTGGCGGTACCCGTTACGCAGCGCTGGCGTCCCTCGGCATGATGGCGTTCCAGGCATACCAGGCCTGGCAGCGCAGTCAGGCGTCGGCACCGCAAGAAGCGCCGCGCACGGTGGACTTGCTGGCTGGCCCTGAGGCCGAGGAGCACAGCCATGCAATTCTGCGGGCATTGATTGCGGCGGCCAAGGCCGATGGCCGGATCGATGACGCCGAGAAGCAGATGATCAGCACTGAAATCGGCCGTCACACTGACGATCCGCAATTGCAGCAATGGCTGGACGACGAGGTCGCCAAGCCACTGGACGCCAATGAAGTCGCGCAGTCGGCGACCGACCCTGCCATGGCCTCGGAGATGTACCTGGCCAGCGTCCTGCTGGTGGATGACCAGCAGGACGCCGAGCGTAATTATCTGGATGAACTGGCAGCGGCGTTGCAGATCGAGCCGCAGCTGCAATTGCATCTGGAGCAGCAGGCCAGGGGCGGTGCCTGAAATGGCATCGGCGGCAGAAACGTAACGCCCCCGTGGGTGGAGCGGTACAAGTCTCGGCAGGTGATCACCACCGGGATGCGCCAGCGGGTCGGGATGAAAAAACAGCTCAGGCCGGACTTCATGTGGCGAGGGAGCAAGCTCCCTCGCCACAAGAGCGTGTTACTTCAGGAACGCCTGGAAGTCGGTACCCATTTTGTCGATCGCCGCCTTGAAGTCCTTGGCGGTAACCTTCTGGCTCTCATTTTCCAGGGCGGTACCAAACACCTTGCGTACCACTTTGGCCACGGTCTGGTTGCTCTTCGCGTCGATGAACTCGGCTTCGATGAACAGGATGGTTTCCTGGTCACGGTGACCGGTGGCTGCCTGTGTTGCCCCGACTACGGCTGCGATGGGGACCACTTCATACCACTTCATGCCTTCGTTTTCGGCGCTGACCCCGGTAATCGCCGCACGCATGATCAGGGACCGGGAACCCGCCGGTGCGGAGGAGGAATTGGACACTACGCGGTACTTCTGGCCCAGTGTGGTCTTGGCCTTGTTGGTCATGTAGTTCTGAATGTCGGCCAGCGTCTGCTGGTTGACTCGCTCATTGGGTTTGGGCGCTGGATACAGTTCCAGTTTGTTGAACACCACGGTGTCATACGCATTCGCGTTCCACGAAGGGCTGACCCAGCGCATCGCGGTTCCGCCGCTCGGCGTCTGGACTTCCTGCAGGTTGTTGTAGTTGGACAGGAAGCCTGAATATTGCGCCTTCTCAGTGACTTTCGAGGTGCAACCGCCTAGTAACAGACCGGCCAGCGTGGCGCCGACAAGCAGTTTTCGGGACAGATTCATAGTGGTGTGTACTCCTTGGATGAAATCGTCGTTCTTACGTTTACAAGACATCAGAAGCGCCAGGTCATGTTCCCGGCCAAGGCTTGAATCCAGGCGTTGTCGAATTGACCGGAAATTCGATTGCCCGATACGGTTTTTGCCTGGTCAACCGGCATGT
>NZ_AKJL01000087.1 GCF_000282355.1 Pseudomonas sp. GM49
CGACCATCGCGAGCAAGCTCGCTCCTACAGATGCAAAAAGCCCCGCATCAGCGGGGCTTTTTGTTGATTACGCGGTGGTTTTTTTCGCGTTGATCTTCTTCAGCTCTTCATCGCGCAATTCACGACGCAGGATCTTGCCGACGTTGGTGGTCGGCAGTGCATCGCGGAACTCCACGGAACGCGGGACCTTGTAGCCGGTGACGTTGGCGCGCATGTGCTCCATCACCTGTTCCTTGGTCAGGGTCACGCCCGGCTTGGCGACGATGAAAATCTTGATCGCCTCGCCCGACTTCTCGTCCGGTACACCGATGGCCGCGCATTGCAGCACGCCCGGCAAGGTGGCCAGCACGTCCTCGAGCTCGTTCGGGTACACGTTGAAACCGGAAACCAGGATCATGTCTTTCTTGCGATCGACAATGCGCATGTAGCCATCGGGCTGGATCAGCGCGATGTCACCGGTCTTCAGCCAGCCTTCGCTGTCGAGGATTTCATCGGTGGCTTCCTGGCGCTGCCAGTAACCCTTCATGACCTGCGGGCCCTTCACGCACAGTTCGCCGATTTCGCCCATCGGTTGTTCGACACCGGCATCGTTGATGACTTTGCACAGGGTCGACGGCACCGGAATGCCGATGGTGCCGACCTGGATGTTCTGGATCGGGTTGACCGTGGCCACAGGGCTGGTTTCGGTCATGCCGTAGCCCTCGCAGATGGCGCAACCGGTGACTGCCTTCCAGCGTTCGGCCGCGGCCAGTTGCAGGGCCATGCCGCCCGACAAGGTGACTTTCAGGGCGGAGAAGTCCAGCTTGCGGAAGCCTTCGTTGTTGCACAGGGCCACGAACAGTGTGTTCAAACCGACGAAGCCGCTGAACTTCCACTTCGACAGTTCCTTGACCATCGCCGGCAGGTCACGCGGGTTACTGATCAGGATGTTGTGGTTGCCGATCAGCATCATCGCCATGCAGTGAAAAGTGAACGCATAGATGTGGTACAGCGGCAGCGGTGTGATCAGGATCTCGCAACCTTCATTGAGGTTGGAACCCATCAGCGCCTTGCACTGCAGCATGTTCGCCACCAGGTTGCGGTGGGTCAGCATCGCGCCCTTGGCCACGCCGGTGGTGCCACCGGTGTATTGCAGCACTGCGACATCACCGCTGGCCGGGTTGGCTTCCGCCACTGGCTGGCCCAGGCCTTTGCTCAGCACGTCGTTGAACTTGATGGCTTTTGGCAAGTGATAGGCCGGCACCATCTTCTTCACGTACTTGATGACGCTGTTGATCAGCAGGCGCTTGAGCGGCGGCAGCAGGTCGGCGACTTCGGTGACGATCACGTGCTTGACGCCGGTTTTCGGCACCACGATTTCCGCCAGGTGCGCCATGTTGGCCAGGCAGACCAGGGCCTTGGCACCGGAGTCGTTGAACTGGTGTTCCATTTCCCGTGCGGTGTACAGCGGGTTGGTGTTGACCACGATCAACCCGGCGCGGATGGCGCCGAAGACGGCGACCGGGTACTGCAACACGTTGGGCAGTTGCACGGCGATTCGATCGCCGGGCTGCAAGTCGGTATGCTGTTGCAGGTAAGCGGCAAACGCACCGGACAATTCGTACAGTTCACCGTAGGTGAGTGTCTTGCCCAGGTTGCTGAATGCCGGCTTGTTGGCGAAGCGTTGGCAGGATTGCTTCAACACTGCCTGAATATTCGGATACTCATCTGGATTGATGTCGGCAGCAATTCCAGCTGGGTACTTATCCTTCCAAAAGTCTTCGATCATGGAAGCCCACTCCTCAGCAACGCGAATTCAGCACCGCATTTGATGCGATTATTATTGGTGTTTGGCCATTGGTGAATCTGGCTGATAGAAGGCCGAGAAGTCACAAAGCGCGCCGAGAGTAGCAGCTTTGCCAAGGGTCGACTAGAGCCAAAAGCGGCCTCTACGGTCACTTTTGTGACTCAAGACTTACAAGCGGTCATTTTAGAGCAAAAAACCTATAAAGCCCTGAAGCCCACGAAAACCGGGGCTTTAGCGTTCGCCGAAAAGCATCGCGGGCAAGCCCGCTCCCACAGGGTTCGCGTCGTTCACATCCATTGTGTACGACACGAACCCTGTGGGAGCGTGGCTTGCCCGCGATCCGCGCAAAGCGCGGCCATTCACCGATCAGGCGATATCACGCAACTCCCGCCGCAGGATCTTGCCCACCGGCGTCATCGGCAACGACTCACGCAGCACAATGTGCTTGGGTACTTTGTACGCGGTGAAGTTCTCCTTGCAGTAAGCCTTCAACTCTTCAAGGCTGACACCCGCTTCGCGGGCCACCACGAACAGCTTCACCGCCTCCCCCGACCGCTCGTCGGGCACGCCGATGACCGCACAGTTGGCGACTTTCGGGTGGGCCATCACCACGTCTTCGATTTCGTTCGGGTACACGTTGAAGCCCGAGACAATGATCATGTCCTTCTTGCGGTCAACGATTCGCACGAAACCGTCCGGGTCGATCACCGCAATGTCACCGGACTTGAACCAGCCCTCGGCATCCAGCACCTCGGCAGTGGCATCGGGTTTCTGCCAGTAGCCCTTCATGATCTGCGGGCCCTTGATGCACAACTCGCCGCGTTCGCCCAAAGGTTGTTCGACACCGTCATCGCTGATGACTTTCAGCGTGGTGCCCGGCACCGGCAGGCCGACCGTGCCGATCCGCGACTGGTCGCCGTACGGGTTGGTGCAGGCCACCGGCGACGTTTCGGTCAGGCCGTAACCTTCGGTGATGCGGCATCCGGTCAATTGCTGCCAGCGCTCGGCGGTGGCCTTGACCAGCGCAGTGCCGCCTGAGTTGGTGAGCTTGAGGCTGGAGAAATCCAGGGTCTTGAAGTCCGGGTGATCCATCAGCGCGACGAACAGCGTGTTGAGCCCCAGCAACGCCGAGAACCGCCAGTTCTTCAGTTCCTTGATGAAGCCACCGATGTCCCGTGGATTGGTGATCAGCACGTTGTGGTTGCCCGTCACCATCATGCACATGCAGTTCGCGGTGAAGGCATAGATGTGGTACAGCGGCAGCGGCGCGATCATGACCTCCTGCCCTTCGCGCAACAACGGCTGGCCATCACGTCCATGCTGACTGAGACAAGCCCGCGCTTGCTGCATGTTCGCCACCAGGTTGCCGTGGGTCAGCATCGCGCCTTTGGCCAGGCCGGTGGTGCCGCCGGTGTATTGCAGCACGGCGATGTCGTCGAGGCCGACGTTCAGCGGCTTGATTCCCAGGCCCCGCCCCATGCGCAGCGCGCTCTTGAAGGAAACAGCCTGGGGCAAGGAATAGTCCGGGACCATCTTCTTGACCTTGCTCACCACAGTGTTGACCAGCCACCCCTTGGCGGCCGGCATCAGGTCGCCCATCTTCGCTTCGATCAGGTACTGGATATCGGTGTCGGGCAGCACTTCCTGGACTTTCTGGCCGAACATGTTCAGGTACACCAGCGCCCGGGCGCCGGAGTCCTTGAATTGATGACGCATCTCCCGCGCGGTGTACAGCGGGTTGGTGTTGACCACGATCAGCCCGGCGCGCAAGGCGCCGAACACGGCAATCGGGTAATGCAGGACGTTGGGCATCTGCACCGCGATGCGGTCCCCCGGCACCAGGTCGGTGTGGGCTTGCAGGTAACCGGCGAAGGCCGCGCTGTGGCGTTCCAGCTCGGCATAGGTCAGGGTGATGCCCATGTTGCTGAACGCAGGGCGGTCAGCAAACTTCTTGCAGGAACGCTCGAACACCTCGATCACCGACTTGTAGGTTCCCAGATCGATATCCAGGGGTACGCCGGCCGGGCGTTTGTCATTCCAGAAATCAGGTTGCATTGTTCTTGTCCTCTTTACCTGAATCTATCCGGGGCCACTTTTCTGTCATTTCTCTCTGATCCCTCAAAGGCAGAAAGCGAAAAGCGGAGCTTCACGGACACTAGCAGCTATGGCGATTCAGGCAAATATGCCGAAAGCCGTCATTGATCGTGTGAATCTTCCTGCCTTGCTGTGGGCTGATCAGACGCGTGCAACGGGATGCGCTATACAATGCAACGACTCAGTGCAAAGGAACCGCCATGACCCATGACACTTTCTGGCTGACCACGAGCGACCACAGCCGTCTCTTCGTCAACCAGTGGCTTCCTGACGGCAGCCTCAAGGCAATGATTCTGCTGGCCCACGGCATGGCCGAACACAGCGGTCGCTATGGCCCCCTTGCGGAAAAACTCTGTGATCAGGGCTATGGCGTGTGTGCGCCGGACCTGCGTGGACATGGCAAAACTGCCGAAAACGGGACGCTCGGGCATTTCGCCGATGACGACGGCTGGTGCAAGGTCGTGAGCGACCTGGCCTGCCTCAACCAGCACATCGGCCAGCAGCACCCTGGCGTACCGATCGTGCTGCTGGGCCACAGCATGGGCAGTTACATCGCCCAGGCCTATCTGCTGCACCACAGTGCCAGCCTGCACGGGGCAATCCTCAGCGGCTCGAACTTCCAGCCCGTGGCGCTTTATCGCGCGGCACGGCAAATCGCCCGTATCGAACGCCTGCGCCAGGGCCAAAAAGGACGCAGCGCATTGATCGAATGGCTGTCGTTCGGCTCGTTCAACAACAAATTCAAACCGGCACGCACGCCGTTCGACTGGCTCAGCCGTGATCCGGCGCAGGTCGATCTGTACGTTAACGACCCGCTCTGCGGTTTTCGTTGCACCAATCAACTGTGGATCGATTTGCTCGGTGGCTTGCAGCAAATCAGCAAAGCGTCCAATCTCGCCCAGATCGATCCGGGTCTGCCGCTGCTGGTGATTGGTGGTGAATGTGATCCGGTGAGCGAAGGCAAACGTCTGAAGGATCTGGCCGGCGCGCTACGGGCGGCCGGCAGCCAGCACCTGCAACTGACCGTTTACCCGCAGGCGCGGCACGAACTGTTCAATGAGAGCAACCGCGATGAAATCATCGCCGATGTGCTGAACTGGATCGCACAAGCCTTGAGCGCCCCTCGGCCGCACCGATCCGAATAGTTTTTTGTGAATTTTTTAATTCGTCACAGGAATTGAGATAGATGACCCAGGTTACCAACACCCCTTACGAAGCCCTTGAAGTCGGCCAGACCGCCAGTTTCAGCAAGACGGTCGAAGAGCGCGACATCCAGTTGTTCGCCGCGATGTCCGGCGATCACAACCCGGTGCACCTGGATGCCGAGTACGCCGCCAGCACCATGTTCAAGGAGCGCATCGCCCACGGCATGTTCAGCGGCGCGTTGATCAGCGCGGCGGTCGCCTGCGAATTGCCTGGACCGGGGACCATCTACATCGGCCAGCAAATGAGCTTTCAAAAGCCGGTGAAGATCGGCGACACCCTGACCGTGCGCCTGGAAATCCTGGAAAAACTGCCGAAGTTTCGCGTGCGCATTGCCACCCGCGTGTTCAACCAGCGCGATGAACTGGTAGTGGATGGCGAAGCGGAAATCCTTGCGCCACGCAAGCAACAAAGCGTGACCTTGACCACGCTGCCCGCGATCAGCATCGGCTAACCCTCTGTGGCAAGGGGGCTTGCCCCCTCGCCACTGTCCCCGCAGCACCTCAACTACTGCAGTCTCTTGCAATTCCTGTTCGCATAAAAAACGCCAGGCTAGCTGGCATTATTTATGTCGGTCATTTGGCCTCCATGCAGAAGGCCTGTATTTTCCAGACTGACTGAATCAAGACGACCGATCGATGAATCCTGAAAAACTCGAACTGCTGATCACCCGCGAAATGCCCTTCGGCAAGTACAAGGGGCGAATCATTGCCGACCTGCCCGGCCCTTACCTTAACTGGTTCGCCCGGGAGGGTTTCCCCCATGGTGAGTTGGGTGGCCTGCTGGCCCTGATGCAGGAAATCGATCACAACGGTTTGTCGGACTTGCTCGAACCGCTGCGCGCCAAACACGGCAAACCGGCCCCGCGCCACTGAATCACCTACCGAGTACCCCATGCCCGACAACACCCGCCGCGCCCGTGATGAAGCCTTCTGGCAAACCTTTGCCGACCGTTACGATGTCGAACCCGGCCCGCTCAACCTGGAGAACGGTTACTTCGGGCGCATGTCGCGCACGGTGGTCGAGGAGTACCAGCGCAACATCGAGCTCATCAACCGCAGCAACTCGGTGTACGTGCGTCAGCGTTTCGAACAGGCCGACAGCCTGAAGATCCGCGCGCAACTGGCCAGGATGATTGGCGTACCCGCCGACAGCATCGCCCTGACCCGAAACGCGTCGGAAGGTTTGCAGTCGCTGATCCGCAACTACAACCGGCTCCAGCCCGGCGATCAGGTACTGATTTGCGATCTGGAATACGACACGGTCAAAGGCGCCATGCGTTGGCTGGCACGCAATCGTGGTGTCGAAGTGATCGAGATCGAACACGCGCACCCGGCAACCTTCGACAGCCTGCTCAATACCTATCGAGAAGCCTTCGCGCGGCACCCACGGCTGAAGTTGATGGCCCTGACCCACGTCACCCATCGCACGGGCCTGGTAATGCCGGTGCAGGCGATTGCAGCCGCCGCGAAAGAACATGGCATCGACGTCATCCTCGACGGGGCCCATGCCCTCGGCCAACTCGAATTCGACCTGGCCGAACTCGGTATCGCCTTCGCCGGCTACAACCTGCACAAGTGGATCGGCGCACCGCTGACGCTCGGTTTCATCTACATCGCCCCCGAACGCCTGGCCGACATCGATCCGGACATGGGCGAGATGCATTTTCCGCCCACTGACATTCGCGCCCGTACCTCGTACAGCACCCCCAACATCCCGGCACTGCTGACCCTGCCGCTGGTACTCGAAGAACATTGGGCGATGGGTGGTGCCGCGGCCAAGGGCGCGCGGCTCAATTACCTGCGCAATCGCTGGGTCGGTGCGGCGCGGCAGTTACCGGGCATCGAAGTCCTGACCCCGGATGACCCGCGCCTGTATTGCGGCATTACGTCGATGCGCTTTACCCGGCATGCCGACCAGCAAGTCATGGTCGAGCGCCTGCTCAATGAGTACAACCTGTTCACCGTGACGCGCAGTGGCGCGGCGTGCGGTCCGTGCATCCGCATTACACCGGGGCTGACTACTACGGCGGCCGACATGGATGTGCTGGCCAGGGCACTGACCGAACTGGGCTGACCTCAGACGGTGTACTTGTCGAAGTCTTCGGGTTTGATCTGTGTCGACACGGCGAACGTGTCGATGCCGATGGTCATCTGCCCGAAGTATCCGTCTTCAGCCGAATCCCGCCCCAGGGTGTGCACGCTCAAGGTCGATTTGTCACCGCCCATGGTTGTATAAAAAAAGTCCTTATCGTTGCTCAGTACCGGTACGGCTCGGCCGCTGTACGGTCGGCTGCCGAGCACCGAACGCGAGGCCACCTCAGGCAGGTAAAGCTGCCCGACCCAGGCGACATGCCGCTCCTGCAAATAGTTGTTGCCGGTCGTGATGCGCACGGCGACGTGAATGTGCAGGGCACGACCGGCGTAAAAGCCCGGATAGATCGTGGTGAAGCGCACGATGCCCGACTTGTCGGTAAACTGCCCGCCGCGCAGGTAGGTATCGTCATCGGTTCGCGGGACAGCGCCAATGTCACCGGTATCGACCTCGACATCCGGGTTGATCTTGCTCCAGCCGGAATAGGCCCCCCGCGCATTACAGTGCCAGATATCCACCAGCGCATCGGGGACTGGCTCACCGGTCATGGCATCGACAATGGTCAGCCGCAGCACCAACGGAATGCCATCGGCACCTTCGCTGATGTTTCTGCGGATCAGTTTCGGATTGCGGAAATACGGGCCGGCAATCTGTTCGGGGGCCAGCAGGTAAACCGGTGCTGAGGGGACTGCGAAGGTGTTGTCTTCCATGACGTTCTCTCTTCCATAAGATGAACGCAGGCTAGCACCGGTCGACTTTCGGCATGCGGTAACTATGTATCGCATGATGCCCCTGTGGGAACGAGCTTGCTCCCACAGGGGCGGGATGAGTCGATCCAGGCAACTTTCTTCAGGCAAAAAAAAACGGTGCACCGACCAAGCGCACCGTAAAGCCGTAGAACACACAACGAGGTGTCGGGTGAAGCGATCAGTCCAGCAGCGCCAAAGCCTCGGCGGTGCACTCCTGAATGCGGGCCCAGTCGCCGTTCTTGATCCACTCCGGATCAAGCATCCAGCTACCGCCCACGCACATGACGTTTTTCAATGCCATGTAGCTCTTGATGTTGGCAGGTCCCACGCCGCCGGTCGGGCAGAATTTCACTTCGCCGAACGGGCCGCCCAGGGCCTTGATGGCCGCGACGCCGCCGCTGACTTCCGCCGGGAACAGCTTGAAGCGGCGGTAACCCAGACCGTAGCCTTCCATGATGCCCGAGGCATTGCTGATACCCGGCAACAGTGGAATCGGGCTGGCGACACTGGCTTCGAGCAGGTCACGGGTGATGCCCGGCGTAACGATGAATTGCGAGCCCGCCGCCTCCGCCGCAGCCAGCATGTGGCGATCGAGCACAGTGCCAGCACCGGTCACCAGCTCCGGGCGCTGCTCGCGCAGAATCTGGATCGCCTTGAGGCCGAATTGCGAACGCAGGGTCACTTCCAGGGCCGTCAGGCCACCGGCCGCGAGAGCGTCAGCCAGCGGCAGAATGTCCTGCTCGCGGGCGATGGTGATCACCGGCAGAATCCGCGCTTTCGCGCAGAGGCTGTCGATCAGGGCAACTTTGTCCGCCATGGAAACGGTCGGGGATGGGTTTGTCATAGCGGCTGTTCCTTGGCTCATGGGCACCAGTAAATCTCTAACGTGGGTTGCAGGAATGCGCGAACCGGCATTGCGGCGACATCGTCACCCGCCAGTGCGGTACTCAGGGTGGTCAACTTGGACTGACCGGAAATCGACAGAACTTTGTGCTTGGCCGAGGCCAGCAGCGCGCGGCTCATGGTCAGGCGCTGATGCGGCACGGTTGGCGCCAGCATCGGCCAGCAACGACGGACACCGTCGGCCTGCAATGCTTCGGCAAGGTTCGGACTGTTGGGGAACAGCGACGCGGTGTGGCCGTCATCGCCCATGCCGAGGATCAGCACGTCGATCACCGGCAGTTCGGACAGCAAACGGTCCGCCTGCTCGGCAGCCTGTTCAAGGTTGGCACTGGCGCTGTACAGACTCAGGAATTGCGCCTTGGCCGCCTGACCTTGCAACAGATAACGCTTGATCAGGCCGGCGTTGCTGTCGGCGTGTTCGACCGGCACCCAGCGTTCGTCGGCCAGGCTGATCACCACATTCGACCAGTCCAGCGTCTGCCTGGCCAGGTGCTGGAAAAACGCCACCGGGCTGCGGCCACCGGAAACCACCAGGGTCGCAGTGCCCCGGGCTTCGATCGCGTCGCTCAATTGTTTGGCCACATTCAGTGCCAAACCTTCGGCCAGCAACACCGGGCTCTTGAACGCATGGGCGCTGACGCCCTGCGGCAGTTTCAGTTTAGATATCGCCATACCACGACCTCCCGTCCCGCGTGATCAGAGCAATGGAGCTCATCGGCCCCCAGGACCCGGCCGCGTACGGCTTGGGCGCATCACCGGATTTCTTCCACCCGGCGATCAACTGGTCACACCACTTCCACGCGGCTTCGATTTCATCTTTACGGACAAACAGGTTCTGATTGCCGCGCATCACTTCCAGCAACAACCGTTCGTAGGCATCGGGAATCCGTGCGCTGCTCCAGGTGTCGGAAAAATTCAGCTGCAACGGACCGCTGCGCAGCTGCATGCCTTTGTCCAGGCCTTGGTCTTTGGTCATGACACGCAAGGAAATGCCTTCGTCCGGTTGCAGGCGGATAATCAGCTTGTTGCTGATTTGCAGGCGCTGCTCGGGAGCGAAAATGTAGTGCGACGGTTCCTTGAAGTGGATGACGATCTGCGACAGCTTCTGCGGCATGCGCTTGCCGGTACGCAGGTAAAACGGCACGCCTGCCCAGCGCCAGTTGCGGATGTCGGCACGCAGGGCGACAAAGGTTTCGGTGTCGCTCTGGGTGTTGGAATTGGGTTCTTCCAGGTACCCCGGCACCGCTTTGCCTTCGCTGTAGCCGGCGATGTACTGGCCGCGCACCACCTGAGTGGTCAGGCCTTCCGGGCTGATCGGCGCCAGGGCCTTGAGCACTTTGACCTTCTCGTCACGGATGCTGTCGGCGGACAGGTCGGCCGGCGGGTCCATGGCGATCAGGCAGAGCAGTTGCAACAGGTGATTCTGAATCATGTCCCGCAGCTGGCCGGCCTTGTCGAAGTAGCCCCAACGGCCTTCGATGCCAACCTTCTCGGCCACGGTGATTTCCACGTGGGAAATGTAATTCTGGTTCCACTGGGTTTCGAACAGGCTGTTGGCGAAACGCAGGGCGATCAGGTTCTGGACGGTTTCCTTGCCCAGATAATGGTCGATGCGGTAGGTGCGGTTCTCCGGGAAGAATTGCGCCACGGCGTCGTTGACCTTGCGCGAGGATTCCAGGTCCGAGCCGATGGGCTTTTCCAGCACCACACGGGTGTTTTGCGCCAGACCGACCTTGGCCAGGTTCTCGCAAATCGCGCCGTAGACGGCTGCCGGCGTGGCGAAGTAGGCAATGACACGTTGCGTGGCACCGGCAACTTCGGCCAGGGCCACATAATCTTCGGACTTGAGGAAATCGACGTGCAGGTAACTCAGGCGCGCCAGAAAACGCTCGACCACGGCTTCGTCCAGCTCTTTGGCACCGACATAGCGGCGCAGCTCGGCGGCGATGAACGCCAGGTGTTCCTGCTCGCTGCCAGCCTCACGGGCCAGCGCGATGATGCGCGTGTCCTCGTGCAGCAGGCCGGCACCGTCAAGTTGATAGAGGGCAGGAAACAGCTTGCGCAAGGCCAGATCGCCAAGGGCGCCGAACAAGGCAAAGGTGCACGGTTCAACCGTAATCGAGAGCATGATGTTTGTTCTTTTATCAAGTTAAGCTACAAATACCTTTTTTCAAGGCATCACTCAAGGGAAAATGTAGTAATAACCACAACATTTTCGCAAAATACAGATTCCGAGTGGTGGTCGGTCGGAGCCATCAGTAGGATAGGCCACCGTTACGGGCCTCACCAAAGGCCCTTTTTGCATTAGCCGCGCGCTTATCGGCGCCGGTGAATCAAGGAATCCCATATGGACCGCGTGCGAAATTTACTGGAACAAATCCAGAATCGCCTTGAAGAGCTGAACAAGGCCGAGCGCAAAGTCGCCGAGGTGATCCTGCTCAACCCGCAGCAGGCTACCCGGTTCAGTATCGCCGCCCTCGCTCAGGCTGCTTCGGTCAGTGAACCGACGGTCAACCGTTTCTGCCGTTCGTTCGGCGTCAGCGGTTACCCCGAGCTCAAACTGCAATTGGCGCAAAGCCTGGCCAGTGGCGCCGCGTATGTCAGCCGCGCGGTGGAAGCCGACGACAACCCTGAAGCCTATACCCAGAAGATCTTCGGCAGCGCCATCGCCTCGCTGGACAGCGCCTGCCAGGCCCTGGACCCGAACCTGATCAGCCGCGCTGTCGACCTGTTGATCCAGGCGCGGCAGATCCACTTCTTCGGCCTCGGCGCCTCGGCCCCGGTGGCACTGGATGCGCAGCACAAGTTCTTCCGCTTTAACCTCGCCG
Source organism: Pseudomonas sp. GM49 (assembly GCF_000282355.1). Lineage (GTDB taxonomy): Bacteria > Pseudomonadota > Gammaproteobacteria > Pseudomonadales > Pseudomonadaceae > Aquipseudomonas. The sequence goes on from NZ_AKJL01000087.1 coordinate 11,658, forward strand.
TCACCGCCCACGCGGACGTGCTGATGCAGCGCATGATTGCCTCGGTGGCGCATACCGGCGAATTGTTCGTGATCATTTCCTACACCGGCCGCACCCGCGAACTGGTGGAAGTGGCGCGCATCGCCCGGGAAAACGGCGCCTCGGTCCTTGGCCTGACCGCCGAGAACTCGCCATTGGCCAAGGCCAGCACCCTGAGCCTGAACATCCCGCTGCCGGAGGACACCGACATCTACATGCCGATGACTTCGCGGATCATTCAGTTGACCGTGCTGGACGTGCTCGCCACCGGCATGACGTTGCGCCGGGGCGTGGATTTCCAGCCGCATTTGCGCAAGATCAAGGAGAGCTTGAATGCAAGCCGGTATCCCGTTGGGGATGAGTTTAATTAATCCAGCATCTCCATCGCCCTGAATGGCCTCATCGCGAGCAAGCTCGCTCCCACAGGGGAATGCATTCCAAATGTGGGAGCGAGCTTGCTCGCGATGGCGGTATACGGAGCACCACAGATGCTGAGCTAAACCCCCACCCGCGCCTGCAAACTCAAATGCGCCCGCTCCCCCGGTTTCAGGCACAGGCTGTCGGTGCCGCCGCTTGCTGCCTCTACGCAAACGAATTCGGATATCTCGTTCCAAGTCACGCCAAGCAATGGCCGCGAGCCGGGATGCCACACCACCGTGTCGGCCGTTTCACCCGTATCGATGCGCAGCGCCCGCTGCCAGGCATGGTCATTGAGTTGTAATTCACCGTCGTGCTGGAACACCCGCTGACAACCGCCGTCCACGCGTAATTCGCCTTCCTGCTGACAAACCTGTCGGTTCAACTGGTCGTAACCCTGCGCACCTTCGAGCCCAGACAGCGCTACCTCGCTGACATCGCCAATACGCCAGTACGCATGCAAAGCCTGGCTCAACTGGCACGGCATGTCATCCTGATGCTCGGTGCTCAGGCGCAACTCCATGCGCTCACCCAGGTGCGCGTGCAGGTCTACCTGCCAGTCGCACAACTTCAGTTGCCAGTGCAAACGCACGCCATCGTCGCCACTGTTGCTGTCGAGCAGTTTCCAGTCGAGCAATCGGGCCCAGCCATGGGACGGCCAGGCGTTTTCGCTCGGATGCCGGCCATACCACGGCCAACACACCGGCACGCCACCGCGAATGGCACCGACCTGCGGCCACTTCGCCGCGCACCACAGCCAGGGCTTTTGTCCCTTGGGCTGGAAGTGCAACAACTGCGCCCCCTGACGACTGAACACCGCCTGACACAGCGGATGATCGATCACCAGCACGTCGCGCATCTGATAGCGCTCCCACGCGAACACGGAACGCTCGCGCAAGGATTTGAAGAAGCGTTGTAGCGGATGCTCAAGCATGTGCCACGATCCTGAAAATCATCTGTCACCGGGGTGCGCGGCCCGCAAAAAAAAGCGGACAGCCATGGCTGTCCGCAAATATGCGCACATGGAGAGAAGCTTATCGCAGACGCGTCAGAACACCGACTGAATTTTCAGGCCAGCCACCAGCGCGTTGTCGACTTGATCCACACCCCCCGGGTGCGTGATGTATTGCAGGTTGGGACGCACGGTCAGCCAGTTGGTTACGTGGAAACCGTAGTTGAGCTCGTAGTTGTATTCGGTTTCACGAATGGGCGAGAACAGCGGATTATTGTAGTCCGAAACACCGTTGGCTGCGTTAGTCAGCTCGGCGTTTTTCTTCACGTCATCGTTGACATGGATACGGGCGAAACCGATACCCATGTCATCCTTCGGACGCGCGTCGAACGGGCCCTTGTACACGAACATCAGCGACTGGTAGTTGTCGACGACGTTAGTGTCCTTGTCATGGAAGGTGGCGTTGGCGGCGATGTTCAGACCGCGAGAAGCGTCACCGTTGTGACTGGTGAGTTGCTGCTGCGCGACGAACCAGTAGCCGTGCTTGCTATCGTGGACGCGGAATGCGTTGCCGGTGGTCGCTGCGTCCTGACCGTTGTCGTCCTTGAGAACGTCATCAGCAGGGGCTGTGCTTTTGTAGTAACCGACACGGTATTCACCCGGCAGGCTGTTGACCTTCGGCGACCAGACCAGCTCGACCGGCAAAACGGTGCCAGCTGTACCGCTGCCGCTGAGCTTGAAGCCGTTTCCGTGCTCCAGTTGCGACGGGTTCTGGTTGTACGCGCCAATCTGGGCGTAGAGCTCGTCGTTGATGTTGTACTTCACGCGGATCGCCGCCTGGCTGACCGGCCAGTTGAACCAGACGTTGGTGGCCCAGTTACCCACCTGGGATCCGCAGAACGCCAGGTTCTGGAATTCGCACGGGAAGGTGTTGAAGTCTTCACCTTCGCCGAAGTAACCGGCCTTGACGTCCAGTTTGTTGTCGAAGAACTGGTGCTGAATCCACAACTGGGTCAGACGCACCATATGGCCACGACCGAAGACTTCCTGGGAGGAACTCAGGGTGCCGGCACGCGGGTCGCCGATACGATCGTTGGAGATGTTCTCGCCGTTACGGTTGGTGAGCTGGATCTTGGCCTGGGTGTTATCCCAGCCGAACAGTTTTTCCAGGTCCAGCGCCGCGCCCAGGCCGAACTGGTCGGCGTAGCGCGCGGTCTTGTCATCGTTGAAACCGCCATGCAGATTGCCGCCGACTTCACCGACGTAGTCCATCTTGATGTCGATGCCTTGCTCGATCAGCTTGGTACGCTCGCCACCCCAGTCGCCCGTCATCCACTTGGAGTCGGAGCTGAACGCTTCATCGGCCATCGCATTGCCGGCCAGAACCAGTGCTGCCGCTGCTGACACTTGGCAGATCAACCGGGCCTTGTTCTTCATCTTCATCCCTACATCCTCGTTTTATTGTTATTAACTTTTCTTTTTTTAACGCGGTTACAACGGTTGCGACGGATGTCTCCACCCGACGCATATCCCCCCCTGTAGGAGCGAGCTTGCTCGCGATGGTCTCAATTGCACCGCGTTCACCCAGTCGGTGCACGTCATCGTTAACGTCCATCGCGAGCAATCGAGCGTCGACCGGCTGCTCCTACAGTCTTGTTCTTCAGCGGCTTTTGAATTGCGCTACGTTGGCAGCGTGAGTCTCCGCTTTTGGCACACCGGCAACCCCCAGCCGCTCCCCGCTCTTGGCATCGAACAGCAGAACTTTCGCCGGATCGAATTGCAGGGTCAGGGTCTCGCCCACCGCCGGCGCCACGTCCGGTGCCAGGCGGCAGCAGACCTTGGTGTCGTTGAGGTTGACGAATACCAGAGTGTCGGGACCGGTCGGTTCGGTGACCTGGACTTCGGCACGAATGGTCGGCAAGCCATTCGCATCGCCGTTGGCCAGAATGATCTGTTCAGGGCGCATGCCGAGGATCACTTCACGATCTTCAAGACCGGCGTCCTGCATACCCAGCGGCAATTCGCAACGAGCCTGGCCGCTGTCGAGCAGCGCCAGCAGACGACCGTCCTTGCGCTGCAGGCGCAGCGGGATGAAGTTCATTGGCGGCGAGCCGATGAAGCTCGCCACGAACAGGTTGGCCGGGTTGTTGTAGATGTCTTTCGGCGTGCCGAACTGCTGGATGATCCCGTCCTTCATCACCGCCACCTTGTCGCCCAGGGTCATGGCTTCGATCTGGTCGTGGGTCACGTAGACCGTGGTGGTTTTCAGGCGCTGGTGCATCAGTTTCATTTCGGTGCGCATCTCGACCCGCAGCTTGGCGTCGAGGTTGGACAGTGGTTCGTCGAACAGATAAATCTTCGGCCGCCGCGCCAATGCACGGCCCATCGCCACACGTTGCTGCTGGCCACCGGAGAGCTGGCCAGGCTTGCGACTGAGCAGGTGCTCGATCTGCAACAGCTTGGAAACCCGAGCGACTTCTTCGTCGATTTCGGCCGTCGGCATTTTGCGAATCTTCAGGCCGAAGGCGATGTTGTCGCGCACGCTCATGGTCGGGTACAGCGCGTAGGACTGGAACACCATGGCGATGTCGCGATCCTTGGGGCTCATGCCGCTGATGTCGGCGTCGTCCACCAGGATCGCGCCGCCGCTGATGGTTTCCAGGCCGGCGATGCAGTTCATCAAGGTCGACTTGCCGCAGCCCGACGGGCCGACCAGGATCAGGAACTCACCGTCATCGATTTTCAGTTCGATGTTTTTCAGGGTGTCCGGCAGGCCGGGGCCGTAGGTCTTGTTGACGTTGCGTAATTCGAGAGTTGCCATTTTTCTACCCCTTGACCGCGCCGGACGTCAGCCCACGCAGGAAATACTTGCCAGCGAATATGTAGACCAGCAGTGTCGGCAGCCCGGCGATCATCGCGGCGGCCATATCAACGTTGTATTCCTTGGCCCCGGTGCTGGTGTTGACCAGGTTGTTCAGGGCCACGGTAATTGGCTGGGCGTCGCCACTGGCGAACACCACGCCGAACAGGAAGTCATTCCAGATCTGGGTGAACTGCCAGATCAGGCAGACCATCACGATGGGGATCGACATCGGCAGCAGGATCTTCAGGAAGATCGTGAAGAAGCCCGCGCCATCGAGCCTTGCGGCCTTGACCAGCGCATCCGGAATGCTCACGTAGTAGTTGCGGAAGAACAGCGTGGTGAACGCCAGGCCGTAGACCACGTGCACCAGCACAAGGCCGGTGGTGGTGTTGGCCAGGCCGAACTTGCCGAGGGTGAACGAGGCCGGCAACAGCACGGTCTGGAATGGCAGGAAGCAACCGAACAACAGCAGGCCGAAGAACAGTTGCGAGCCACGGAAGCGCCACATCGACAACACGTAGCCGTTCATCGCGCCGATGAAGGTAGAAATCAAAACCGCCGGCACGGTGATCTTCACCGAGTTCCAGAAGTAGCCGCCGACCACGTCCCAGGCCTTGATCCAGCCGATGCCGTCGATCACGGTCGGCCAGCTCAACAGGTTGCCGGTGCGGATGTCTTCCGGGGATTTGAAACTGGTCAGCAGCATCACCACCAGCGGGATCAGGTACACCGCAGCCGCCAGCAACAGGGTTGCGTAGATCGCAATGCGGCTGAAGCTCAAGGCTGGCTTGCCGAGTTGATTAGTCATGGCGTTTGCCTCGCAGCTCGGAGTACAGGTACGGCACGAGGATGGTCAGCACGGCACCGAGCATCAGCATGGCGCTGGCCGAACCGATGCCCATCTGGCCACGGCTGAAGGTGAAGGAATACATGAACATCGCCGGCAGGTCGGAGGAGTAACCCGGACCGCCCGCGGTCATCGCCGCGACCAGGTCGAAGCTCTTGATCGCGATGTGCGCCAGGATCATGAACGCACTGAAGAACACCGGGCGCAGGCTCGGCAGGACGATCTTCAGGTAGATGGTCGGCAGGCTCGCACCATCGACTTGCGCGGCACGGATGATCGATTGATCGACACCGCGCAGGCCGGCGAGGAACATCGCCATGACAAACCCGGAGGCTTGCCACACGGCGGCGATCACCAGGCAGTAGACGACGCGATCCTGATCCACCAGCCAGTCGAGACGGAAGCCTTCCCAGCCCCAGTCACGCAGCATCTTGTCCAGGCCAAGGCCGGGGTTGAGCAGCCATTTCCACGCGGTACCGGTGACGATCATCGACAGCGCCATCGGGTACAGGTAAACGGTGCGGATGAAGCCTTCCTTGCGAATGCGCTGGTCCAGCAGCACGGCGAGGAACACACCCAGCACCAGGCTGATGCCAATGAACATGCCGCCGAACACCGCGAGGTTCTTGCTCGCGACCCACCAGCGGTCGTTGTCCATCAGGCGCATGTATTGCTGCAGGCCAACCCACTTGTAGCTCGGCATGAAGCTGGAATTGGTGAAGGACAGAATGAACGTCCAGATGATGTAACCGTAGAAACCTACCAACACGATCAGCATGCTCGGCGCGAGTACCAACTTGGGTAGCCAGCGTTGCAGGGCATCGAACGGTGAGGCTTTGCTGAAAACCGCCACAGAGCTCATCGGGATAATCCAGGTGGAGAAGTGAAATCCGGACAGAGTTCCCCCCTGTAGGAGCGAGCTTGCTCGCGATGGAATCAAGAACACCGGGGTCTGTCTGGATGATCGCGGTGTTTGGTAGTCCATCGCGAGCAAGCTCGCTCCTACAATGGGGCGGAGCTCTCTCTGGGGTTTGCCGCAGGATCACCTGCGGCGATTACGAGTTACTGGGCCGCTTTGACAGCCGAAGCCAGTTGGGCGCTGGCCTTGGCCGGGTCTGCGTCCTTGTCGTTCATGAAGTTGGTGACCACGTCGAAGATCGCGCCCTGCACGGCCAGGGAGGTGGCCATGTTGTGCGCCATGCTCGGTTGCAGGTCGCCGGTCTTGTCGTCCGCGATGAAGTCCTTCGCCGACTTCTGGGCACACTCGTCGAAGCCGAGCTTGTCCATTTCGTTCAGCATGTCGTTGCGCACCGGGATCGAACCCTTGTTCATGCTGAAGACTTTCTGGAAGTCGGTACCCAACGCGACCTTGGCCAGGTCTTGTTGCGCGGCGATGTCACCCTTGCGATCAGCCTTGAGCTTGAACACCGCCAGGGAGTCGATGTTGTAGGTGAAGGCTTTTTCGGTGCCCGGGAACGCTACGCACTGGTAGTCCTTGCCCGCGACTTTCTTCGCCGCAGTCCACTCGCTTTTCGCCCAGTCGCCCATCATCTGCATGCCGGCCTTGCCATTGATGACGTCGGCGGCGGCGATGTTCCAGTCACGACCGGCGCGGTTCGGGTCCATGTAGCCGGTGATCTTTTTCAGCTCGGCGAACGACTTGGTCATCTCCGGGCCGGACAGGGTTTTCTGGTCCAGGTCGACCAGGGCTTTCTTGTAACCGTCAGCACCCATTACCGAGAGCACCACGTCTTCAAACACGGTGCTGTCCTGCCAAGGCTGGCCACCGTGGGCGAGCGCGATGAAGCCTGCGGCTTTGAGCTTGTCGCCAGCGGCATAGAATTCTTCGAGGGTGGTCGGGGCCTTTTCGATCCCGGCTTTCTTGAACACCTCCGGGTTGATCCACAGCCAGTTGACGCGGTGGATGTTCACCGGCACGGCGACATAGTCACCTTCGTACTTCACCGTGTCGGAAACTTTTTTCGACAGCAGGCCATCCCAGTTTTCCGCCTTGGAAACGTCTTTCAGCGCGTCGGTGCTGAGCAGGCCAGTGCTGCCCCACTCCTGGATGTCCGGCCCCTTGATCTGTGCAACGCCCGGCGGGTTGCCGGCTACGGCGCGACTCTTGAGTACGGTCATGGCCGTGGAACCGCCACCACCGGCGACCGCGCCATCCTTCCAGGTGAAGCCGTCTTTTTCGACTTGTGCCTTCAGGACATCGACCGCTGCTTTTTCACCACCGGAAGTCCACCAGTGAACGACTTCAACGGAACCTTTGGATTCGGCGGCAAGGACACTGAGAGGGAGTGCAGACAGGGAAGCGAGAGAAATGACAGTAGCGAGGCGAGAAATCGCATTCATCTAGGAGCACCTTTCTTGTTGTTATGCATGCAAGTCTGTTGCTTGCGCTGCATAGGATTTTAAACAGGCGCCATCCCCCGGCAGGTAACGAAGGGACGCGCATATGTCACCGCATGGTTACATAGAACCGCTCTGGGACAGCTGTGCCAGCGCACTGGCCATGCTCGGCGCCAGGGGCAGGCGCGGAATCAGCACGGCTTGCCAGGCGTGATAAAGGTCAGGCTTGCCGGGCCAGATATCGGCACTCGGGCGGTTCAGCGGGTCGAGTTCGTGATGCCAGCTGCCGCCTTCGCGATCGATGAAATGACGGTCACAGAACTCCCAGAATAGTCGGTACCAGTGTTCGTACTGCGCCTCTGCAGTGCGCTTGAGCAAGGCACTGGCGGCGGCGCTGGCCTCGCAATGGGTCCAGTGCAGGCGGTGGCGGACCACCGCTTTGTTGTCCCAATCGAGGGTGTAGACAATGCCCGGCGCGCCATCGATGTCCCAGCCGTGGAGGCAATTGTGCTCGAACAGTTTTTGCGCGTCGGTGACCAGCCAGCCCGGCGTGAGCATCCCGGCTTTCACCCGCGCAGCTTCGAGGTGCAGCAACAGTCGCGCCCACTCGAAACCGTGGCCCGGGGTGGTGCCGTAGGGGCGAAAGCCGTCGGCCGGATTGTCGCGGTTGTAGTCCTGCAGTGGCTGCCAGTCGCGGTCGAAATGCTCGATCACCAGGTAGTCGTTGGCGGCGGCGTGGCCATGGATCACACGTTCCACGATGCGCTGGGCGCGGCACAACCAGCGGTTGTCATCGGTGACATCGGCCAGGGCGAGGAAGGCTTCGGTAGCGTGCATGTTGCTGTTGGCGCCGCGATAGGCTTCTTCGCAACTGAAGTCGCGGTTGAAAGACTCGCGCATCGCACCTTCTTCTTCGCTCCAGAAACAGGTGTCGATGATGTCGATCGCATCATCGAGCAGGGCTTGAGCACCGGGACGCTGTGCGACCACCGCAGAACTGGCGGCCAGCGCGACGAAGGCATGCAGATAGGCGTTCTTGCCGGTGTTGCCGTCGCGATGTTCGGCAGTGGCGAACCAGCCGCCGTGAACCGTATCGCGCAACGGCCCGCGCAGGGCCGCAACACCGTGATCGACCAGCTCGGCGAAACCCGGCAAGCCCTGAATATGCGCCATGGCGAAGCTGTGGGTCATACGCGCGGTGTTCATGGTCTGGGCTTGCGCATCAGCTGGGAGGCGACCTTTTTCATCGAGGTTGCCGAAGCCTTCAGGGAGTTTTGAAGCCTTGGCAAAATTCAACAAGCGCAGGCCTTCGGCGGCGAGCCATTGCTGATGGGCAGGTGCGTTCAGCCAACTGCTGAAGGCTGGTTGGAGGGTGTCCATGGCGTACCTTTTTTGTTGTTATGACTGAGGGGCAGTCTAAACAACGGACGACGGCGGGCTTGTAACGAAGGGGGTGGGTTATGTCACCAGGCTGTGACAATGGACACCAACATTGAGTGAAATACTTGTGGCGAGGGGGCTTGCCCCCGTTGGAGTGCGAAGCGCTCCCAAAACGACCACCCTCTAATTATCTGTGATATGAGGTTGCTGATTTTACGACTGCTGCGCAGCCGAACGGGGGCAAGCCCCCTCGCCACAGGGTGGTGTCAATCCATCGAGCGAGGCAACTGCAGGGTCACCCGCAACCCGCCCTCACGCAGGTTCTGCAAGCTGACCTCACCACCATGACTATGGGCAATGTTGCGGGCAATCCCCAGCCCCAATCCATACCCCTGCTGCTGCCCGGCCAGACGAAAGTGAGGCTCGAACACCTGCTCCAGCCGCTGCTCCGGCACACCTGGCCCTTCATCATCGACATGCAGGATGAACGCGCTGTCATCGTCATCGATGTGCAGGTGCGCGTTCTGCCCGTACTTCAATGCATTGTCGATCAGGTTGCCGATACAGCGCTTGAGCGCCAGCGGTTTGCCCGGGTACGCCGCCAGCGCCCGCCCCTGCTGGGTCACGCGGCCGTTGCCGTTCGGCCCGAGATAGGGCTCCACCAAACAGTCGAGCACATGGTTGAGGTCCACCAACTCGATGTTCTCGTGGATGTCGGTGTCTTTCACGCATTGCAGCGCGCCTTTGACCAGTAATTCGAGCTCGTCCAGATCGCGCCCGAATTTGGTTTGCAGCGTTTCGTCCTCGAGCAATTCGACCCGCAGGCGCAAGCGGGTGATCGGTGTGCGCAGGTCGTGGGAAATGGCGCTGAACAACTGACTGCGCTCCGTCAGGTAACGGCTGATGCGCTCGCGCATGGTGTTGAACGCGCGCCCAACCTCGACCACTTCACTGCCCCCGCCTTCGGCCACCGGTTCCACGTCGGCTCCCAACGACAGATCCCGGGCCGCCCGCGCCAGGCGCTTGAGCGGACGACTCTGCCAGTGCACCAGCAGGCCGATGAACAACAGCAAAAAGCCGCTGGTCAGGAGGATGAACCACACCTGCTGCGCCGGCAGGCCCTGCTCTTCAAGACTGGTATAGGGCTCGGGCAACAGCGAGGCGATGTACAGCCATTCGCCTGGCGCCATCTGGATCTGCGTGACCAGCACCGGCGGGTTCACCGGTTCCAGGGTCAGCGCGTAGTGCGCCCAGGAGCGAGGCAACTCATCGAGCTTCAGGCCGCCATTGAAGATGCGCAGGTCTTCCGGGCTGACGAAGGTTACCGAGATGTCCGCGTCCTGGCCGAGGGACTGGCGCAGCACTTCGTCCACCGCTTTGAGTACCGCCGCTTTGCGCGGGGTGATGGGCAGTACTTCCATGCCCAGAGGTTTATCGTTGAGCGTCACCACGAACCGGGTGCCGCCCATGCTGCGCAACTGATCGAGCACCAACGGTCGAAACGCCACCGGCAACGAACGGAAGTAACTGACACTGGCCGTCATCGAATGGGCCAGGCTGCGGGCGCTGGTGACCAGGCCCTCGAGCTGCGTGGCGCGCAATTGCGAAACCCAGATCACGCTCGACAGCGTCTGGGCGAACAATACCGCCAGCAAGGTCAACAGCAACATCCGCCCGAGCAGCGAACGCGGCATCGGTATTTTGCCGGCGAGTTTGCGGAAAATCTCAGTGGCCATTGCTGGCAACCACATTGGCCGCCAGTTGGTAGCCGCTGCCACGCACGGTGCGGATCAGCCGTGGCGGTTTTTCAGTGTCGCGCAGGCGCTGGCGCAATCGGCTGACCGCCATGTCGACGATGCGATCGAGGGGCATCAAATCGCGGCCACGGGTGGCGTTGCCGATGGTGTCGCGGTCGAGGATTTCCTGCGGGTGATCGAGGAACAGTTTCAGCAGTGCGAAGTCGGCGCCCGAGAGAATCACCTCTTCGCCGTCGATGTGAAACAACCGATGGCTGACCATATCCAGACGCCAGTCATCGAAGGCCAGCACCTCACCACCGTTACGTTCCTGGCCGAACTGCGCGCGGCGCAGCAACGCCTTGATCCGCGCCTGCAATTCCCGTGGGCTGAATGGCTTGCCCAGATAATCGTCGGCGCCCAGTTCCAGGCCGATGACGCGGTCGGCTTCGTCTGAACTGGCGGTGAGCATGATGATCGGCACCTGCGCCTGGCGTGGATGCTGGCGAATCCAGCGGCACAGGCTGAAACCGTCCTCGTCGGGCAGCATCACATCAAGGATCACCAGATCGCTCGGCGCCTCATTCAACGCCTGGCGAAAACCGGCACCGTCGGGCGTGGTACGCACCTGGAAACCGGCACGGGTCAGGTAGGTGTCCAGCAACTCGCGTATCTCTTGATCGTCATCGACCAACAAAATCGACTTGTTGACTGAGCTCACTTCGAAGGCATCCTTGTTGTTTGAATTGGGCGGATTATGCCTGATGAACCTTGAAAAATTGTTGCCTGTTCTGGCCTCATCGCGGGCAAGCCCGCTCCCACAAGGTTATGTACACATTCTGAAAATGCCGGTGATCCTGTGGGAGCGGGCTTGCCCGCGATGAAGGCGACTCGATCTCAAGCCTGTTCGAGCGCTACTCCCGCGCCAACAAGTCCGGAATACGGCGCCGTCACCAGCCACACTGGAATCCCCTTGAAGTAATCGCTCATGCAACCCTTGTCGGCGAAGCACCGGGCGAAACCGCTTTCAAGGAAGAAATCGGCAAACCGCGGGATCACCCCGCCAACGATGTACACGCCACCACGCGCACCGGTGGTCAGTACGTTGTTGCCCGCCACGCGACCGAGCCAGCAGCAGAACTGTTCAAGCACTTCCACGGCAATCGGGTCACCCGCCAGTCCGGCAGCGGTGATCGCTTCCGGTGTTTCGAGCACAGGCGTGTGTCCGTCCACCGCGCAGATCGCCCGGTAGACGCGCGGCAAGCCGCCGCCGCTCAGTGCCGTTTCTGCGCTGACATGGCCAATCTCGTTGAAAATGTGCTGCCACAGTTGGGTTTCACGCGGGCTGCTCAGTGGCAGGTCGACGTGACCGCCCTCCCCTGGCAACGCAGCGAATCGGCCCTCGCCCAGATCGAGCAGGGTGCCGACGCCCAGGCCCGTGCCCGGGCCAATCACCACCGCCGGACGCAACGGCTCCGGCGTGCCTTCGCAGACCACGCGAAATTCGCCGGGCTGCAAACGGGTCATGCCCAGGGCCATGGCCGAGAAGTCGTTGACCAACAGCAGTTGATCGACCTGCAAGGTCTGGCAAAAACCCTTGCGGCTCAAGCGCCAGTGATTGTTGGTGAACTTGAATTCATCGCCGCTCACGGGACCGGCCACCGACAGGCACACCGATCCGATCGAACCCGGCGCCAGCCCCAGGCCATTGAGGTAGAGGCTGATCGCCTCCTCCGGGCTCGGGAAATCTGCCGTTGCCAGCACCTGGACCGATTCCAGTTGCTGGTTTTTCCACAACGCGAAACGTGCGTTGGTCCCACCGATGTCACCGACCAAAGCCAGTTTCAATTAAGCGTCTCCAGGGCAGAAGTAAAGGCGCTGGCGCCCTGCTCCGCCGAGCTGAAGGCCATGCGCATGAAACCGAACAGCTCGCGACCGGTGCCGATGTTGTTGCCCAACAGGCCCTTGGCCGGCGTGCGCGCTGCGAATTCTTCGGCGTCCACCTTAAGTTCCAGGGTGCCTTTGACGCCATCGACGCGGATGATATCGCCCTCTTGCACCCGCGCCAAAGCGCCGCCTACATAGGCCTCGGGGCTGACATGAATGGCCGCCGGGATTTTCCCTGATGCGCCGGACATGCGCCCGTCGGTCACCAGTGCGACTTTGAAGCCGCGATCCTGCAGCACGCCGAGGAACGGCGTCATCTTGTGCAGCTCCGGCATGCCATTGGAGCGCGGACCCTGGAAGCGCATCACCGCGACAAAATCCTTCTCCAGCAAACCGGCCTTGAACGCATCGGCCAGGTCCTGCTGATCCTGGAACACCATGGCCGGCGCTTCGACAATCTGGTTCTCCACGGCTACTGCGGAGACTTTCATCACACCGCGACCAAGGTTGCCTTCCATCACCCGCAGACCACCTTCCGGCGAGAATGCACGAGCGACCGGACGCAGGATGCTTTCATCGAGGCTGTCGGTCACGCCTTCGCGCCACACCAGCTGGCCATTGTCGAGGAACGGCTCCTGGGTGTAGCGGCTCAGGCCATGGCCCATCACGGTGTTGACGTTTTCGTGGAGCAACCCGGCTTCCAGCAGTTCACGGATCAGGAACGACATGCCACCCGCGGCCTGGAAGTGGTTGATGTCGGCCTTGCCGTTCGGGTAGACGTGGCTCAGGGTCGGCACCACCTCGGAGAGGTCGGCCATGTCCTGCCAGGTCAATTGAATGCCCGCCGCCATGGCGATGGCCGGCATGTGCAGGGTGTGGTTGGTCGAGCCGCCCGTGGCGTGCAACGCGACAATCGAGTTGACCAGCGAACGCTCGTCGACGATTTCGCCGATCGGCATGAAGTCACCGTTCTGCTTGGTCAGGCGCGTGACCTGATGCGCCGCTTCGCGGGTCAGGGCATCGCGCAACGGCGTGTTCGGGTTGACGAAGGACGCGCCCGGCAGGTGCAGGCCCATGACTTCCATCAGCAACTGGTTGGTGTTGGCCGTGCCGTAGAAAGTGCAGGTGCCAGGGCTGTGGTAGGACTTCATTTCCGATTCCAGCAGCTCTTCGCGGGTCGCCTTGCCTTCGGCGTACTTCTGGCGCACGTCGGCTTTCTGCTTGTTGGAAATGCCCGACACCATCGGCCCGCCCGGCACGAAGATCATCGGCAGATGGCCGAAACGCAGCGCGCCCATCATCAGGCCCGGCACGATCTTGTCGCAGATGCCGAGCAGCAGCGCGCCATCGAACATGTTGTGGGACAGCGCCACGGCGGTGGACAACGCGATCACTTCGCGGCTCGGCAGGCTCAGTTCCATGCCTGGCTCGCCCTGGGTCACGCCATCGCACATGGCTGGCGTGCCACCGGCGAACTGGCCGACGGAGCCGATCTCGCGCAGGGCTTTCTTGATCAGTTCGGGGAAGACTTCGTACGGCTGGTGCGCCGAGAGCATGTCGTTATATGACGAAACTATCGCGATGTTCGCGGAGTTCATCATCCGCAGGCTGTGCTTGTCATCGCTGCCGCAACCGGCCACGCCATGGGCGAAGTTGGCGCATTGCAGCTTGCCGCGCATCGGGCCGTCGCTGGCCGCACCGCGGATCAATGCAAGGTAGGCCTCACGCGTGGCGCGGCTGCGGGCGATAAGCCGTTCAGTGACCTCAAGGACGCGGGGATGCATGTGTAGAACTCCAGGCTAACGGATGTGGCGACCTGATTGTCTATGCTGAACAAGAGCCGTTGTTGACGGGATGACAGACGGTTTTCTTGATCAATCGGACCAGTTGATTCAGGTCACTCGTTGTAGATTGAACAAAATATTGCCACTAAAAAGGCTTGTTTTCTATTTTTTTGCGAATAATCTTGTAATTCCAACAACAAAACGACGGCGGCGCTGATATATGACTCTTCGAATCGCAATCAATGGTTTTGGCCGTATTGGCCGTAATGTCCTGCGGGCACTCTATACCCAAGGCTATCGCCGGGATTTGCAGATCGTCGCCATCAACGACCTGGGCGACAGCGCGATCAACGCGCACTTGCTCAAGTACGACACTGTTCACGGCACGTTCGATGCCGATGTTCAACATGATCAGGAAAGCCTGACCGTCAACGGCGACCGCATTTCGGTCAGCGCCATCCGCAACCCGGCCGACCTGCCATGGGCCGCGGAAAAGATTGATGTGGTATTCGAATGCACCGGTCTGTTCACCGACCGCGCCAAAGCCGCCGCGCATATTACGGCCGGCGCGCGCAAAGTGATCATCTCGGCTCCCGCCAAAGGCGCCGACGCTACTGTGGTTTACGGGGTCAACCACGACATTCTGCGCCAGTCGCACCAGATTATTTCCAACGCCTCGTGCACCACCAACTGCCTGGCCCCGGTGGCCCAAGTGCTGCACCGCGAGCTGGGCATCGAAAGCGGCTTGATGACCACCATTCACGCCTATACCAACGACCAGCACCTGACCGACGTCTATCACGTCGATCCGTACCGCGCCCGTTCGGCCACCCAGAACATGATCCCGAGCAAGACCGGTGCTGCCGAAGCGGTGGGCCTGGTGCTGCCGGAACTGGCGGGCAAATTGACCGGCATGTCGGTGCGCGTACCGGTCATCAATGTGTCGCTGGTGGACCTGACGGTGCATCTGAAAAAAGAAGCCAGCGCAGAGGAAGTCAATGCGCTGATGAAAGAAGCCAGCCAGCATTCGAAGATCCTTGGGTACAACACCCTGCCGCTGGTCTCCAGCGACTTCAACCACAACCCGCTGTCGTCGATCTTCGACGCCAACCACACCAAATCCAGCGGCAAATTGCTCAAGGTATTGGCGTGGTATGACAACGAGTGGGGCTTCTCCAACCGCATGCTTGATAACTGTCTGGCGCTGTGCAACGCAGAATAAGCAGCACGCCCACCGGTCTTGTAGGAGCGAGCTTGCTCGCGATGGTCGTTAACGATAACGCCGGGAACCTGATGCCCCGCGGTGTTCTACAGTCCATCGCGAGCAGGCTCGCTCCTACAAGGTGCGCGTCATGTCTGGAGTAACAATCGATGATCGGCATCAGCTTTACGCAAAAGACCATGGCAGCGCGCAAGCGTATCGCCCTGGTCGCCCATGACCACTGCAAGGTGTTCTTGCTGGACTGGGCCGAACGGCAAAAAGACAAACTGGCCCAGCATGATCTGGTCGCCACAGGCACCACGGGGTTGTTGTTGCAACAACGCCTCGACCTGCCTGTGCAAAGCATGATCAGCGGGCCGCTGGGCGGCGACCAACAGCTCGGTGCGCAAATCGCCGAACAGCGGGTCGACATGCTGGTGTTTTTCTGGGACCCGTTCGAACCCCAGCCCCACGATCCGGATATCAAGGCATTACTTCGGGTCGCGGCGGTGTGGAACATCCCGGTGGCGTGCAACGAATGCAGCGCCGACTATCTGCTCAGCAGTCCGCTGATGGATCAGGCACACCTCCATCGGATTCCCGATTACGCGACCTATTTGCAGGGTCGTGCGTAAAGCTTCACAAATCAGTGCTTGACCATTCGAGTAGATGATAAGCATTATCATTTGCTCGAAATGGATCAGGTCCTCCCGTGAGTCAGTCGCGCTTCAACCACGTTTTCCTCACCCAGCGTACCTCCCTGCTGCGCACGCTGGAACGGATGGTCAACAATCACAGCACCGCTGAAGACCTCCTGCAGGAAACCTATCTGCGGGTGACCCGCGCGTTGAGCGAACGGGCCATCGATCATCTTGAGCCCTTTGTCTTCCAGACGGCGCGCAACCTGGCGCTGGACCATTTGCGCGCGCGGCGCATCCATTCGCGCACCATGGTCGACGACGTACCGCAGGAGGTGATGCACAGCATCGCCGCCCCCACCAGCAGCGCTGAAGACGCTGCCCATGCCGAACAATTGCTGGAGCGCCTGAACGTGAGCCTCAGTGAACTCAGCGCCCGCCAGCAGCGGATTTTCATCCTCAGCCGCCTGCACGGGCACAGCTATCAGGAAATCGCCGACGAGCTGAACGTATCCCTCAGCACCGTGCAGAAAGAACTCAAACTGATCATGTCGATCTGCATGGGTGTCGCCGAAAGGAATGACGGCAGCGGCAAGCTTTAAGCGGCAAGCCGCAAGCTCAACGCCAAACCGAGCTTTAGCTTGCAGCCTGTAGCTTGAAACTTGAAACTTGAAACTGCTGCTCAAAAAGCCCCGCCGAGGAAACACCGTGACGGACAACCACCGCTCCCCCGAGCCTTCACTGGCGCAGGATCCCGCAAGTGCGATGGACCAGGCCCTGGACTGGTTGATCGTGCTCGGCAGTCCCGACGAGGAGCAGAGCCGCCAATTCCACGCATGGCTCGACGCCGATCCGTTGAATGCCCAGGCGTTCGCCAAGGCCCAGGCGATCTGGGACGGCCCGCAAGTGGCGCAATGCGCGCAAAGCCTGGCTGCGCGCCCCGCGAAAGTCACGGTCCTCGCCCGCCTGCGTCCGCACTGGAAACCGCTGGCCACCGCCGCCGTGCTGCTGCTCGGGATGTTCAGTTTCAGCAATTTGCCAATGCGCCTGCAGGCCGATCACCTGACCGTGGTCGGGGAGCGTCAGCGCCTGCAACTGGAGGACGGCTCCAGGGTCCTGCTCAATACCAATTCGGCGTTCTCCAGCACCATCAATGATCAACAACGAGTTGCCCGCCTGTACCAGGGCGAAGCGTTTTTCGAAGTGCAGGCCAACCACAGCCAGCCACTGGAAATCGACGCCGGCCCGGTCAAGGCCAGCGTTCGCGATACCGCTTTTGCCGTGCGTTACCTCGACGGCGTGGCACAGGTGCGGGTGCAGCGCGGCGATGTCGACTTGCGAGCCACCCGTGACGATGCGCGGGTGCGCTTGTCCGCCGGGGAAAGTATCCGCATCGGCCCCAACGGTTTCGACCACCCGGCCAGGCTGGATGCCGCCACCGACCTGGCGTGGGTCCAGGGGCGACTGGTGTTTGAAAACTGCCCGTTGAACCAGGTGCTGGCAGAACTTCGCCGCTACTACCCGGGCTGGATCATCAACAACAACGAGCAGTTGGCCGATGTCGCCGTGACGGGCAACTATCGCCTCGACCAGCCACTGGACGTGGTTCGCGCCCTGGCCCACATCACCTCGGCACGGCTTCAGGAATTCCCGGCGCTGGTCATCCTGAACTGAATGAGAATTATTTTTACTCGATAGCCAAGCCCAGTACGTCTCGTTATAGCCAATGCAATTGATTCGCATCTAACCATGCCGATCAGCACCTATAAAGATTCGTGCGACACGGAGCGCTATCGATGTCCCCTCGCCTCACCCGCCAAGCCTCTTCACCTTCCCGCATGCTGTCGCTGCTGACCGCGGCCATCCTGACGGCCAGCACCGCACCGCTCATGGCCGCCACCGCCACCGAGCCGTCAACTCGCAAAATGGGCGACTACTCGTTCGCCATTCCCCAACAGTCACTGGTGTCGGCACTCAATGCCTTTACCGCGGTGACGGGCTGGCAGGTCGGCGTGTCGTCACAGCTGGCGCAAGGCGTGGTCTCGCCGGGGATACGCGGCAACCTGTCACCGGAAAAAGCCCTGGATCGCCTGTTGGTGGGGACCAGCCTGAGCTATCGCAAACTGGGCAACAACAGCATCGTTCTGGAAAAGCGCGCCAACAGCGGTGCCCTCAATCTGGATCAGGTGACCATCAGCGCCACCCGTAATGAGCAGAGTGTGAACAGCGTGCCGAGCACGGTCTCTGTCTACACACGCGAGGATCTGGACCGCAACAACGTCAATACCATCAAGGAACTGGTGCGCTATGAACCCGGTGTTTCGGTGGGCGGTTCGGGCCAACGCGCCGGCATCACGGGTTACAACATTCGCGGCATCGATGGTGACCGCGTGCTGACCCAGGTCGATGGCGTGCAGGTGCCCGACGGTTTCTTCAACGGCCCGTATGCCCAGACCAACCGCAACTATGTCGACCCGGAAATCGTCAAGCGTGTGGAAATCCTCCGCGGCCCGGCCTCTGTTTTGTACGGCAGCAATGCCATTGGCGGCGCCGTCAGCTACTACACGCTGGACCCGGACGACATCATCAAACCGGGCAAGGATGTCGGCGCACGGCTGAAAACCGGCTACAGCTCCGCCGACGACAGCTGGCTGACCTCCGGCACCATCGCCGGCCGCACCGGCGAGTTCGATGGTCTGTTGCATCTCAGTCAACGCAACGGTCATGAAACAGAGTCCTTTGGCGAAACCGGCGGCACTGGCCTGAACCGCACTCAAGCCAACCCCCAGGACGTGCGCACCACCAGCGTGCTGACCAAACTGGGCTGGAACTACGCCGACGACGCACGCCTTGGCCTGATCTACGAGAATTACTACGCCGACCGCGACACCAATCAATTGAGCGCGGTGGGTGGCCCGTTCAATGCCGGACGTGGTTTCGGCTTCTATAAGTCCCGCACCGGCAACGACACGATCACCCGCGAACGCTTTGGCCTGGAACACAGCTTCGGCCTGGACAGTTCGCTGGCAGACAACATCAAGTGGACGCTGAACTACCAGATCGCCAAGACCGACCAGAGCACCGAGGAAATCTACGCACCGTCGCGGACTGTGCTGCGTAACCGCGATACCAACTTCAAGGATCGCCAATGGATATTCGATGCCCAGGCTGACAAGTCGTTTACCATCGCCGACACCGAACACCTCGTCACCTATGGCACCACCATCAAGCAGGACAAAGTCACCGGCCTGCGTACCGGTACCGGCACCTGCCTGACCGTGGCCGGTGCCTGCCGGGTCATTGGTGCCCCTAGCGCCCTCGACACGTTGACGCCCGCCAGTGACTTCCCGGACCCGACCATCAATAGCTACAGCCTGTTCGCCCAGGATCAGATCAGTTGGGGCAACTGGACCTTCATGCCCAGTGCACGCTATGACTACACCGAGCTCAAGCCGCACATCACCGAAGAGTTCCTGGCCACCGCCGACCAGAGCGGCAACGGCACGGTGAGCGACGACACCAAGACCTGGCATCGTCTGTCGCCGAAGTTCGGCACCACCTACAGCTTCAACGATAACTACACTTGGTACGGCCAATACGCCGAAGGCTTCCGCACACCGACCGCCAAGGCGTTGTATGGTCGTTTCGAAAACCTCGCCGGCGGCTATCGGGTCGCGCCTAATCCGGACCTGGAACCGGAAAAAAGCAAAAGCTACGAGACCGGTTTGCGCGGCAACTTCGAGCAGGGCTCGTTTCACGTGGCGGTGTTCTACAACAAATACCGCGACTTCATTAACGAGAACGCCATCACACCCGGCTACACCGAGACCACGTTCCAGAGCAACAACATCAAGCACGCCACCATCAAGGGTGCCGAGGTCAAGGGCCGTCTGAACCTCGACGCCTTCGGTGCCCCGCAGGGTCTCTACACCCAGGGCTCGGTGGCCTATGCCTACGGGCGCAACGACGACAGCGGCGAACCGCTCAACAGCGTCAACCCGCTGACCGGCGTATTCGGCCTCGGTTACGACCAGGACAACTATGGCGGTTTGCTCAGCTGGACCCTGGTGAAGAAGCAGGACCGCGTCGACAGCACCAGCTTCAAAACCCCGGACGGCACCAGCACCCAGTTCAAGACCCCGGGCTTCGGCATTCTGGACCTGAGCGCCTTCTATAAGGTGACCGACGACGTTACCGTCAACGGCGGCATCTTCAACCTGACCAACAAGAAATACTGGCTGTGGGATGACGTGCGCGGCTATGACAGCGTCGGCGAAGCGTCGGTGACCCAGCCGGCCAACCTCGACCGCCTGACCCAGCCGGGTCGCAACTTTGCCGTCAACGTGATCTGGGACATCTGATCCGATCCTGCCACCGAGCGGTTTCATCAAGCCGCCCGGTGAAGATTTTTTACTGTCAGGCGCCTGCTTGTTCGTCTCGTTACCAAGCGCCTTTTTTCCCCAAGGAATTGCCATGAATACCCAGGCCACCGAACAACGTCCCAACCTGCGTTCACAGCGTTTGAACCAGATCACCCACGAGCCGCACAGCAAGCTCGATGCCCTGGTCAAAGCCCATGCCCCGTTTGAAACCCCGGCCAATTTCGCCCGCTTCGTGGTGGCGCAGTACCTGTTCCAGTCGGAACTGGTCTCGCTGTACAACGATGCCGAACTGACCACCATCGTCCCGGACCTGCTGGCGCGCTGCCGTGCCGATGCAGCCAAGGCCGACCTCGCGGACCTGGACACCGACGTGCCGGCGCCCGTCGCCGGTGCACTGAAGCACCCGACCAAGGCCGAAGCCCTGGGCTGGATCTTTGTGTCGGAAGGTTCGAAGCTCGGTGCTGCGTTCCTGATCAAGCGTGCCGTGGGCCTTGGCCTGAGCGAAACCTTTGGCGCCCGTCACCTTGGCGAACCAGCCGGCGGCCGTGCTGAAGGCTGGAAAAGCTTCGTCAAAACCCTCGACGGCCTGGCGTTCAGCGCCCGAGAAGAAGCCGAAGTAGAAAAAGGCGCCATCGACGCGTTCAACCGTTTTACCGTGTTGCTGGAACGGGCTTACGCCAGCGCGCCAGAAGTCGCCTGACACTCCACTGCCCCTGTGGGAGCGGGCTTGCTCGCGAAAGCGGAGTACCAGTCGACATTTTTTTTGAATGTCAGACCCCTTTCGTCGGTACGCCGCCCGGAGCAAGCCCGCTCCCACATTGGACGAAGCAAGTCTGTAAAATTTCGATTCGCCTCACGTGCTGCCTTGAGCCCATGCCCATCTCCTCCAGACTCTCCCGCCTCCTCTTCGGCCTGTTGGCCTATGTCAGCCTGGGTATCGGCCTGATCGCCATCGTCATTCCCGGCCTGCCAACCACCGAATTCATCCTGCTGGCCGCCTGGGCCGCGACCCGAAGTTCGCCGCGCCTGAGTGCCTGGCTGGAAAACCACCGGCTGTTCGGCCCCATCCTCCATAACTGGCGCAACGGCAAGATCATCGCGCGCCGGGCAAAGATCAGCGCCACTGTCAGCATGCTGTTATGTGCAGGCCTCATGCTGGCGATGCTCGAGCACGGCTGGCCGGTCTACCTGGCGATTGCCGGGATGGGGCTGGGCAATCTGTGGATCTGGTCTCGGCCGGAATCACTGCCGGAATCCTGCTGAACAACTCCGCGATATTTCTTCGTTTTAAAGCACTTTTCGGCACATTTTTCTGCGCAAACGTTCAACCACTACCGTTCGTCGGCACCCCATTCATGTAACCTGGCCTTCACGCCGATGTGCCTTGATCGGCGCTAAATGGATTTAGCGAGTGAGCCGCAACGGCTCGCAGCCAACACTTCATCCATTCGCGAGTTCGCCCTATGTTCGACTCACTGTCCATCCGCCTGAAAATCGTCCTGCTGTCCGGTCTGTGCCTGCTGGGTGTAGTCGCCTTGATAGTGGGCATGAATATCTACCAGACCAATCAGAACGATGATCTGGTCAACGATTCCAGCAGCAGAATGCTCACCGCCAGTGTGCAGGACCTGCTTCAGGCCAAAGCCGCCGAGCAAGCGGTACGGGTGCAGAAGACCTTCGGTGAAACCCTGACGGTGGTGACCGCCCTGGCGGATCAGATCAAGGACATGCGCACCATGGCCGCCAAGCGCTCGCTTGAGCCTGGCGCCCTGCGTGAAGAGTTGAACCAGAGCCTGAAAACCGCCTTCGAGCGCAATGGCAAGGTGCTGGGCATCTGGCTGGCGTTCGAGCCCAACGGCCTGGACGGCAAGGACAGCGAATTCGTCAATGACGCCGTGCGCCAGTCCAACGAGATCGGTCGTTACGCCACCTACTGGAGCCGCGCCGGCGGTGAGTCGCTGAACACGATCATGGTCGAAGAGGACATGACCAAAACCACCCTGAACCTCAGCGGCACGCCGTACAACGTCTGGTACACCTGCCCGCGGGACAGCAAGCGCACCTGTCTGCTCGACCCCTACGCCGATACTGTCGGCGGCAAGGAAGTGTTGATGACCACCATTTCCGTACCGCTGCTGGAAAATGGCAAGTCCATCGGTGTGGTCGGTATCGATATCGCCCTCGACGCCCTGCAAGCGGCGGCGGTCGGCTCCCAGCGTGAACTGTTCAACAACGCCGGGCACATGCTGATCGTCTCCGGCACTGGCGTAATGGCCGCCTACAGCGTCGATGCGGCGAAAGTCGGCAAGAGCATCGGCGACACCCTGGGTGCAGATGGCAAGGACATCCTGCAACTGCTTGGCAGCGGTGCACCGAAGATTCTCCAGCAAGGCGACCTGATCCGTGCGGTTTACCCGGTCAGCCCGATTGCCGATGCCAAGACCTGGGCCGTGGTGATCGACCTGCCCAAACAAGTGCTGCTGGCCGACTCGGTGAAGCTGCAAGCAGTGCTCGACGATGCCCAGCAAAGCGGCACGATCAAGGCCCTTTCGGTGGCGGTGATTGCCGGCCTGCTCGGTCTGCTGCTGATGTGGCTCACCGCATCGGGCGTGACCCGGCCGATCAACAGTGTGGCTGAAATGCTCAAGGCGATTGCCAGTGGCGACGGCGACCTGACCCAGCGCCTGCACTACAGCAAGAAAGACGAGTTGGGCGAACTGGTGGGCTGGTTCAACCGCTTCCTCGACAAGCTGCAACCGACCATCGCGCAGATCAAGCAAAGCATTACCGACGCCCGCGGCACGGCCGATCAATCGTCCGAGATTGCCCGCCAGACCAGTGAAGGCATGCAGGTGCAGTTCCGCGAAATCGACCAGGTCGCCACGGCGTCCAACGAAATGAGCGCCACTGCCCACGATGTCGCCAACAGCGCCTCGAACGCGGCCAACGCCGCCAAGGGTGCCGACCAGTCGGCCCGCGACGGTCTGTCGATCATTGAGCGCAGCACCCGCGACATCAATCAACTGGCCGAGGAGGTCAGCAAGGCCGTGACCGAAGTCGAAGCCCTGGCGGTCAACAGCGAGCAGATCGGTTCGGTGCTGGAAGTGATCCGCAGTATTGCCGAGCAAACCAACCTGCTGGCACTCAACGCGGCCATCGAGGCCGCCCGTGCCGGTGAAAGCGGTCGCGGCTTCGCGGTGGTGGCCGACGAAGTGCGTAACCTGGCCAAACGCACCCAGGATTCGGTGGAAGAAATTCGCCTGGTGATCGAGCGCATCCAGTCCGGCACCCGCGGCGTGGTCGCCACCATGCATTCAAGCCAGACCCAGGCCCACAGCAACGCCGGACAGATCCAGCAGGCGGTCCAGGCCTTGGGCAAAATCAGCGACGCGGTCACCGTGATCAGCGACATGAACCTGCAAATCGCCAGCGCCGCCGAGCAGCAAAGCGCCGTGG
This sequence comes from Pseudomonas sp. GM49, assembly GCF_000282355.1. GTDB lineage: Bacteria > Pseudomonadota > Gammaproteobacteria > Pseudomonadales > Pseudomonadaceae > Aquipseudomonas. The sequence goes on from NZ_AKJL01000087.1 coordinate 35,577, forward strand.
CCGAAGAGGTCAACCGCAATGTCTCGGCGATCCGCACCGTCACCGAAACCCTGACCGGCCAGGCCACTGAATCGGCGCAAATCAGCAGCCAGCTCAATTCCCTGACCACTCACCAGATGAAGTTGATGGATCAGTTCCGCGTTTAAAAAGCACCGCCGATCAATGTGGGAGCGGGCTTGCTCGCGAAATCGGACTGACATTCAACATTGATGTCGACTGAAAGTCTGCTATCGCGAGCAAGCTCGCTCCCACAAGGATTTCATCTGACCTGGAAACTTTTGGACTAAGATCAGGCTCTCGCTCCGGAGGGCCTTCGATGACTGATCTGCTCACGTCCATTCAAGCCGCACTCGGTTTGCCTCACACCCCGATTCCTTTCACCTCCAGCGGCGCCCTGCCCTCGGCGTTTGCCGTCACTGACCTGGCCTGCGCCAGCATTGCCGCCGCCGGACAGGCCGCCAGCGAACTGCTGCACCGACAAACCGGACGCCTGCCCGACCTTGAAGTTGACCGACGCCTGGCGTCCTTCTGGTTCGCGACCTCGATTCGCCCGACAGGCTGGAGCGTTCCGCCGCTGTGGGATGCGGTCGCCGGTGACTACGCCACCTGTGATGGCTGGATTCGCCTGCACACCAACGCGCCCCATCACCGTGCCGCTGCCGAAAGCGTGCTCGGCGCCTGCACCGACCGCGTAGCGATGACCGGCAAAGTGGCGCAATGGACGAAAAGCGAACTTGAGCAGGCGGTGGTCGATGCTGGTGGTTGTGCCGCAGAAATGCGCACCTGGGAACATTGGCAAACCCATCCTCAAGGCCAGGCGGTAAATGCCGAACCCTTGATTCAATTCGCCAACCACCCAAGCCAGAGCAGCCAACCGTGGATGGGTTCAGTGGCCCGGCCACTGGCTGGCATCAAGGTGCTGGATTTGACGCGGGTGCTTGCCGGCCCTATTGCCAGCCGCTTTCTGGCAGGCCTGGGCGCCGATGTCTTGCGCATCGATCCGCCGACCTGGAACGAGCCGGGGGTGGTGCCGGAAGTCACTTTGGGAAAACGCTGCGCGCGCCTTGATCTGAACGACAAATCCGATCGCGGCGTATTCGAATGCTTGCTCAGGGACGCCGACATTCTGCTCCACGGTTATCGTGCCGATGCACTGGAGCGGCTTGGCTTGGGCATGCATGACCGCCGGCAACTGAACCCGGGGCTGATTGATGTTTGCCTCAATGCCTATGGCTGGATCGGCCCCTGGCAAAACCGTCGGGGCTTCGACAGCCTGGTGCAGATGAGCAGCGGCATCGCCGAAGCGGGCATGCGCTGGAAGCAGGCGGACAAGCCGACGCCGTTACCGGTGCAGGCCCTTGATCACGCCACCGGGTACTTGATGGCGGCCAGTGCGATCAGGTTGTTGGCGCAACGGTTGAGCGACGGCACAGGCGGCTCGGCGCGATTGTCGTTGGCGCGTACGGCGAAGTTGTTGATCGAGCACGGGCCCGGGACGGGCGAGGCGTTACGCGCGGAAGATGTGCAGGATCAGGCGATGCTCGTGGAGCAGACACCGTGGGGGGCGGCGCATCGGTTGCTTGCGCCTTTGAAGATCGCGGCGACGCCGTTGCAATGGGCGCTTCCGGCAACGGAACTGGGTTCACATCCTGCGCAGTGGTGGTGAACTTCAGATAGCCATCGCGAGCAAGCTCGCTCCCACATTTGATCACGGTCGTGAGCTAGAACTCGGTCACCTGTGGGAGCGAGCTTGCTCGCGATGGCGCCAGAAGAGGCAATACAAAACCCGGATCAACTCAGTCCGCCCGACTCAATGAAGTCCACAGCACCTGCGCCGCATACCCTCGATAAGGCCGCCAGCCCTCAGCCCGCAACAACAGCTGCTTCGCCGTTACCGGCCCACCCTCCAGCGCTGCCAACGCATTGATCAGCCCCACGTCGCCATTGGGAAACCCATCCAACTCCCGCAACTGTCGCAATGCAATGTATTGCGCCGTCCAGTCGCCAATCCCGTGCAAGGCCAGCAACCGCGCTACGCCCCCCTCCCGGCCGGACTCGAACAGTCGCGGATCATCGAGTAATGCCTGAGCCACTCCCGACAACGTCCGGCCTCGGCTTTTCGGCATGCCCAGCGTCGCCAGATCCGCCCCTGCCAGCACGCCAGCCGTGGGAAACACATGGCTCAATCCCGGCTGCGGTGAACTTAATGGCACACCATATTGCGCCAGCAGCTTCCCCGCCAACCGGATCGCCGCCACTACCGTAATCTGCTGCCCCAACACCGCACGGATCGCCAGTTCCAGCCCATCCCACGCCCCTGGCACTCGCAACCCGGGGCGCTCGGCAATCAACCGTGCCATCAGCGGATCAACCGCCAGGTGTCGGTGAATCGTGCACAGGTCGGCATCCAGGTCGAACATCCGCCGCAGCCTTGCGACAATTTCAGGTACGGCGCCCGGGTCAGGAAAATCAAGGGTCAGCTCAAGTGCATCGGATGTAGCAGGCTGGATCGAAAACGTACCGTGAACGCCATGCAAGTCGATGCTGCGCGAGTAAACACCCTCGACCACCGTTTCCAGGCCAACAATCGCCCGCGCCGACAAGAACCCCAGCAACGCCGGCCAGTCATAGGGCGGCTGGTACGCCAGCAACAACCTCACAGACTGAGCACCCCGCTGTACAACCCATAAGCCGCCAGCCCCGCACCACCGATGACACAGGTGAAAATGCCTTTCTCGACAACCGTGAACAATGGCTTGCCCTGCTCATGACGTGCCTTGGCAAACAGGATCACACCCGGCGCATACAGCAACGCCGACAGCAGCAAATACTTGAGGCCGCCGGCATACAGCAACCACACCGCGTAGCCCAGAGCGATGCCACCGATCAGCAGATCCTTGATCCGCTCGGCGGGTGCCTGTTGGTAGGTTTCACCCCGCGCGCACAACAACACCGCATAGGCCGCCGACCACAGATACGGCACCAGGATCATCGAGGACGCCAGATAAATCAGACTGGTGTAGGTGCCGGCGGAAAACAGCGTGATCAGCAGGAACAACTGGATCATCGAGTTGGTCAGCCACATCGCATTGACCGGCACACGGTTGGCATTTTCCCTGGTCAGGAATGCCGGCATGGTCTTGTCTTTCGCCGTGGCAAACAGAATTTCGGCGCACAGCAGCGCCCAGGACAACAAGGCCCCCAACAGCGAGATCGCCAGGCCGACGCTGATCAGCAACGCCCCCCAGGGGCCGACGATATGTTCAAGCACCGCCGCCAACGAGGGGTTCTGCAGTTTCGCCAACTCCGGCTGGGTCATGATCCCCAGCGACAGTACGTTCACCAGCACCAGCAGCGCCAAGACCCCAAGAAACCCGATAACCGTCGCCCGGCCCACGTCGGAACGTTTCTCCGCCCGGGCCGAATAGACACTGGCCCCCTCGATCCCGATAAACACGAACACGGTGACCAGCATCATGTGCCGGACCTGATCCATCACGCTGCCGAATTCCGGGTTGTTTCGCCCCCAGATATCGAGAGTAAAGACGTCCGCCTTGAACGCCACGGCGGCAATCACGATGAACATGATCAGCGGCACAATCTTGGCCACGGTGGTCACTTGATTGATGAACGCTGCCTCCCTGATCCCGCGCATCACTACAAAATGCACCGTCCAGAGCAGTAGCGAAGCGCAGACGATAGCGATCGGCGTGTTGCCTTCGCCAAAGACCGGAAAGAAATAACCGAGGGTGCTGAACAGCAGCACGAAGTAACCGACGTTGCCCAGCCAGGCGCTGATCCAGTACCCCCAGGCCGAAGAAAAGCCCATGTAGTCGCCGAACCCGGCCTTGGCGTAGGCGTACACCCCGGAGTCCAGCTCCGGCTTGCGATTGGCCAGGGTCTGGAATACGAACGCCAGGGTCAGCATGCCGACGGCAGTGATCGCCCAACCGATCAGGATCGCCCCGGCATCGGCCTTGGCCGCCATGTTTTGCGGCAGGGAAAAGATCCCGCCGCCAATCATCGACCCCACCACCAACGCGATCAATGCACTCAGGCGAAGCTTGCTCGGTGATTGCGACATCGTTGCATCTCCATTTCTCTGGGGGGCGACAAGTGCTGCGAGATCGTCACATAACGAGCGTCAACTAAACTGTTGAAGAGTAATAACGTTTATTGGATAACGCCAACACACGTCTTTTTACTTGCACAAAACAGCTATTAGAAGCGCCGATATAATCTTTTGTTGTATACGTTTTCCCTATACATCAATTTTGTACAAAAAACCCATGGGGAAGATTGGCGGATTCTGAAAAACCAACTAGCGTCATAATTCGAAATAAAATACAAAATAACCGAAATAATCTACAAAAAGGCTCTAGAACAAGCATTACAAGCAGCCGCCTTGCAAATGATGGCACTCCGCCAACAAACTGGGAACGCTCTCATTTAGTGATCCAAGTCAGCTGATTGGATAGCCAACGGAATTAGTCTGTTGCCTCTCTTCTCCTGCATTGGAGTCATGCAATGTCTGAAGCCCCCGGAAAACTCAAACTCGGCGCACTGGTTGCATTAGTCGTCGGTTCGATGATTGGTGGCGGGATCTTTTCCTTGCCGCAAAACATGGCCGCCAGTGCGGATGTCGGCGCCATTTTGATCGGTTGGGCGATCACCGCCGTCGGCATGCTCACCCTGGCGTTCGTATTCCAGACCCTGGCCAACCGCAAACCCGATCTTGATGGCGGGGTTTACGCCTACGCCAAGGCCGGTTTCGGCGACTACATGGGCTTTTCGTCCGCCTGGGGGTACTGGATCAGTGCCTGGCTGGGCAACGTGGGGTACTTCGTACTGCTGTTCAGCACCCTCGGCTACTTCTTTCCGCTATTTGGCGAGGGGAATACCCCCGCTGCCGTGATCGGTGCCTCGGTGCTGCTCTGGGCCGTACATTTCCTCGTACTGCGAGGAATTAAGGAAGCAGCGTTCATCAACCTGGTGACCACCGTCGCCAAGATTGTGCCGCTGGTGCTGTTCATGTTGATCGCGTTGTTCGCCTTCAAACTGGAGATCTTCACTGCCGATATCTGGGGCCTCAAGAACCCGGACCTGGGCAGCGTGATGGACCAGGTGCGCAAAATGATGCTGGTCACCGTGTGGGTGTTCATCGGCATCGAAGGCGCGAGCATCTTTTCGGCCCGGGCGGAAAAACGCAGCGATGTAGGTAAGGCCACCGTTATCGGCTTCGTCACCGTGCTGTTGTTTTTAGTCCTGGTCAACGTGCTGTCGCTAGGGATCATGACTCAGCCGGAACTGGCCAAGTTACAGAACCCGTCGATGGCCGCCGTACTGGAACACGTGGTCGGTCACTGGGGCGCAGTGCTGATCAGCGTCGGTTTGATCATCTCGTTGCTGGGGGCGTTGTTGTCGTGGGTGCTGCTGTGCGCGGAGATCATGTTCGCCGCCGCCAGGGACCACACCATGCCGGCGTTTTTGCGCCGCGAAAACGCCAACCATGTACCGGTCAACGCCCTGTGGCTGACCAACGCCATGGTGCAGATTTTCCTGATCATCACGCTGTTCTCGGCCAGTACTTACCTGTCGCTGATCTACCTCGCCACCTCGATGATTCTGGTGCCCTACCTGTGGTCGGCGGCCTACGCACTGCTGTTGGCGGTGCGTGGCGAAAGCTACGAAGGCGCGGCGGGCGAGCGGCAGAAGGATCTCGTCATCGGCGCCGTGGCCCTGGTCTACGCGATCTGGCTGCTGTACGCCGGCGGCATCAAATACCTGCTGCTGTCCGCCCTGCTCTACGCCCCCGGCGTGATCCTGTTTGCCAAGGCTAAGCTTGAAGTAAACAAACCGGTTTTCACCAACGTCGAGAAGCTGATTTTCGCGGCGGTGGTCGTCGGCGCCGTGGTGGCGGCCTACGGCCTCTATGACGGCTTCTTGACTCTTTAACTACCCTGTTTTGTCATCTGGAGGATCACTGTAATGACCAAGGAAAAAGTTAAGTACGGCGTCCATTCCGAAGCCGGCAAACTGCGCAAAGTCATGGTTTGCTCCCCAGGGCTTGCCCATCAGCGGCTGACCCCGAACAATTGCGATGAACTGCTGTTCGATGACGTGTTGTGGGTGGCCCAGGCCAAGCGCGACCACTTCGACTTCGTCACCAAGATGCGTGAACGCAACATCGATGTACTGGAAATGCACAACCTGCTGACGGACATCGTCGCCATCCCCGAAGCCCTGGACTGGATTCTGGAGCGCAAGATCACCGCCAACTCGGTGGGCCTGGGTCTGATCAACGAAACCACTTCGTGGCTGCGTAGCCTGGAGCCGCGCAAGATCGCCGAGTTCCTGATCGGCGGCGTCTCGGGTGACGACTTGCCCACCAGTTTCGGCGGCAAGGCCATCGAGATGTTCCGCGACTTCCTCGGCAACTCCAGCTTCATCCTGCCGCCGCTGCCCAACACCCAGTTCACCCGCGATACCACCTGCTGGATCTACGGTGGCGTCACCCTCAACCCGATGTATTGGCCGGCGCGCCGTCAGGAAACCCTGCTGACCACTGCCATCTACAAGTTCCACCCCGAGTTCACCAACGCCGATTTCCAGATCTGGTACGGCGACCCGGATAAGGACCACGGCAACTCCACCCTTGAGGGCGGTGATGTGATGCCGATCGGCAACGGCGTGGTGTTGATCGGCATGGGCGAACGCTCGTCGCGGCAGGCCATTGCCCAACTGGCGGTGAACCTGTTCAAAAACAAAGCCGTGGAGAAAGTGATCGTCGCCGGCCTGCCGAAATCCCGCGCGGCGATGCACCTGGACACGGTATTCAGCTTCTGCGATCGCGACGTGGTCACAATCTTCCCGGAAGTGGTGAACCAGATTGTCGCCTTCACCCTGCGTCCCGATGAAAGCAAAGCGGGTGGCATCGACATCCGCCGCGAAGAAACCAACTTCCTCGACACTGTGGCCCAGGCCCTCAACCTCAAGGCCCTGCGCGTGGTGGAAACCGGCGGCAACAGCTTCGCCGCCGAACGCGAGCAATGGGACGACGGCAACAACGTGGTGGCCGTGGAGCCAGGCGTGGTCATCGGCTACGACCGCAATACCTACACCAATACCCTGATGCGCAAGGCCGGGGTGGAGGTCATCACTATCAGCGCCGGCGAACTCGGCCGGGGACGGGGCGGCGGCCATTGCATGACCTGCCCGATCATCCGCGATCCGATTGACTACTAACCTATTAGCCTTGGCCCGCGCTGCCCTCTACCCAAGGGCATGCCCGGACAAGGGGATAACCGACACCTTAGGAGATCCAAAATGGCGTTCAATATTCATAACCGCAATCTGCTGAGCCTGGAACACCACACCCCTCGCGAATTGCGCTACCTGCTCGACCTGTCCCGCGACCTCAAACGTGCCAAGTACACCGGCACCGAACAGCAGCATCTCAAGGGCAACAACATCGCGCTGATCTTCGAAAAAACCTCGACCCGCACCCGCTGTGCGTTCGAAGTCGCCGCCTATGACCAGGGCGCCAATGTCACCTACATCGACCCGAACTCCTCGCAGATCGGTCACAAGGAAAGCATGAAGGACACCGCCCGCGTGCTTGGGCGCATGTATGACGCCATCGAATACCGTGGCTTCAAGCAGGAAATCGTCGAGGAGCTGGCCAAGTTCGCTGGCGTACCGGTGTTCAACGGCCTGACCGACGAGTATCACCCGACACAAATGATCGCCGATGTGCTGACCATGCGTGAGCACGCCGACAAGCCAATCCACGAGATCAGCTACGCCTACCTCGGCGATGCGCGTAACAACATGGGCAACTCGCTGCTGCTGATCGGCGCCAAACTCGGCATGGACGTGCGCATCTGCGCGCCAAAAGCCCTGTGGCCGGCGGACGATCTGGTGGCCCGCTGCAAACAGTACGGTGAAGAAAGCGGCGCGCGCATCACTCTCACCGAAGATCCGAAAGCCGCCGTCAAGGGCGTGGATTTCATCCACACCGATGTCTGGGTGTCGATGGGCGAGCCGGTCGAAGCCTGGGCCGAGCGCATCCAGCAACTGCTGCCGTATCAGGTCAACGCCGAACTGATGAAAGCCACCGGCAACCCGCGCACCAAGTTCATGCACTGCCTGCCGGCGTTCCACAACTGTGATACCAAAGTCGGCAAACAGATTGCCGAGCAGTACCCGCACCTGAGCAACGGCATCGAAGTGACCGATGACGTGTTCGAGTCGCCGGCCTGTATCGCCTTCGAGCAAGCGGAAAACCGCATGCATACGATCAAGGCGATTCTGGTGTCTACCTTGGCTGACCTCTAAAGACCGGAACCCGGTCCATGTAGGAGCGAGCCTGCTCGCTCCTACAGGAGATCGAGTTGCTTGTGACTTCTCAATTTAGAAGGACTGCACCATGCGTATCGTCGTTGCTCTGGGCGGTAATGCCCTGCTCCGCCGGGGCGAACCCATGACCGCTGACAACCAGCGCGCCAACATCCGGATCGCCACCGAACAGATCGCCAAGATCCATCCCGGCAACCAACTGGTCATCGCCCACGGCAATGGCCCCCAGGTCGGCCTGCTGTCATTGCAGGCGGCGGCCTACACCTCGGTTTCGCCCTATCCACTGGACGTGCTCGGTGCCGAAACCGAAGGCATGATCGGCTACATCATCGAACAGGAACTGGGCAACCTGCTGGACTTCGAAGTGCCCTTCGCGACCCTGCTGACCCAGGTCGAAGTCGATGCCAATGACCCGGCCTTCAAGAACCCGACCAAACCCATCGGCCCGGTCTACAGCAAGGCCGAGGCGGAGAAACTCGCCGCCGAGAAAGGCTGGGCCATCGCCCCGGACGGCGACAAATACCGCCGCGTGGTCGCCAGCCCGAAACCCAAGCGCATTTTCGAAATCCGTCCGATCAAATGGCTGCTGGAAAAAAGCAGCATCGTGATCTGCGCCGGTGGCGGCGGCATTCCGACCATGTATACCTCGCCCGGCAAGCTCGAGGGCGTCGAAGCGGTCATCGACAAGGACCTGTGCTCGGCGCTGCTGGCCGAACAGCTTGAAGCCGATCTGCTGGTGATCGCCACCGACGTCAACGCCGCCTTCATCGACTTTGGCAAACCCACGCAGAAAGCCATCGCCCAGGCGCACCCCGACGAAATGGAAAAACTCGGCTTTGCCGCCGGCTCCATGGGACCGAAGGTGCAGGCAGCCTGCGAATTCGCGCGCCATACTGGAAAAGTGGCGGTGATCGGCTCGCTCGCGGACATCGAAGCGATCGTCCAGGGCAAGGCAGGTACGCGCATCAGTACGGCGACACCGGGCATCAGCTATCAGTAACCGAAACTTCGGGGGCAGGCCTGGGGCCTGCCCTGATTCAAGACCTTTTGAAGGAGAGTCAACAATGGCAACGTTCGAGCCGGGTCACCTGCACATCGAGCGGCACGCGCTGAACAAGGACGACGTCAGCTACAACATCTACCTCGACTATGAAGTCAGCCAGGATCCCAAGGAAGGCAAAGGGATGCTGTTCAAGATGCACGGCAGCATTCAGAACAAAGACATGAGCGAGTCGTTCTTCCTGCCCAAGGACATGGCCTACAACTTCGCCAGCAACGTCACCAAGATTGCCGAGAAGTACGGCATCCCGAAAACCCACAGCAACATCGGTTCGGTCCACAAACATTACGACTCGATGTTCGAAGACGTGCGGGTGCAGCTGAACATGAAATCGGGCGACCCGGTCAAACCCGAGCACCTGGAATAACCCAGCCTCCAAATGAAAGCTGTACCTGTGGGAGCGAGCTTGCTCGCGATAGCGGCCTGTCATCAACATTGATATTGACTGACACACTGCTATCGCGAGCAAGCTCGCTCCCACAGTGGGTAATGTCGTCCTGAATATCGGCGGTACATTTCACCATTAGCCCGCCCCAAGGCATACTTGCCACCCTTCGCACTGCAGAACCCAAAACCGCCCCATGCGTATCCACGTCAGCTTCATCGACCGCGTCGGTATCACCCAGGAAGTCCTGGCCCTGCTCGGTGGGCGCAATCTGAACCTGGATGCGGTGGAAATGGTCCCGCCCAATGTTTATATCGACGCCCCGACCCTGAGCCCACAAGTCCTCGAGGAACTGCGCGATGCCCTGTTCAGCGTGCGTGGCGTGCAAGCGGTGACAGTGGTCGACATCCTGCCCGGCCAGCGCCGGCACTTGCAGCTCGACGCGTTGCTTGCAGCCATGACCGACCCGGTGCTGGCACTGGACAGCGACGGCAAGGTGCTGCTGGCCAACCCGGCATTGATCGCCCTGTACGGCCGCGAACCGGCCGGTGAAAGCGTGGCCGACCTGTTTGCCGACCCGGCTTTGCTCGACGCCCTGCTCGAACACGGCTTTCGCCTGCCGCTGCGGGAAATCACCGTCAACGGCCAGACCTTGTTGCTCGACGCCACACCGATCACCGACGCCGGCGCCCTGCTGACCCTGTATCAACCGAACCGCATCGGCGAACGCCTGTCCGCGCTGCACCATGATCACGCCGAAGGTTTCGATGCACTGCTCGGCGAGTCCCCGGTGATCCGCACCCTCAAGGCGCGCGCCCAGCGGGTGGCGGCCCTCGATGCACCGCTGTTGATCCAGGGTGAAACCGGCACCGGCAAGGAACTGGTGGCCCGGGCCTGCCACGCCATCAGCGCCCGGCACAGTTCACCGTTCCTGGCGTTGAACTGCGCGGCATTACCGGAGAACCTCGCCGAAAGCGAACTGTTCGGCTACGCCCCCGGCGCCTTCACCGGCGCGCAACGCGGCGGCAAGCCAGGGCTGATGGAGCTGGCCAACCAGGGCACGGTGTTTCTCGATGAAATCGGCGAGATGTCGCCGTATTTGCAGGCCAAATTGCTGCGTTTCCTCAACGACGGCAGTTTTCGCCGGGTTGGCGGTGATCGTGAGGTCAAGGTCAACGTACGGATCCTCAGTGCGACCCATCGCGACCTGGAAAAAATGGTCAGCGAAGGTCTGTTCCGCGAAGACCTGTTCTATCGCCTCAACGTCCTCAACGTTGAAGTGCCGCCGCTACGCGAGCGCGGCCAGGACATCCTGCTGCTGGCCCGCTACTTCATGCAGCAGGCCTGTGCGCAGATCCAGCGACCGATCTGTCGCCTGGCGCCAGGCACCTACCCGGCGCTGCTGGGCAACCGCTGGCCGGGCAACGTGCGGCAATTGCAGAACGTGATCTTCCGTGCCGCGGCGATTTGCGAAAGCAGCCTGGTGGACATTGGCGACCTCGACATCGCCGGCACCTCGGTGGCCCGCCAGAGCGACCATGACGTCGACAGCCTGGAACAGGCCATGGACGAGTTCGAGAAAACCCTGCTGGAAAAACTCTACGTCAGTTATCCCTCGACCCGGCAACTCGCCACCCGCCTGCAAACCTCCCACACCGCGATTGCCCATCGGTTGCGCAAGTACGGGATTCCCGGCAAGGCCTGAGGCCTGACACAGAACAACTGTGGGAGCGAGCTTGCTCGCGATTGCGAAGTCACATTCAACAAAAATGTCGACTGACACGCCCTCATCGCGAGCAAGCTCGCTCCCACAGTTTTTTGTGTTCGACATGAAATCACGCCAAAAACGACCTCCACCTGTACTGAAAGCGCTACAGTGGAACGATATCGCTACACTCCTCTCCGATCACGGCTGTGCAAGGCTTTGATCCACCTCGGCTTTTATCCAGGACATATGCCGTATCGATTTCGCTACAGCGAGTGAGTTTCAGCGTTTGTCGAAACCACCTAAATCATTGATCAATAAGCATAAAAACAACATTGGCCGCGTTCTTGCTATGTAGTCCTCCATAACCAGGGCATCGCCCAAGCATTCAATCGCGTCCACCAGACGAGTCTGGCCCCTTAGGAGTTTCCATGAGCGAGTTGCGTTTTACTGAAGATCACGAATGGCTGCGCACCGAAGCTGACGGCAGCGTCACGGTCGGCATCACCGCTTTCGCACAGAACGCTCTGGGCGATGTGGTTTTCGTTCAACTGCCTGAGCTGCAGTCTTACGACAAAGGCGCCGAAGCCGCCACCGTGGAATCGGTAAAGGCTGCAAGCGGCGTGTACATGCCGCTGGACGGTGAAGTGCTGGAAGTGAACCCGGCCCTGGACAGCAGCCCTGAACTGGTCAACGAAGATCCGCTGGGTGAAGGCTGGTTCTTCCGTTTCAAACCAAGCGACGCCGCCGCTGTCGGCCAACTGCTGGACCAGGACGCCTACGACCGCCTGATCAAAGCGCAAGCCGAAGCCTGAGGAGCGATGACATGACTCAAATCAACCCTGCCGTTGTAAACATAAGCACCGCCAACGAATTCATCGCCCGTCACATCGGCCCGCGCGCCGGTGACGAGCAAGCCATGCTCAACAGCCTCGGCTTCGACTCCCTGGAAGCCCTGAGCGCCAGCGTGATTCCCGACAGCATCAAGGGCACCAGCGTTCTCGGCCTGGAAGACGGCCTGAGCGAAGCCGATGCCCTGGCCTTGATCAAGTCCATCGCAACTAAAAACCAGCTGTTCAAGACCTACATCGGCCAGGGCTACTACGGCACCCACACGCCGTCGCCGATCCTGCGCAACCTGCTGGAAAACCCGGCCTGGTACACCGCCTACACCCCATATCAGCCAGAAATTTCCCAGGGCCGTCTCGAAGCGCTGCTGAACTTCCAGACCCTGATCAGCGACCTCACCGGCCTGCCGATCGCCAACGCCTCGCTGCTCGACGAAGCCACCGCCGCTGCCGAAGCCATGACCTTCTGCAAACGCCTAAGCAAGAACAAAGGCAGCCACCAATTCTTCGCTTCCGTGCATTGCCACCCGCAGACCCTCGACGTACTGCGCACCCGTGCCGAGCCTTTGGGTATCGACGTGGTGGTTGGCGACGAACTCGAACTGACCGACGTGACGCCGTTCTTCGGCGCCCTGCTGCAATACCCGGCGAGCAACGGTGACGTGTTCGACTACCGCGAGCTGACCGAACGCTTCCATGCCGCCAACGCCCTCGTTGCCGTGGCTGCCGACCTGTTGGCCCTGACCGTGCTGACCGCACCGGGCGAGTTTGGCGCCGACGTGGCCATCGGCAGTGCACAACGCTTCGGCGTGCCGCTGGGCTTTGGTGGCCCGCACGCGGCGTACTTCTCCACCAAGGATGCGTTCAAGCGTGACATGCCAGGCCGCCTGGTCGGTGTTTCCGTAGACCGTTTCGGCAACCCGGCCCTGCGCCTGGCCATGCAGACCCGCGAACAACACATCCGTCGCGAGAAAGCCACATCGAACATCTGCACCGCGCAAGTGCTGCTGGCCAACATCGCCAGCATGTACGCCGTGTACCACGGTCCAAAAGGCCTGACACAGATCGCCAATCGCGTGCATCACCTGACTGCAATCCTGGCCAAAGGCTTGAGCGCATTGGGTCTGAACGTCGAGCAAGCGAGCTTCTTCGACACCCTGACCGTGAAGACCGGCGCTCAAACCGCTGCCCTGCACGACAAGGCACACGCCCAGCGCATCAACCTGCGCGTGGTCGATGGCGAACGCCTGGGCCTGTCCCTGGACGAAACCACCACTCAGGCCGACGTTGAAACCCTGTGGAGCCTGCTGTCCGATGGCAAGGCCCTGCCAGACTTCGCCGCCCTCGCCGCCTCGGTGCAGAGCGCCATCCCGGCCACGCTGGTGCGTCAGTCGCCGATCCTCAGCCACCCGGTGTTCAACCGCTATCACTCGGAAACCGAGCTGATGCGTTACCTGCGCAAACTGGCGGACAAGGACCTGGCGCTGGACCGCACCATGATCCCGCTGGGTTCGTGCACCATGAAACTCAACGCCGCCAGCGAAATGATCCCGGTAACCTGGGCCGAATTCGGCGCCCTGCACCCGTTCGCCCCGGCCGAGCAAAGCGCCGGTTATCAGCAATTGACCGACGAACTGGAAGCCATGCTGTGCGCTGCGACCGGCTACGACTCGGTTTCGCTGCAACCGAACGCCGGTTCCCAGGGTGAATACGCAGGTCTCTTGGCGATCCGTGCCTACCACCAGAGCCGTGGCGAAGACCGTCGCGACATCTGCCTGATCCCGTCGTCGGCCCACGGTACCAACCCGGCCACCGCACAAATGGCGGGTATGCGCGTGGTCGTGACCGCGTGCGATGCCCGCGGCAACGTCGACATCGAAGACCTGCGCGCCAAGGCCATCGAGCACCGCGAACACCTCGCCGCGCTGATGATCACCTACCCGTCGACCCACGGCGTGTTCGAAGAAGGCATCCGCGAAATCTGCGGCATCATTCATGACAACGGCGGCCAGGTGTACATCGACGGCGCCAACATGAACGCCATGGTCGGCCTCTGCGCGCCGGGCAAGTTCGGCGGCGACGTGTCGCACCTGAACCTGCACAAGACCTTCTGCATCCCGCACGGTGGTGGCGGCCCGGGCGTCGGCCCGATTGGCGTCAAGTCGCACCTCGCGCCGTTCCTGCCGGGCCACGCCCAGATGGAGCGCAAGGAAGGCGCCGTTTGCGCGGCACCGTTCGGCAGTGCGAGCATTCTGCCGATCACCTGGATGTACATTCGCATGATGGGTGGCGCGGGCCTCAAGCGCGCATCGCAGCTGGCGATCCTCAATGCCAACTACATTTCCCGTCGCCTCGAAGAGCACTATCCAGTGCTGTACACCGGCAGCAACGGCCTGGTGGCGCACGAATGCATCCTCGACCTGCGTCCGCTGAAAGACAGCAGCGGCATCAGCGTCGATGACGTGGCCAAGCGCCTGATCGACTTCGGTTTCCACGCGCCGACCATGTCGTTCCCGGTAGCCGGCACGCTAATGATCGAGCCGACCGAGAGCGAATCGAAGGAAGAACTGGACCGCTTCTGCGACGCCATGATCCGCATTCGCGAAGAAATCCGCGCAGTGGAAAACGGCACCCTGGACAAGGACGACAACCCGCTGAAAAACGCTCCGCACACCGCCAGGGAACTGGTCGGCGAGTGGTCGCACCCGTACAGCCGTGAACAAGCGGTTTACCCGGTTGCGTCGCTGATCGAAGGCAAGTACTGGCCGCCGGTCGGTCGCGTCGACAACGTGTTTGGCGATCGCAACCTGGTCTGCGCCTGCCCGTCGATCGAAAGCTACGCTTAAACCAATGAGGGGGCGGATTGATCCGCCCCCGATTTCCAGAACACCCCACAACCCTGTGGGAGCGAGCTTGCTCGCGATGACGGACTGACAGCCACCATCAATGTCGACTGAACGACCGCTATCGCGAGCAAGCTCGCTCCCACAGGGATCTGTGCCAAGTCTTATGTTCCGTGAATTCCTATAACAAGAAACCGGAGAACCACCATGTCGTTAAGCGTGTTCGACCTGTTCAAGATTGGTATCGGCCCCTCCAGCTCCCACACCGTCGGTCCGATGCGCGCCGCTGCGCGCTTCGTCGAAGGCCTGCGCCGTGAAGGGCTGCTGACGACCACCACCTGCGTCAAGGTCGAGCTGTACGGCTCGCTCGGCGCCACCGGCAAGGGCCACGGCAGTGACAAGGCTGTGTTGCTGGGCCTGGAAGGCGAACACCCGGACACCGTGGATACAGAAACCGTCGCTGCGCGCCTGCAAGAAATTCGTGGCAACGGTCGCTTGAACCTGCTCGGCGAACACAGCATTGCGTTCAACGAGAAAGAACACCTGGCGATGATTCGCAAACCGTTGCCCTACCACCCCAACGGCATGATTTTTCGCGCCTTCGACGCGGCGGGCCTGCAAGTCCGCAGTCGCGAGTACTACTCGGTGGGCGGCGGGTTTGTCGTTGATGAGGACGCTGCCGGCGCCGATCGTATCGTCGAAGACGCCACCCCCCTGACCTTCCCCTTCAAAAGCGCCAAGGATCTGCTCGCTCATTGCGCCAAATACGGCCTGTCGATCAGCCAGGTGATGCTGACGAATGAAAGCGCCTGGCGCCCGGAAGCGGAAACCCGCGCCGGCCTGTTGAAGATCTGGCAAGTCATGCAGGACTGCGTCGCCGCCGGTTGCCGCAATGAAGGCATCCTGCCCGGTGGCCTGAAGGTCAAACGCCGGGCGGCAGCGCTGCATCGGCAATTGTGCGGCAACCCCGAATCGTCCTTGCGCGATCCGCTGTCGGTGCTGGACTGGGTCAACCTGTACGCCCTGGCCGTCAACGAAGAAAACGCCAACGGCGGGCGCGTGGTCACGGCGCCCACCAATGGTGCGGCCGGGATCATTCCGGCGGTGCTGCATTACTACATGCGGTTTATTCCCGGCGCGAATGATGACGGGGTGGTGCGTTTTCTGCTGACTGCCGCGGCCATTGGCATTCTGTACAAGGAAAACGCCTCTATCTCCGGTGCCGAAGTCGGCTGCCAGGGCGAAGTCGGCGTCGCTTGCTCGATGGCCGCCGGCGCCTTGTGCGAAGTACTGGGCGGCACCGTGCAACAAGTGGAGAACGCCGCCGAAATCGGCATGGAACACAACCTCGGGCTGACCTGCGACCCGATTGGCGGGCTGGTGCAAGTGCCTTGCATCGAGCGCAACGCCATGGGCTCGGTCAAGGCCATCAATGCCGTGCGCATGGCCATGCGCGGCGACGGGCAACACTTCGTCTCCCTCGACAAGGTTATCCGCACCATGCGCCAGACCGGCGCCGACATGAAAAGCAAATACAAGGAAACCGCCCGTGGCGGTTTGGCGGTCAACATTATCGAGTGCTGATGAGCGCTCATCTGCACCCTTCTTCAGGAGCTGAATATGTCCACCGAACAACTGTTGAAAACCCCGTTGCACGCACTGCACATCGAACTCGGCGCGCGCATGGTGCCGTTCGCCGGCTACGACATGCCAGTGCAATACCCGCTGGGCGTGATGAAGGAACACCAGCACACCCGCGATCAGGCCGGGCTGTTCGATGTCTCGCACATGGGCCAGATCCGCCTGACCGGTGCCAACGCGGCCAAGGCCCTGGAAACCCTGGTGCCGGTGGACATCATTGACCTGCCGGTGGGCATGCAGCGCTACGCGATGTTCACCAATGCGACGGGCGGCATCCTCGATGACCTGATGGTCGCCAACCTGGGCAACGACGAATTGTTTCTGGTGGTCAACGCCGCCTGCAAGGATCAGGACCTGGCACACCTGCGCCAGCACATTGGCGACCAGTGCACGATCGAGCCGCTGTTCGAAGAACGCGCCCTGCTCGCCCTGCAAGGTCCGGCAGCGGTCACTGTGCTGGCACGTCTGGCACCTGAAGTGGCCAGGATGACCTTCATGCAGTTCGCTCGAGTGAAACTGCTGGGCGTGGACTGCTTTGTCAGCCGCTCGGGTTACACCGGTGAAGACGGGTTCGAAATCTCCGTGCCGGCCGCCAACGCCGAAGCCCTGGCTCGTGCACTGCTGGCTGAAGCGGAAGTGGCCGCCATCGGCCTTGGCGCCCGCGACTCCCTGCGCCTGGAAGCGGGTCTGTGCCTGTACGGCCATGACATGAATACCGACACCACCCCGATCGAAGCGAGCCTGCTGTGGGCGATCTCCAAGCCACGTCGCGCCGATGGCGCGCGGGCCGGCGGCTTCCCCGGCGCCGAAACCGTATTCGCTCAGCAACAGGCAGGCGTAAACCGTAAACGCGTAGGCCTGCTGCCGCAGGAACGTACACCGGTGCGCGAAGGTGCCGAGATCGTCAACGAAGCCGGCGACATCATCGGTAGCGTCTGCAGCGGCGGTTTCGGCCCGACCCTGGGCGGGCCGCTGG
>NZ_AKJL01000088.1 GCF_000282355.1 Pseudomonas sp. GM49
TGGCAGCGGCCCGCGCAGCCATATCAGCGCCCGAACCCGTAAAGGGATCGAGCTGATTCCGCTGGATCAGGTGGTGTATTTCATTGCCGACCACAAATACGTGACCTTGCGCCACGAAAGCGGCGAAGTGCTGCTCGATGAGCCGCTCAAGGCCCTCGAAGATGAATTCGGTGACCGTTTCGTGCGTATCCATCGCAATGCACTGGTCGCCCGCGAGCGTATCGAGCGACTGCAGCGCACACCCCTGGGGCATTTTCAGCTGTTCCTCAAAGGTCTCAACGGTGATGCGCTGATCGTCAGCCGACGTCATGTGGCAGGGGTACGCAAAATGATGCAACAGCTTTAAACAGCTGTTCGCAAACTCATTTCACACCCGATTGCCGGACATCCGGGGCCAGGGAGGCCGAGTAGTATCTGATACAAGTCAAAGTGGATTTGGCTGAGCTGTTATTATCCGTCATATCTATTCAGTACGGATTGATCCATGTCCTCTCGCCAGATCCGCATCGCCACCCGCAAAAGCGCTCTCGCCCTGTGGCAGGCCGAATACGTCAAAGCCCGCCTTGAAGCGGCTCATCCGGGCCTGCTGGTGAGCCTCGTTCCCATGGTCAGCCGTGGTGACAAGCTGCTTGACTCACCGCTGTCGAAAATCGGCGGCAAGGGCCTGTTCGTCAAGGAGCTCGAAACCGCGCTGTTGGAAAATGAAGCCGACATCGCCGTGCACTCGATGAAGGACGTGCCGATGGACTTCCCCGAAGGCCTCGGTCTGTTCTGCATTTGCGAGCGGGAAGACCCGCGCGATGCCTTCGTTTCCAATACCTACGCTAGCCTGGATGAGCTGCCCCAAGGCAGTATCGTCGGCACTTCCAGCCTGCGTCGCCAGGCTCAATTGCTGACCCGTCGCCCGGACCTGGAAATCCGTTTCCTGCGCGGCAACGTCAACACCCGCCTGGCCAAGCTCGATGCCGGTGAATACGACGCCATCATCCTCGCCGCGGCCGGCCTGATCCGTCTGGGCTTTGAAGATCGCATCACTTCGGCCATCAGTGTCGACGACAGCCTTCCGGCCGGTGGCCAGGGCGCGGTAGGTATCGAATGCCGCAGCGCCGACAGTGAAATCCATGCGCTGCTGGCGCCCCTGCATCACCAGGACACTGCCACCCGCGTGACCGCCGAACGAGCCCTCAACAAGCACCTCAATGGCGGCTGCCAGGTGCCGATTGCCTGCTACGCCGTGCTGGAAGGTGAGCAGGTCTGGTTGCGCGGGCTGGTGGGCGATCCAGGCGGTGGCCGGCTGCTCAGCGCACAAGCCCGCGCACCTCGTGCCGATGCCGAGGCGCTGGGTGTGCGAGTGGCCGAAGACCTTCTCAGCCAGGGTGCCGATGACATTCTCAAGGCGGTCTATGGCGAGGCTGGTCACGAGTGACTGGCTGGCGCTTGCTGCTGACGCGTCCCGCCGAAGAGTCGGCGGCGCTGAGCAGTTTTTTGGCCGAGCAGGGGATATTCAGTAACAGTCTGCCGCTTTTGGACATCGAGCCCATTGCGGCCACTGACACAATGCGCCGGGTGATTCAGGCGCTGGATCAGTTCTGCGCCGTCATTGTGGTCAGCAAACCGGCCGCCCGGATCGGCGTCGAGCTGCTCGCCCGGTATTGGCCAACGCTGCCCGGTGTGAAGTGGTTCAGCGTCGGCGCGGCGACTGCACAGATCCTCGGGGATCACGGGTTGGACGTGAGCTTCCCGGCAGAAGGCGATGACAGTGAAGCCTTGCTCGAACTTTCCCGACTGCGCGAGGCTATCGCACAACCCGATCCGCGAGTGCTGATCCTGCGCGGGGAGGGCGGGCGCGAGTTGCTGGCGGAGCGTTTGCGTGAGCTTGGTGCTAGTGTCGAGTACCTGGAGCTGTACCGCCGGGCAATGCCGGTTTACCCGCCGACAGTGCTGCCGGAACGGATACAGGCGGAACGCCTGAACGGGCTGGTGGTCAGCAGTGGACAAGGTTTTGAGCACCTGCATCAATTGGCCGGCGACGCCTGGCCGCAGTTGGCGCGGTTGCCGTTGTTTGTACCAAGCCCCAGGGTTGCCGAGATGGCGCGTGCCGCCGGGGCCAGAACAGTTGTGGATTGTCGCGGTGCCAGTGCCGCGGCTTTGCTAGCGGCGTTACGGGAGTATCCCGTACCCGTTTTCTAATGCAAAGGATGGATACGTGAGCGAAACAGCCTTGCCTAAAGATGACTCGCGACCGGTGCTTGATGCACCTGTTTATGCACCTGTTGATGAAATGCCGCCGCCGCCAGCTGCTGCCGAGCAGCGTCGGGGCAATGGTCTGGCAATCATCGCGCTGCTGCTGGGTGCGGCCGGTGTCGCGGTGGGCGGTTGGGGTGTCTGGCAGGTGCGTCACCTGCAAGCCAATAGTCAGCAGCAACTGAGCCAGGTACAGGCGTTGAATGACCAGGCGCAAAACCTCAAGCTCAATGAGGAGCGCCTCAGCGCACGCCTGGCGCAATTGCCCCCCGCCGATGAACTGGAAGCGCGCAGCCGTCTGGTGATTCAGCTGCAAGGAGATCAGCAGAGGCTGAACCAGCGGCTGGAAACCGTACTCGGCGCCAGTCGCAAGGACTGGCGTCTGGCCGAGGCCGAGCACCTGTTGCGTCTGGCCAGCCTGCGACTGTCCGCCTTGCAGGACATCAGCAGCGCCCAGGCACTGGTACAAGGCGCCGACGAGATCCTGCGCGAGCAGAACGACCCGGGCTCCTTTGCCGCTCGCGAGCAGGTGGCCAAGACCCTGATCGCCTTGCGCAGCACCGAACAACCGGATCGCACCGGGCTGTTCCTGCGTCTGGGCGCGCTGCGCGATCGGGTGGCCAGCCTCACTGAGCTGGCACCTGAGTACAAGGACCGTGGCGATTCGTTGCTGGGCCTGACTGCCGATGGCGACGGTGCCAGTCGCTGGGCGCAATGGTGGGATCAGGTTTCGCGCTACATCCGTATCGATTTCAATGCCGACAAAAACGTTCGCCCATTGCTGGCCGGCCAGAGCCTGAGCCAGGTGCGCCTGGCCCTGAGCCTGGCACTGGAGCAAGCACAGTGGGCCGCACTTAATGGCCAGGCTGCGGTTTACTCCCAAGTGCTGGATGAAGCGCGGGACATCCTCAAGGGCAATTTCAACCCGGACAACGCACAAAGCAAAATCATGCTTGAACAGGTGGCCGAGTTGAGCAAGCAACCCGTCACCGTAGTCACGCCGGATATGACCGGCACCCTGAGCGCGGTGCAGGGGTATCTGGAGCGGCGCAACGTCAACGCCGAGGATTCGGTCAAGCCACTGGCCAGGCCTGCCGCGAACACCGCGCCGGAGGGCACGCCATGAAACGCCTCTATGTGATCGCGTTCCTCGTTATCGCCGCGGCTGCTGCGTTGGGACTGGCGATTGCCGAACATTCCGGTTACGTGCTGATTGCCTACAAGACCTTCCGCTATGAGTCGAGCCTGTGGGCGACCCTGGCTTTGGTGGCTGTGCTCTGGCTGGTGATCTGGGGCATCAAGTCGCTGGTCGAACTGGTGATGGCTTCCAGTGGCGTGGTCAATCCGTGGTCGCGGCGTAACCGCAGCCGTCGGGTGCAGGTGGCGATCGAGCACGGTCAACTGGACCTCGCCGAGGGTCGCTGGGCCAGTGCGCAACGTCACTTGCATCGGGCTGCCGAAGCCGAGCGCCAACCGCTGCTTTACTACCTCGGTGCGGCCCGTGCGGCGAACGAACAAGGCAATTACGAAGAAAGCGACAACTTGTTGGAGCGCGCCCTGGAACGTCAGCCCCAGGCCGAGTTGGCGATCGCCTTGAGCCACGCCCAGTTGCAGACCGACCGCGGTGATACCGAAGGCGCCCTCGCCACCCTGCAAGCCATGCATGAACGCCATCCTCATAACGCACAGACCTTGCGTCAGTTGCAGCGCCTGCTTCAGCAGCGTGGTGACTGGTCGGCAGTGATTCGCCTGCTGCCGGAGTTGCGCAAGGACAAAATCCTGCCGGCGGCCGAGCTCTCCGAGCTGGAGCGTCGGGCCTGGGGGGCGAACCTGTCTCTGGCGGCGCAACGGGAGGAAGACGGAACGGTGGGGCAGCAATCGCTTGAACGTGCCTGGCAGCAACTGACCTCGGCACAGCGTCAGGAGCCGCAACTGGTGCTCGCATATGCCGAACAATTGCGGCAATTGGGGGCTCAGGCCGAGGCCGAAGAAGTGCTGCGCACCGCTCTCAAGCGCAGCTACGACAGTCATCTGGCACGTCTCTACGGACTGGTTCGCGGCAAGGATCCGGCCCGCCAGTTACAGGCCGCCGAAGGCTGGCTCAAGGACCATCCGGCCGATCCGGGTCTGCTGCTGACACTGGGTCGTCTTTGCCTGCAAAACAGTTTGTGGGGCAAGGCCCGGGACTATCTGGAAAGCAGCCTGCGCGTGCAACGCAATCCGGAAGCCTGTGCGGAGCTGGCACGCTTGCTGGCGCAAATGGGCGATACCGAGCGCAGCAACCAGCTGTTTCAGGAAGGTCTGGGGTTGTTGGATAAACGCTTGCTCGCGGCCCCTCTGCCAGTGCCAGTCCGCGCTTGACCCATTCGCTGGCGCCAGGCTCCGGCGTCTGAGCGATGACCTGCGGCGAGGGAGCAATCGCCCTCGCCGCAGTGCGATGATAAGTTGAAGTTCAGTCGCAAAATTTCGTCGCAGGCAAAGTCCTACAGAGGACTACATTTTATCCTCTCGCCTGCGTCGGGATTTCCCTACACCTGTGCTGAAGTCTCTGTGGGCAGTTGCCTTGAAAGGCTGTCGCGCTTTCCTCTACCGTAACGGTCTGTCACTACTTTTACGGAAAAGCCATGTCTTTGGCCTGCTCACGCTCCTTGTTTTTCATGGCTTTCATTGCGGGTGCCCTGGCGATGGGCGTTTCCTACTACCTGGAATATGCAGTCGGCCTGCGGCCTTGCGGCTTGTGTCTTGTGCAGCGATTTTGCCTGGCGCTCCTTACCGGTGTCTGCCTGATGGCTTCAGTCCATGGCCCCGGTCGCATCGGAAACGTTCTGTATTGGCTGCTCAGTCTTTGTTGCAGCCTGGCCGGTACTGTCTCGGCGTGGCGACAGGTCCTGCTGCAAAGCCTTCCGGCGGAACAGGCAGCGGTGTGCTCGACCCATCTGGCGGAACTGTTGGCCAGTTCTCCGTGGCTATCCGTCGTACAGCAAATGTTCAAGGGAGCTGCCGGTTGTGTGGAAATTTCCTGGACGCTGTTCGATCTGAGTCTCACCGAGTGGAGCCTGCTGTTCTTCGTCGCGATGATGATTCTGGCCGTTTACCAGTCGTTGCGACTGGTCTGGACCAGCTATCAGCGACCACTCAGCGGCGAGTCGTCGCACCGGGCCTTTGCGGGCGATTAAACACTTGTATGAACTTTATCGCCTGCGTACCTTGAAGCCAGTGTCGTGCGGGCATAATCTGGCCCGCACGTGTCATTGGAATTATGTTGCTCGATGACGCTCTGCCTGACCGCCCACCGACGTTACAAGAGGCGAGCGGGCATAGAGCAGCTGACCCACAAGGGAAGAGAGATCACCATGCTCGAAAGTTGTCAGAATGCTCAGGAACGCTGGGGTGGAGTGCACCTGCTGATCGATCGCTGGTTGCAGGAGCGCAAAGAGCTGATCGATGCATACGACAAGCTCGGTGCCGATCCAGAGACTCTGTCCACGAATCGCAAGCCTTTGCAGGAGTTCTGCGGCGTGCTGGTCGATTATGTATCGGCCGGGCATTTCGAGATCTACGAGCAACTGACGGGGGAGGCCAAGGCCTTCAACGACAAGCGTGGTCTTGAGCTCGCCGAGACTATCTACCCGCGCATCGATGTCATCACTGAAAAGCTGCTTGCGTTCAATGACCTTTGCGACGAAGGCAAATGCGTTGCAGAGAAGTTCAAGGAACTGGGTGGCCTGTTGCACGAGCGCTTCGAGCTGGAAGATTGCCTGATCGAAGTGCTGCACACCGCTCACAAGGAAGCCGATCCGGTTCAGGCATGATTCGCTTCCCGCAAGACCCTGAAACGGCGTGCCAAGGCACGCCGTTTTTCGTTTCCGTCGTCAGCTGGTTGCACCACGCAATTCAACTTCGAACACCAGTGGAGTGAACGGTGCGATCACGTCACCGGCACCATCGGCGCCATAGGCCTGGGCCGATGGAATCACCAGTCGCCATTTCGCCCCTGCCGGCATGTTTTGCAATGCACTGCGCCATCCGGCGATCACGCTGTCGAGGCTGAACCATTGTGGCTGGCTGTTCTGATCGAACACCGTACCGTCGGGCAAGCGACCGATGTACAGCACCTGCACCTTGCCGTTCGGTCCGGCCTTGGCGCCATTGCCCGGAATCAATTCGGTGAGCAGCACGCCATCTGCCAATTCACGCACGCCGGGTTTGGCTTTTTCTTCGGCAAGAAAACGCTGTTCTTTTTCCAGTGCCGCTTCGCTATGAGGTTGAGCCGATTGCACGGCAACCCGGGCTTCGTGCTCGGTCAGAATCTGTTCGATCTGCTCGTCTTTCAGTGCCAGAGGTTTGCCTTGGTAAGCCTGCTGCAAGCCTTCGACCAGCGCTTGAAGTTGCAGATCGGGAACCTCCTGGCGCAAGCGTTCGCCAAGACTTGCACCCAGACTGTAAGCCAGATCGTGGGCTTCATTTTCCTGTGTTTTTTCGGCGGCCTGGGCCACCGAAAAAAACACGCACAGCGATAAAAAAAGGTAGCGCGACATGGTCACTCTCCGGCCTGAATTGCGGGCGATTATGCCAGTGAGAATGCGCACAACGGTGAACTGCTTTTGCGCCGATGCAGAAGTTTTTCAATCCTTTGCAACGCGGCGCTTTCGATAGTGTCAACATGCCCTAGCGGCGGTTGCAGCAGAGGTCTAGTATGAGCCGCACTCACTTCAGCCAGGAGGTAAACCATGTCGGCCACCAAGAAGCCAGTAAACACTCCATTGCACCTGCTCCAACAACTCTCGGGCAGCCTGCTCGAGCATCTGGAAACCGCTTGTTCCGAAGCCTTGGCTGATGCTGAAAAACTGCTCGCCAAGCTGGAAAAGCAGCGCGGAAAAGCGCAAGAAAAACTGCACAAGTCCCGCACCAAATTGCAGGACGCTGCGGCGGCCGGAAAAGCCAAGGCGCAAGCCAAGGCCAAGGACGTAGTGGCCGATCTTGAGGAGCTGCTCGATGCTCTCAAGGATCGTCAATCGGAAACCCGCGGCTACATTCTGCAACTCAAGCGCGATGCTCAGGAAAGCCTGAAACTGGCCCAGGGCGTCGGTCGTGTACAAGAGGCTGTCGGCAAGGTGTTGTCCCTGCGTGCGGCCAAACCTGCTGCGGCACCTGCGAAGAAAGCCGCTGCCAAACCGGCTGCTGCAAAAGCACCGGCCAAGCCTGCCGCCAAACCGGTTGCCAAAGCACCGGTGAAAGCCGCAGCCAAGCCTGCCGCTAAACCGGCAGCGAAAAAACCTGTTGCAGCCAGCGCTGCAAAACCTGCTGCTAAAACTCCAGCAGCCAAACCTGCTGCAAGAACAGCGGCCGCCAAACCTGCCGCGGCGCGAACCGCTGCTGCCAAGCCTGCCGCTAAACCAGCCGCTAGACCTGCTGCCAAACCAGCAGCCAAAAC
>NZ_AKJL01000089.1 GCF_000282355.1 Pseudomonas sp. GM49
CGTGGCATCGTGATCGATGTCGGCCGAGCTGAACTGGCCGTTCACGCTGAGCTTGGTATCTTCCTGCACCACGCCGGCATCGTTGCCCGTTTCAAAACCGAGCACGGGCGCGTCATTGCTGCCGGTAATGGTAATCGTCACGGCCTTGGTCACTGTCGCCCCGACGTCGTCGGTCAGCGTCACCGTGAACATTTCGCTCTTGGTCTGGCCTTCAGCCAGGTACTGCGCCGCGCTGTTGTTCAGCGTATAGGTCCAGCCCACGCTGCCCGCCGCGTCGTTCGTGCTCTCGTCGCTGACAGTGGCCACCAGCGTACCCAGCGCACCGGACGGTGCGCTCACGCTGACCACATGGGCGTGATCCGCCAGGTCCACGTCGCCGAAAGCGAAGCTGCCGCTGGCCATCGTGGTGCCGTCTTCGGTCACTGCACCGCCTTCGACCTCTGCCGCCGTCACCGTCGGTGCATCGTTGGTACCGGTAATGGTGACGGTCACCAGCTGGGTGTCCTCGCCACCCAGGCCGTCGCTGACTTTCACCGTAAACACGTCATTGTGACTCTCGCCCGCCTTCAGT
>NZ_AKJL01000090.1 GCF_000282355.1 Pseudomonas sp. GM49
GGCAGGTAGCCGTTGTAGTCCCCCAGCCAGCCGAGCCGCACATCCCTGAAATCCTGCTGCAACGACTGGTGAAATATCCCCGGATCTTCAGTCAGCGACAACGGCACGCGCGGATCGTACCCGGCCTGGGTGCCGAGCAAACGGGCAACATCGGTGACCGTGCGGCCCATCGGTCCTTCGGTGGCCAGTTGCTGGATGAACATCTCAGGTCCGGGCCCGAACGGCACACGCCCCTGGGACGGACGCAATCCATAGACGTTGTTGAACGCCGCCGGATTGCGCAGCGACCCCATCATGTCGCTGCCGTCGGCCACCGGCAGCATGCGCAACGCTAGCGCCACCGCCGCCCCGCCACTGCTGCCACCGGCAATCAAGGTCGGATCGTAGGCGTTGGTGGTGGTGCCGAACACGCTGTTGTAGGTTTGCGAGCCGAGGCCGAATTCCGGGACGTTGCTCTTGCCGATGATGATCGCCCCGCAGTCGCGCACCCGCGCCACGCTGATGGCGTCGTATTGCGGAACCTGCTCGGCGAACAGCGGTGAGCCCATCGTGGTGCGCAAACCGGCGGTGGCCGCCAGGTCTTTGACCGCCTGCGGCATGCCGTGCAT
The DNA here is from genome assembly GCF_000282355.1 of Pseudomonas sp. GM49. GTDB lineage: Bacteria > Pseudomonadota > Gammaproteobacteria > Pseudomonadales > Pseudomonadaceae > Aquipseudomonas. The sequence continues at coordinate 609 of NZ_AKJL01000090.1, forward strand.
CCAGCCTCGGGACTGGCCCCGGTCGAGTTGGCGATCACACTCGTCGGCCTCTGCCAGTAATGCCTCGGCCGGGCGCAGGGACACCAGCGCATTGACCTGTGGATTGAAGCGTTCGATCTGCGCCAGATACGCCTGCATCACCTCGCGACAGGACACCTGCCGCCCATGAATGGCCCGGGACAGCGCATCGGCGTCCATTTCAACAATCGGATTGCTGCTCAAGGTTTCACCCCAAGATTGAGTTCAACGGATCTTTTTGCCCGTGGTGCTTCTTGCATGCAGTAGGTGCCGAGTAACGTCAGCAAGCAGGCGAACAACACGTAGAACGATGGCGCCACCGGAGTCGCCAGGACCTTGCTCAGCCAAGTGACGATCAGCGGCGCGAACCCGCCGAAGACCATGACGGCGACGTTGTAAGCCACCGACACACCGGTGGAACGCACTTCGATGGGGAACTGCTCGGCCAGCGCGGTCGGAGCCGGGCCGAAGAAACCGCCGATCGCACTGCACAGCAACAGTTGCATCACCAGCAAACGCTCCACCGATGGCGCCGCCGCCACCCACACGTACAAGGGATAAACCATCAGGAAAAACGCCAGGGTGAAGGCCATCAACACCGGGCGCCGGCCGAGTTGGTCCGACAGTGCGCCAGACAACGGAATGATCACGGTCATCAGCGCCACCGCGAGCATTTGCACCAGCAACACCTGATCCAGCGGCAGGCCGAGATTCTTGTGGGCAAAGGTTGGCATGTTCACCAGCACCACGTAGAACGACACGGTCGCGCCACAGGCCAGGCCCATGGACACCAGAATGCTGCGCCTGTGTTCGCGGAGTACTTGCATCAGGCTTGGGCTCGCGCCTTTGGCCTGTTTGCGTGCTTCGAGAAACTCCTCCGGTTCCTCCATGTACTTGCGAATCCACAGCCCGACCGGGCCGATCAGCAAACCCAGCACAAACGGAATCCGCCAGCCCCAGCTCTCCAGTGCCTCAGGGGACAGCAGGTGGGTGAACAATGCGACCATCGCCGCCCCGGAGAACACCGCCAGGCATTGCCCGACCAATTGCCACGAGCCGTACAAGCCCTTGCGGTGCGCCGGTGCGCTTTCCACCAGGAACGCCGTGGCGCTGGCGTATTCGCCGCCCGTGGCGAAGCCTTGCAGCATCCGCGCAACCACGATCAACAGTGGCGCACCCATGCCGATAGCGGCGTAGTTCGGTGCAAACGCAATCAGTGCGATGGAGACAGTCATCAGGCGAATGATCATCTGCATCGCCGCCTTGCGCCCTTTGCGGTCCGAATACATCCCCAGCAGGATGCCGCCCACCGGACGCATGAAGAAGCCGACGCCGAAAGTCGCCAGGGCCATCAGCAAGGAGGCGTATTCGTCGTCAGAGGGGAAAAACTGCCGGGCGATGATGCTGGCCAGAAAGCCGTAAACGATGAAGTCATACCATTCCAGCGCGTTGCCGATAACCGCGGCGACCACCTGCCGGGTGCGAGAAACGCCTGTGCTCGAAGTCTGCATGGGGGAACTCTCCAAAAACCTGTTGGGTAACGGCGGGCACGGCAGCGCGCACCCGGTCCGGCGGCTGTAGAAAGTGAGGAAATCAGGCCGGTTTGAGCCAGCTCTCGGTCAGTGCGCCCCAGTACGCGGCACCGGTCAGCAGGATGTCGTCGTTGAAGTCATACGCGGGGTTGTGGACCATCGGCCGCGACACGCCATTGCCGATGAACAGGTAGGCGCCGGGGCAACGTTGCAGCATCCAGGCGAAGTCTTCGCTGCCCATCAGTTTGGGGGTATTGCCATCGACCGCATCGGCACCGACCAGATCAACGCCGACTTGCCTGGCGAATTCGGTTTCGGCTGCATGGTTGACCAGCACCGGGTAGGCCGGACGATGTTCGATGCGCGAACTGCAACCGAAACTCCGGGCCTGGGATTCGATGATTGCGCGCACGCGTTCGAGGGTCTGCTCGCGCACTTGGGCATTCAGTGCCCGCAAGCTCAGGCGCAGGATTGCCTGTTGTGGAATGACGTTGGCCGCCTCCCCCGCCTGCAACGCGCCCACCGTGACCACCGCCGCCTGTTGCGCATCGATGTTGCGCGCGACCACGGTCTGCAGGGCCATGACCACACTGGCCGCCGCCACCAGCGGATCGACCGCCAGATGCGGCATCGAACCGTGGCCGCCGACACCTTCGATGGTCACGTTAAGCAAATCCTGCGAGGCCATCATCGGCCCCTCACGAAAACCCAAATGGCCGGCGGGTAGCCCCGGCATGTTGTGCATGCCGAACAGCGCATCGCAGGGGAAACGTTCGAGCAGGCCATCGGCAAGCATCGCTTCGGCACCGCCCTGGCCCTCTTCGGCAGGCTGGAAAATCAACGTCAGGGTGCCGTCGAACTGGCGTGTCGCCGCCAGGTAGCGCGCCGCGCCCAGCAGCATCGTGGTGTGGCCGTCATGCCCACAGGCGTGCATGCAACCCTGATGCTGGCTGCTGTAGGTTGCTCCGGTGTTCTCGATGATCGGCAGCGCATCCATGTCCGCCCGCAAACCGAGTCTGCGCGGGCTACTGCCATTACGCAGCACGCCGACTACACCGGTCTTGCCGATGCCGGTGTGCACCTCGTAGCCCCAATCCGCCAGGGATTTGGCCACCAGCGCCGAGGTGCGGTTTTCCTCGAAGCCGAGTTCCGGGTGGGCGTGGATGTCCTGGCGGGTGGCGTGCAGATCGCTGGCCACGTCGTTGAGCCAGGCAAGGATGTGCTGATATCGGGTCATGACGATTGTCCTCGGGCCGGGTGTAGTCCCGTTCTTGTTGTTCGCAGTGATTTCGCGACACGTCAAAGGCAGGTCGCGCTCACCGCCAGATAACCGCGAGTCGCGCGCCAGGACAATCGAATGTGGTTCCACAGAGTGGAACCTGAAGGGATATCAGGGCTGCAAGCGACAGCCCTGGCGCTCGCCGATCCACACGGCGCTGTTGCTGCGGCCCATGCCGCTGACCGTTACGCGCTTGGCGCTCGGGTCATCGACAAAGCCACTGGTGGGCAGCCATTGCTTCACATAGCCGTGGCAGTACTGGGTATCGTTACCCATCACATAGCGGCACGAACAATATTCCTTGGCGGTGTAGGCGCTGATGATGTCGGGGAACGCCCACAGCGCCTCACGCTCGTGCCAGATCCAGCCGAGCAAGGCGATCAGCGCAATCAGCAATAGCGAACTGACCGGTCGACGGCGAATGAAACCGCTCATGGCTGCACCCTCCCGGCAAAGGCCTTGAGCGCGAGCCTGAGCAATTCGTTGTGCCGGTAACTGCCGTCGCGGTCATCGCCGTAGCGGACGATCACCAGCTGTTCACTGGGGATCACGTACATCACCTGCCCCCAATGACCCAGAGCAGCGAAGGTATCGGCGGGGGCATCGGGCCAGGGTCTTGCTGCGCCCTCCACGGCTCGATTGAGCCACCACTGGCCGCCGGGGACGGCATCGTCTTCGTGGGCATGATAGTGAGCGAACGGCTCGCGGTTGAACGCCACCCAGTCCTTGGGCAGCAGTTGCCTGTCGCCCCAGCGCCCCTCGCGGGCCATCAACAGACCGACCCGGGCCAGATCCCGTGCCGTCAGGTAGGCATAGGACGACGCGACGAACGTGCCGGTGGCATCGGTTTCCCAAACGGCGTGGCGAATGCCCAGCGGTTCGAACACAGCAGTCCATGGATAGTCGGGATAGCGGTCGGGGTCGACGATGGTTTTCAGCGCGGCGGACAACAGGTTGCTGTCGCCGCTGGAGTAGCGAAAGGCCTGACCCGGCGCGGCGTACGCAGCATGCGCCGCAGTGAATTCGGCCATGTCGTGGTGCCCGCGGGTGTAGAGCATGGCCACCACCGAAGATTTCAGCGGGGCGTACTCGTAGTCTTCTTGCCAGTCCAGGCCCGAGGCCCAGTGCAGCAGGTCGGCCATGGTCATGTCGGGATGCTTTTGCAGGGGCGGATAAAACTTCGCTACCGGGTCACCGAGCTTGAACAAGCCTTCGCCATAGGCCACGCCGAGGACGGCGGCCATCAGGCTCTTGCTGATCGACCAGGTCAGGTGCGGCGTCTCGGCCGTCGTCGGGCCGGCGTATCGTTCGTAGATCAACTGGCCGTCGCGGATCACCAACAAGGCATCGGTGCGGATGCCCTGGCGAGTGCTGTCATCGCGGGACGGGAAGGCGTAGGCCTCCAAAGCTTGAAGCGCCGGGCCAGTCGGCGTCGGGGTGGTCGGCCATTGCTCGGCGGGCCAGTACTCGGCCTGGGCCGTGACGCTGAGCAACAGCAGGAAAATCAGGGACAAGCCTTTGGGCATGGCGGGGGCTCGGAGATTGAAACTGCTGAGCCTAGTCGAGGTTGATGACAGTTCTGGAGTTTTGTTGCCAATGAGGCCGCCTTCGCGGGCAAGCCCGCTCCCACAGGTTCTGCGTCGAACACAACATGTGTACACGACACAGGTCCCTGTGGGAGCGGGCTTGCCCGCGAAGGGGCCAGTCAGGGCAGCGAAGATTCCGCCAACGCCTTGGCCAACCGCTTACCCCGTGCCCCCGCCGCCAAATCCATCACCGCTTGGTCGCGCTGCCACATCGCCGCCCACTCTGGAGGCCCTCCAGCCATTGCCTCATTCACCTCAGCCTTGAGCCCTTCGAACTGCGCAAACAACCCACCAAGCAACACATGCCCGGCCGGATGGGTCGGTGGCTGACGGCTGGACTCCGCACACCCCGCCAACAACCCCAGCAACCGCAATTGCAAGGATTGCGGCCAACTGCATTCCTGGCCGACGCCATACAACCACGCCGTCATGGCGCTCAGTACATAGATGTCTTCCAGCGTGCGAAACGGTTTGACGTAGGCATCCCAGCCATCACCGGCGAGCAATTCGCACAAGGCATTGTCCAGAAACAAGCGGCCATGGCTGATATCCGGCATCAACGGAATCGGCGCCAGTTTTTCCACCCGCACACCCGGTTCATCGCGATAGATCACTGCCAGGCTCAAGCGTGGCTCGGTACCGGGCTCCTCGCTACGCACCGCCACCAGCAACCAGTCGGCCGCATCGCCGGCGGTGACGAAATCCTTGCGTCCGTTCAGGCGCAAACCGCTCAGTCGGGTTTGCATGTCGGCCGGGCGCAGGCTGCGCTGTTCGGTGGCGCACAGCGCGCCGAGGCTCAGTGGTGCGCTCGGCCAGAGCATGCGCAATGCCGCTTGATACCCCACCAGAAACGCCAGCCCCGGCGTCGCCATCATCCGCCCGCCGAGCACGGCCAATTCGAACGGAGTGACCGTGCCCAACTGCTGCAACAAGGTCGCGAAACCCTCGGCCAGATCCGGGTTGGCGGGCAAGCGTTCGCGGCGGTTCAACAGGGTTTGCCAGGGCATAAGAGGCTCCTTGAGGGCTGTCATATAAGCATCACCAAAGCTTAATGGCGATGACACCGGGGCTACATAGCCTGACTTTGCACAACACGGCTAGATAAAGAAAGTCGATCCGCTGTAACCCAAAGACGGGTGAGCAGCCCGCACGGAGAATCGCCATGACTCAGATCGCCCGCATCAGCGACACCGGCAATGAACGCCGCCTGCAAGCCGAACGCCTGGTGGGCGCCGAGGCGTTGCAGGAGGCCCAGGCCTTGCGTTTCAACGTGTTCAGCGGCGAATTCAACGCCAAGCTCAAGGGTGCCGAGCTGGGTCTGGACATGGATGACTACGACGTTCACTGCGCCCACATCGGTGTGCGTGACCTGAACACCGGGCGCCTGGTGGCGACCACCCGTTTGCTCGACCACACGGCTGCCAGCAGCCTGGGCAAGTTTTATAGCGAAGAAGAATTCAGCCTTCACGGCCTGGTGCATCTGCAAGGACCGATCCTGGAAATCGGTCGCACCTGCGTCGACCCGGCCTACCGCAACGGCGGCACCATCGCCGTACTCTGGGGCGAACTGGCCGAAGTCCTGAACCAGGGCGGCTACAGCTACCTGATGGGTTGCGCGAGCATTCCGATGCAGGATGGCGGCGTGCAGGCCCACGCGATCATGCAGCGTCTGCGCGAACGCTACCTGTGCACCGAACACCTGCGCGCCGAGCCGAAAAATCCACTGCCGAGCCTGGACATCCCGTCGAACGTGATTGCCGAAATGCCACCGCTGCTCAAGGCCTACATGCGCCTGGGCGCGAAGATCTGCGGCGAGCCCTGCTGGGACGAAGACTTCCAGGTCGCCGACGTGTTCATCCTGCTCAAGCGTGACGAACTCTGCCCGCGCTACGCCAAACACTTCAAGGCGGCTGTGTAATGAGCCGGTTGCGGGTGTACGCGCGAATCGCGCGAGTGCTGATGGTGGTGACGCTGGGCCTGGGCATGGCCAGTGTTTTCGGGGTGTTCGAGCGCCTGGGCCTGGCCCATTCGATGGCGCGTCGTCAGCGCTGGTCGCGGTTTTTCATGGCCCGCCTGAGCAACGCCCTGCCCTTTGACGTGACCGTCCACGGCGAGCTGCCGAAGGCACCGATGCTCTGGGTCAGCAATCATGTGTCCTGGACCGACATCCCGCTGCTGGGGATGCTCACACCGCTGTCGTTCCTGTCCAAAGCCGAAGTGCGCACCTGGCCGGTGGCCGGCTGGCTGGCGGCCAAGGCCGGCAGCCTGTTTATCCGTCGTGGCTCGGGTGACAGCCAGTTGATCCGCAAGCAGATGACTCGCCACCTGGAACAAGCCTACCCACTGCTGATGTTCCCGGAAGGCACCACCACCGATGGCCGTTCGCTGCGCACCTTCCATGGTCGCCTGCTGTCCGCCGCCATCGATTCCGAAGTGGCGATGCAGCCGGTGGCGATCCGTTATGTACGCGACGGCGAGCCCTGCACGCTGGCACCGTTCATTGGCGACGATGATTTGCTCTCGCACTTGATGCGGCTGTTTGCCAATGATCGCGGTGGTGTAGAGATTCATCTGCTCAAGCCAATTGCTTGCGAAGGTCGGGAACGTGCAGCGCTGGCGTTCGAGGCACAGCAGGCGGTGCAGAAGGCGTTGTTCGGGACTGTCGTTGAACCTCAGCGAGCACCGATGCGCCCTGCTATTGCAGCGTAAACACAGATCCCTTGTGGGAGCGAGCTTGCTCGCGATAGCGGATAATCATTCAACGATGATGTTGACTGACCCACCGCAATCGCGAGCAAGCTCGCTCCCACACTGGTTTTATGTTGTTGGATAGTTCCGGGCAAAATCCTGCAGCTGCGGATAGAACAACCGAAAGTCCTCGCTCAACGGTTCATACAACCGCCGCAACTCCTGCATCGCCGCCGCCAGTTCCTCCGGCCGGGTCAGGCGCCGCGAGATCCCCCGCAACACCTGCTCCAGCACTTCGAATTCCTGATATGAACCCAACCAGTCATTGGCCACCATGTACGGTGCAATCTTCGCCAGCCGTTCCGGCAATTGCCGCTCACTGGACAGCACCCGGTAAACATCCGAGGTGAACAACGCCAGGGGCCGATCGGCATACAGCGTCCAGTCCCGGGCCAGACAATGGTCGAAAAACACGTCGAGCACGATCCCCGCGTAGCGACGCCGGGTCAGGGAGAAACGCGACAACGCGACATCCACCAGCGGATGGCGATCGGTGAACACGTCGATGCTGCGGTGCAACTGGATGGCCCCTTCGATTTCCGCAGCGAACTGCCCTTGCAGCCGTCCCTTGACGAAATCGCCATACAGACTGCCGAGCAATTGGCCGGGACGCTGGCCACCGAGGTGAAGATGTGCGAGATAGTTCATGGGCGCAGCTTAGCACCGCCCCCTTGCATTGTTACACTCTCCATATCGTTATAACTCGATATACCGAAATGTGAGTTGGTCAGAGCCAAATCATATTTGTATATCGCGAAATACCGATTTAAAGTTCGCCTCATCGCGATATAGCGTTTTAAACATCACGAGCCCACACCATGACCATCAATCTCGACGAAATAATAAAAGCCCTGGCACACCCGGTACGGCGAGAAATCCTGCACTGGCTCAAGGACCCGACCGTCGAATTTCCCGACCAGTCCCACAGCAACGAACACGGCGTTTGCGCCGGGCAGATCGATCAACGTTGCGGCCTGTCGCAGTCCACGGTGTCCGCACACCTGGCGACCCTGCAACGCGCCGGCCTGATCAGCAGCCGCAAAGTCGGCCAGTGGCACTTCTTCAAACGCAACGAGGAAACCATTCAGGAATTCCTCAAGACCTTCAGTAAAGAGCTCTGATCCAGCCGAAAAGGAATTAAACAATGCCCCTCTCGCTACTCATCCTGGCCTTGAGCGCCTTCGCCATCGGTACCACCGAGTTCGTCATCATGGGCCTGCTGCCCAATGTGGCGGCAGACCTCGGTGTATCGATTCCCGGTGCCGGCTGGCTGGTGACCGGTTACGCCCTGGGCGTAGCCATCGGTGCGCCGTTCATGGCGCTGGCCACCGCCCGGCTGCCGCGCAAGGCTGCCCTGGTGGCGTTGATGGGCATCTTCATTATTGGCAACCTGCTGTGCGCGGTGGCCGGCGACTACAACGTGCTGATGTTCGCCCGTGTGGTCACCGCCCTGTGCCACGGCGCCTTCTTCGGCATCGGTTCGGTGGTGGCCGCCGGCCTAGTGTCTGCGAACAAACGTGCCTCGGCCGTGGCCCTGATGTTCACCGGCCTGACCCTGGCCAACGTCCTCGGCGTACCGCTGGGCACTGCCCTCGGCCAGGAAGCCGGCTGGCGTTCGACCTTCTGGGCCGTGACCGTGATCGGTGTAATTGCGCTGATCGGCCTGATCCGCTTCCTGCCGGCCAAGCGCGATGAAGAAAAACTCGACATGCGCGCCGAACTGGCCGCACTCAAGGGCGGTGGCATCTGGCTGTCCCTGAGCATGACGGCACTGTTCGCCGCCTCGGTGTTCACCCTGTTCACCTACGTCGCGCCGCTGCTCGGCGAAGTCACCGGCATCTCGCCCCGTGGCGTGACCTGGACCCTGATGCTCATCGGCCTGGGCCTGACGGTCGGCAACATCATCGGCGGCAAGCTGGCCGATAAAGGCATGGCCGCGACGCTGATCGGCGTGTTCATCACCATGGCCGTGGTGTCCACCGTACTGACCTGGACCAGCGTCGCGCTGATCCCGACCGAAATCACCCTGTTCCTCTGGGCCACCGCGTGCTTCGCCGCCGTACCGGCGCTGCAAGTGAACGTGGTGACTTTCGGCAAAGCCGCACCGAACCTGGTGTCGACCCTGAACATCGGCGCTTTCAACATCGGCAACGCCCTGGGTGCCTGGGTCGGCGGCAGTGTGATTGCCCATGGCTTCGGCCTGACCAGCGTGCCGCTCGCCGCGGCCGCACTGGCGGTACTCGCCCTGCTGGTCACCCTGATTACTTTCCGCCAGAGCGGCAATCCCGAGCTGGCACCTGCTACCAATTGATCAACCATTACCTCACGAGGGCCGCAATAAATGACGTCTATTTTCGATCCGATCAAACTGGGCGACCTCGAGTTGGCCAACCGCATCATCATGGCACCACTGACCCGCTGCCGCGCCGACGAAGGCCGCGTACCCAACGCGCTGATGGCCGAGTACTACGTGCAACGTGCGTCCGCCGGGCTGATCCTCAGCGAGGCCACTTCGGTCACGCCGATGGGCGTTGGTTACCCCGACACCCCGGGTATCTGGTCCAACGATCAGGTACGTGGCTGGTCCAATGTGACCAAGGCTATCCATGGCGCGGGCGGCAAGATCTTCCTGCAGTTGTGGCATGTGGGTCGCATTTCCCACGGTTTGTACCTGAACGATGAAGCCCCGGTCGCCCCGAGCGCCATCCAGCCCAAAGGCCACGTCAGCCTGGTTCGTCCGCTGGCCGACTTCCCTGTCCCGCGTGCCCTGGAAACCGCTGAAATCGCCGACATCGTCGACGCTTACCGCGTCGGTGCCGAGAACGCCAAGGCGGCCGGCTTCGACGGTGTGGAAATCCATGCCGCCAACGGTTACCTGCTCGACCAGTTCCTGCAAAGCAGCACCAACCAGCGCACCGACAACTATGGCGGCTCCCTGGAAAACCGTGCCCGCCTGCTGCTGGAAGTGACCGACGCCGCCATCGAAATCTGGGGCGCCGGCCGCGTAGGTGTGCACCTGTCGCCACGCGCCGACCTGCATGACATGGGCGATGACAACCTGGCCGAAACCTTCACCTACGTCGCTCGCGAACTGGGCAAGCGTGGCATCGCCTTCATCTGCTCGCGCGAGAAAGAAGGTGCCGACAGCCTCGGTCCGCAACTCAAGGAAGCTTTCGGCGGTCCATACATTGCCAACGAACGTTTCACCAAGGACAGCGCCAACGCGTTGCTCGCCAGCGGCAAGGCCGATGCAGTCGCCTTCGGCGTACCCTTCATTGCCAACCCTGACCTGCCGGCACGCTTGAAGGCCGACGCACCGCTGAACGAAGCGCGTCCGGAGCTGTTCTACGCGAAGGGCCCGGTCGGCTACATCGACTATCCGGCGCTGTAATCAGCAACGGTTGAAACGCAAAAGCCCCAGCTCGAAAGAGCCGGGGCTTTTTTATACCTGACGGTTTAACACTATCCACTAATGTGGGAGCGGGCTTGCTCGCTCCCACAAGGTCGAAATGGATTTCGCACAGTCTCGACACAAATTCCCTACAAAATACTGAGCTTGCTACCTGTTATCCCGCCAAGGGTGCGTATATAAAAGCACCCCATTACGGCACATCAAGTGACAAAAGAGTCCATACAAGGAGCCAATTAAGCATTTTGTTTCATTTGCGCAGGCTGGGGCTCAAGCGCAGCATGTCCAAACCGGTATCGACCCAGCGCTCGGCTTCGGTGTGCAATTCAAAACCGTCGGGGGCCAGCAACCACTGGTAGAGGATGCCATCAATATAAGCATGCAAGCTGATGGCGGCGCGGGCGGTGTCGAGGTTTTCCGGCAACTGGCCGCGATTCACGGCATTGCTCAGGGCCAGGCCGATCCGCACATTGCATTCGAGGCTGGCTGACACGCGCTGTTGGCGCAGGTCGCACATTTCATCGGTGAATTCGCACTTATGAAACAAAATCTCATTAATGCGCCGGGTTTTCGGGTCCAGCGCAATTTGATGAAACAAATGAATCAGAAGCTTGCGCATGCAGCCCAGGGGATCGAGCTCGTCTTCGCTTTCGCTGGCCTTGGCCATTTCTTCCAGCGGCTCATGCAAGGTGTCGAGCATGGCCTGCACCAGATCCGCCTTATTGCTGAAATGCCAGTAAATGGCCCCACGAGTGACGCCAGCCAGGGTGGCGATGTCCGCCAGGGTCGTACGCGCCACACCTCGCTCGTAAAAGGCCTTTTCGGCCGCCACGAGAATTTGCGCGCGGGTTTCCTGAGCTTCCTCTTTGGTACGACGGACCATGGCAGTACAACCTCAATCAGGGTGCTTCAGCGATGTCTGAATATCAGCTGAATAAAAGTGGGGCGAACGTTATTGGGGCTCGTCCCCGGCCTACAATTCCAACCTTTCAACGGCTTGTGTAACGGCTTGTGTAACGACGTTGATACGCAGCCTGGGTATTTACAAACAGCCATGCATGTAAGTATATTCCTTAGCAAGCTACTTATCCACTCGGCAAAAATTTTTCAACCTTTCACCCTTCTAGTGCGCTTCTTGCGCGCCTGACCCGAGGATTTTCATGCAATTCAAGCCAGCTGTTACCGCTCTGGTCGCCGCCGTCGCCCTGGCATCGCTACTCAGCGGATGCAAAAAGGAAGAGGCAGCACCGGCCGCCCCACCACCTCAGGTCGGCGTCGTGACTCTGCAACCGCAAGCTTTCACCCTGACGTCCGATCTGCCAGGTCGTACCAGTGCGTTCCGCATTGCCGAAGTTCGCCCGCAGGTGAATGGCATCATTCTCAAACGTCAGTTCAAGGAAGGCAGCGACGTCAAGGCCGGCCAGCAGCTGTACCAGATCGATCCGTCGGTCTATGAAGCGACGTTGAAAAGCGCCGAAGCCAACCTGCGTTCGACCAAATCGATTTCCGATCGCTACAAGCAACTGGTCGACGAACAAGCCGTAAGCCGTCAGGAATACGACACTGCCGTGGCCAATCGCCTGCAATCGGAAGCGGCACTGCAGACCGCCCAGATCAACGTGCGATACACCAAGGTCTACGCCCCGTTGACCGGCCGCATTGGCCGCTCCTCGGTGACTGAAGGCGCGCTGGTCAGCAATGCCCAGGTCGATGCGATGGCGGTGATTCAGCAAATCGACCCGATCTACGTCGACGTGACGCAGTCCTCGGTCGAGCTGTTGCAATTGCGCCGTGAGCTGGAAAGCGGTCGCCTGCAAAAGGCTGGCGATAACACGGCATCGGTCAAACTGACCCTCGAAGACGGCAGCGAGTACAAGCTGGACGGCAAGCTGGAGTTCTCCGAAGTCTCGGTTGACCAGACCACCGGCTCCGTCACCTTGCGCGCCATTTTCCCGAACCCTGATCACACCCTTCTGCCAGGCATGTTCGTGCACGCCAAGTTGCTGGCCGGCGTGAACAGCGCGGCGATCCTGGCCCCCCAGCAAGGCGTGACCCGCGACCTCAAGGGTACCCCGACCGCACTGGTTGTCGGCCCGGACAACAAGGTCGAACTGCGTCAACTCAAGGCCAACCGCACCGTCGGCAATCAATGGCTGATCGAAGACGGCCTGAAGGCCGGTGATCGCCTGATCACCGAAGGCCTGCAATTCGTCAAACCCGGCATCGAAGTCAAAGCCAGTGAGGCGACCAACGTAGCCGCAAAGAACCCGGTCCCCGTGAAGACAGCTGAACAGGCTTCCAACGGCAAAGGGGAGTAAACCATGTCGAAATTCTTTATCGACCGTCCGATTTTCGCCTGGGTAATTGCCCTGGTGATCATGCTGGTCGGGGCACTATCGATCCTCAAACTGCCGATCAACCAGTACCCGAGCATCGCGCCTCCAGCGATCGCCATCTCCGTGGCTTACCCGGGCGCGTCTGCGCAAACCGTGCAGGACACCGTGGTGCAAGTGATCGAGCAACAGCTCAACGGTATCGACAACCTGCGTTATGTCTCGTCGGAAAGTAACTCCGACGGCACCATGACCATTACAGCGACCTTCGAGCAAGGCACCAACTCCGATACCGCGCAGGTTCAGGTCCAGAACAAGCTGAACCTGGCCACCCCGCTGCTGCCGCAAGAAGTGCAGCAGCAAGGTATCCGTGTCACCAAGGCCGTGAAGAACTTCCTGTTGGTGATCGGCGTGGTGTCGCGTGACGGCAGCATGACCAAGGACGACCTGTCCAACTACATCGTGTCGAACATGCAGGATCCGATCTCTCGGACCGCCGGTGTCGGTGACTTCCAGGTGTTCGGTTCCCAGTACGCCATGCGGATCTGGCTCGACCCGGCCAAGTTGAACAAATTCAACCTGACCCCGATCGACGCCAAAACCGCCATCGCTGCGCAGAACGTCCAGGTGTCGTCCGGCCAGCTCGGCGGCCTGCCGGCCCTGCCCGGCACCCAGTTGAACGCGACGATCATTGGCAAGACCCGTCTGCAGACCGCTGAGCAATTCGACAAGATCCTGCTCAAGGTCAACAAGGATGGCTCCCAGGTACGCTTGAAAGATGTCGCCGACATCGGTTTGGGGGGTGAGAACTACAGCATCAATGCCCAGTTCAACGGTGCACCGGCATCCGGCCTGGCCGTGAAACTGGCCACCGGTGCCAACGCCCTCGACACCGCCAAGGCCCTGCGCGCGACCATCGACAACCTCAAGCCGTTCTTCCCCCAAGGGATGGAAGTGGTGTTCCCGTATGACACCACCCCGGTGGTGACCGAATCGATCAAGGGCGTGGTTCACACCCTGGTCGAAGCGGTCGCGCTGGTGTTCCTGGTGATGTTCCTGTTCCTGCAGAACTTCCGCGCCACCATCATCACCACGATGACCGTGCCGGTGGTATTGCTCGGTACATTCGGGATCCTCGCGGCAGCCGGTTTCAGCATCAACACCCTGACCATGTTCGGTATGGTGCTGGCCATCGGCTTGCTGGTGGACGACGCCATCGTCGTGGTGGAAAACGTCGAACGGGTGATGAGCGAAGAAGGCCTGTCACCGAAGGAAGCCACCAAGAAATCCATGGGCCAGATCCAGGGTGCACTGGTGGGTATTGCCCTGGTGCTGTCGGCGGTTCTGCTGCCAATGGCGTTCTTCAGCGGTTCCACCGGCGTGATCTACAAGCAGTTCTCGATCACCATCGTTTCGGCCATGGCCCTGTCGGTACTGGTTGCACTGATCTTCACCCCGGCGCTCTGCGCGACCATGCTCAAGGCGATTCCGAAAGGCGAGCATGGCACTCCGAAACGCGGCTTCTTCGGCTGGTTCAACCGCAACTTCGACCGAGGCGTACGCAGCTATGAGCGCGGCGTGGGCAACATGCTTGCGCAAAAGGCCCCGTACCTGCTGGCCTACCTGATCATCATCGTCGGCATGATCTGGCTGTTCACCCGCATTCCAACGGCGTTTCTGCCGGAAGAAGACCAGGGTGTACTGTTCGCCCAGGTGCAGACCCCGGCCGGTTCCAGTGCCCAGCGCACCCAGGTGGTCGTGGACGAGATGCGTGAATTCCTGCTGCGTCCGGGCAAGGATGGCGGTGAAGGCGATGCGGTGAACTCGGTGTTTACCGTGACCGGTTTCAACTTCGCCGGCCGTGGCCAGAGTTCGGGTATGGCGTTCATCATGCTCAGACCGTGGGACGAGCGTAACGCCGATAACAACGTGTTCAAGGTGGCGGCTCGTGCCCAACAGCACTTCTTCACCTTCCGCGATGCCATGGTGTTCGCCTTCGCACCACCGGCGGTACTGGAACTGGGTAACGCCACCGGTTTCGACGTGTTCCTGCAGGACCGCGCCGGTATCGGCCACGACAAGCTGATGCAAGCGCGAAACCAGTTCCTCGGCATGGCCGCGCAAAGCAAGATTCTGACTCAGGTGCGTCCTAACGGCCTGAATGACGAACCGCAATACCAGCTGGAAATCGATGACGAGAAGGCCAGTGCCCTGGGCATTACCATCGCCGACATCAACAACACGCTGTCGATTGCCCTGGGCAGTAGCTACGTCAACGACTTCATCGACCGCGGTCGCGTGAAGAAGGTTTACGTGCAAGGCCAGCCAGGCGCTCGAATGAGCCCTGAAGACCTGCAGAAGTGGTACGTGCGCAACAGCGTCGGCACCATGGTTCCGTTCTCGGCGTTCGCCAAGGGCGAGTGGATTTACGGTTCGCCGAAACTGGCTCGCTACAATGGCGTGGAAGCGATGGAAATCCTCGGTGCCCCGGCACCGGGTTACTCCACCGGTGAAGCCATGCTCGAAGTCGAAGCCATTGCCAGGAAACTGCCGGCGGGTGTCGGTATTTCCTGGACCGGCCTGTCGTACGAGGAACGTCTGTCCGGTTCGCAAGCGCCGGCGCTGTACGCGCTGTCGCTGCTGATGGTGTTCCTGTGTCTGGCGGCGTTGTATGAGAGCTGGTCGATTCCGATCGCGGTGATGTTGGTGGTACCGCTGGGGATCATCGGCGCATTGATGGCCACCAGCCTGCGCGGTTTGTCCAACGACGTGTACTTCCAGGTAGGTCTGTTGACGACCATCGGTCTGGCGGCGAAAAACGCCATTCTGATTGTCGAATTTGCCAAGGAACTGCACGAACAAGGGCGTAGCCTGCGCGATGCGGCAATTGAAGCCAGCCGCATGCGTCTGCGACCGATCATCATGACCTCGCTCGCCTTCGTCCTCGGTGTGGTACCACTGGCGATATCCACCGGCGCAGGTTCCGGTAGCCAGCATGCAATCGGTACCGGCGTGATTGGCGGTATGATCACGGCCACTGTGCTGGCGATCTTCTGGGTCCCGCTGTTCTTCGTCACCGTGTCGTCCATTGGCCAGCGCAAAATCGCCGACCAGGACGCTGCCATTGAACCTTCTAAAGAGGCTGGCTAATGAGCAAGTCGCTACTCTCCCTGGCAGTCGCCGCCTTCGTGCTCGGTGGCTGCTCGCTGATACCTGATTATCAGCAGCCCGAAGCACCGGTGGCTGGGCAGTACCCGCAGGGCCTGGCGTACTCGCCGGCCCAGGCACCGGCGCAAGCTGCCGCCGAGCAGGGCTGGAAGCAGTTTTTCCATGACCCGGCGCTGCAACAGCTGATCCAGGTTGCCCTGGAAAACAACCGTGACCTGCGTGTCGCGGCCCTGAACATCGACGCGTTTGCGGCTCAGTACCGCATCTCCCGTGCCGATCTGTTCCCGGCTGTCTCGGCCAACGGCACCGGCAGCCGTCAGCACGTTCC
>NZ_AKJL01000091.1 GCF_000282355.1 Pseudomonas sp. GM49
TGGCGGGCAGGGCAAGCCATTGTTACTGCTTGGGGGGTGGCCACAAAGCTGGTTTGCGTGGCGTTACCTGATGCTGCCGCTCGCTCGCACGTTCACCGTTATCGCCGTCGATCCGAGGGGCGTGGGGCTCTCGGAAAAAGCCCAGCAGGGTTATGACTCAAGAACCTTGGCCCAGGACATGTTTGCGCTGATGGAGGCCTTGGGACATGAGTCTTTCGCCATGGCCGGCCATGACATCGGCATGTGGACCGGTTACGCCATGGCACACGATCAACCCGCCCGAATCGAGCGCATTGCGCTGGGCGAAGCGCTTATTCCTGGTGTGTCGGACTCGCCGCCATTGCTGCCTGAGCACCGCTGGCTCAGTGATTTTCTCTGGCATTTCAATTTCAATCGGGCGCTGGGCATCAACGAACAACTGGTCAGTGGCCGGGAAGAACTTTACTTCGGTCACCAGTTCGCGACCAAAGCAGGTTCGCCAGAGGCGGTGCCTCGTTACGCGGTTGATTTCTACATCGAACAACTCAAGCGCGATCCACAAGCGCTGCGGGCCAGCTTCGATTACTACCGTGCAATAGATCAGTCGATTCCACAGAACCAACAGCGTAAAGCCACGCGCTTGACGTTACCGGTTTTGGCGTTTTCGGGGGCGCTTGCTTGTGGTGACAGCGTCGAAGCCGAATTGCGCACAGTCGCTTCAAATGTCGAATCCGTGGTCATTGCAAATTGCGGTCACTATCCGGCGGAAGAGCGCCCGGAGGCATTGCTGGCCGCGTTTGAGGCGTTTTTTGCGCCCTATGCTCAATGATCCACTGTCGTTTGGTGAGAAATGGTGAGCCCATACTCATTAGCTCGCAGAACGATACCATTCGTACCAGAGACTGCCGTCATGTCTGTCGTTATCGCCCAGCTTAATCGCGCCAATCTAGGCAGCCATTTCCACGGTTACAGTTTGCGTACCGAACCAGAGTTGATCTCCCCCTTCATCGGGGTGGACCACTACTGGATGAATGCACCGACCTTTGCGCCCCACCGGCACGCCGGAATTTCGGCGCTGTCCTATCTGCTTCTCGATTCTGAAACAGGGATGGCCAATCGTGACTCGATTGGAACCCAGAATGTGATTCAGCCAGGCGGTTTGCACTGGACGACCGCCGGTCGTGGCGTGGCGCATGAGGAGGTGCCGGCTGAAACTGGAAAAACGGTGCACGGACTGCAGATCTTCGTCGCTCTTGCCCCCTCACGCAGGGACATCGCGCCGTTCCCTTTGATACTCGAAGCGCAGGATGTGCCGGTCATGCATGTACCAGGTGCCAAGGTGCGGGTACCGTTGGGGAGCTATCGTGAAATGAGCTCCCCGCTGAGTCCACCGACCGAAGTTACGATGCTCGACATCTCGATGGAGGCGGGGGCTGAACTGAGTGTGCCGATTGCCGCAGGCCACTGCATGTTCATCATGCCAATTGAGGGCACGGTGGAGGTGGCGGCCCAGCGCTTCGATCGTGAGGATCTGAAGCTTCCGGTGTTCCCGGCGCAAGATGCTCCACGCGAGGTCAAGTTAAGAGCCCCGCAGGGCAGTGCCAACGTCGTGCTGTTCAGCGGACCTCCGCTACCCTTTGTTTGAACCCAACGAAACGAGGATTTGTACTATGGCTGACGTACGATTTACTGCAGAGAACGCCGCGTTGTTACTGATCGACCATCAGGTCGGCACGATGCAACTGATCAAAAACATAGACCGTGAGTTTGCCGCGAAACAGTCGATTGCGCTGGCCAAGATGGCGAAGATCCTCAACATGCCGGTCGTAATTACGTCCAGCCAAGAAGATCAGGCCCAGGGGCCGATTCTCCCGGAAATCGCCCAGGTGCTTCCAGAAGCGCACGCGGCACGGATCAAGCGTCCCGGTGTGGTTAATGCCTGGGAATACGCCGACTTTCGTGATGCGGTGCTTGCCACTGGGCGCAAGCATCTGATCATGGCCGGTGTGACCACAGACGTTTGTCTTATCTTTCCGGCAATCGATGCTGCGCTCGAAGGCTTTGCTGTGCAGGCCGTGCTGGATGCTTCGGGTTCGCCCAGCGATCTTTCCGAAGAGTTCGCCCGTCAACGAATGCACGATGCCGGCGTCGTGCTCACCGCCACCAATACGCTCATGGCAGAAATTGGGCAGGATTGGTCCACACCTAACGGACAGCAATTGATTGGCTTGTTGTTCACCGATGTATTCCCGGCCTTGGGTGCCGGCATCCAGTAAAACTGCGATCCTGTCGCGTTGCTCGAAGGGCATGGCTCGTCGGGCAACGCGACGTCCCCTAGGTCAGTTGGCTGCCGCATAGCGAAGATATTCGGCGCTGATCCGGTTTGAATGGGTAACCAGTCCGCGAACGAAGGGTAATCGTGCTGTTTCATAGCGGGCCAACACCGCAGCAATGGGGTCGTCTGCGCCTCGGTCTGCGAGTACTCGAGCCAGCACTGCTGCATCTTCCACCCCAGTCAAAAAGCCGCGCCCGGTCATCGGTGAAACGACGTGGGCAGCGTCCCCGATGATAGCCAATGCACCCAGTGCCAGCCGCTGCGGCTTGTACTCGGCAATCGGAGCGCCACTCAATACATTCGCTGAGCACACGCCGACAGTCACCGCCTCGGCCCATGTCGCAGGCCAGACCTGTGGGACCAGGGCGGCCAGCTCAGACCTCACATCTTCTCCGATCGTCCCGCGTCCAAGTGTGCCCACGATGTGACCATCGGCAGTGAGGCAGCCGGTGCGACGAAGCAATGCTTGCTGATGCACATCGAACCAAGCGAATGTGATTTGACGCTGACCGGGCTCCAGCGAGCCATCCCGACCAGGAAGTACTGCAGCAACCAGACGATATCCGCCGACGAACTCAATCCATAGGCCGCCGTTCGATGGCCATTGAACGGGATGCGCCAGCATTCGCTCCTCGACCAGCCCACGCCACACGAGATAGCCGGCGTAGCGGGCAAGTGGTGCATCTGGCGTGATCGTCTGGCGAACGATGCTGCGATATCCGTCCGCACCGATCACTGCGGCGGCAACCCTTTGGGTACCGTCGGCAAAGGAGACTTGCGCCCGATCGCCAAGGTCTACGACCGAGGTGACGGCTTTGCCTTCTTCGAGGACGATGCCTGGTGTTGCGAGAGCCCGGTCTCGTAACCAGTTGTAAAGCGCGGGCCAGGTCGTCAATTCGCGATAAGCGGGGACCACGGGCAAAATGGGCGCAGATCGTGGATCATGGCCAACCGTGGTCGCGACCAGTTCCAGATCGATACTCAGGCTGTCTCCACCATGCACGCGCCCGACAGAGCGCTCAATGACACGAACGGGTATGCCCTTGGCTGCGCTAGCAAGCGCCAGCGTGAGACCGGCAAGGGATCCGCCGACAATAATGATTTCCGGGTGTTTAGTGTTCATCGCGTGTATGCACCCATAGAGTCCGCCTTCGTGAAAATATTCCGGTTCATCTGAAGGTCTTCTGCGTGACTGAAATGATGAGCGCTATCATCGCTACGCCGATCACGACCCAAAAGTATTCCATGCTGGCGACCAGGGTCGATTGCTGCTGCAGCATCTGTGCGTGCATCGCTACAGAGATTTGATTCGCTGTGGTGGCACCCACTTCGGATGACAGTGCTTGCGCCAGCTGTTGGGTCTGTTCCACATAGAGCGGGTCGCTGGCGCTGAAATGCACGTTGAGGTTGTTGTATTGCGTGGTGGTGCGCCACTGCAGGAACAACGTGGCGACCGTGGTGCCAATCGCCATGGCGATCTGCCCCATCATGTTTTTGATCTGGTAGGCATGCGCGAAGAGCTTCTCCTCTTGCATCACGTCCCGAAAGGTCTGCATCGCGGCCGTCGACATGACCAGCATCACAAAGCATCCATTGAGAATCAACGCCGGCAGAATGTTCGACCACATGTTGGCACTGGGCGTCAGCGAGGACAGTAACCAGCCAAAGCCACCCAGCGCGATGAAGCCCAGAATGAAAAATTTCTTTGGGGCAGGGTACTTTGGAATAAGGCTGGCCATGATTACCCAGGTGGCCAGGGTGCCGGTCAGCCCGATGGCCTGGAATGTACCGATGGTGTCCCAGGAGTAGCCCAGTCCTGTTTGCAGGAAGTACGGCAAGATGTAGTTATTGGCGCCCAGTACAACGTAGGCGTAGCAAAACAGCGCCACGCCCTGTAGGTAACGAGGCTGCATCAAGTCTCTGACCTTCAGGAAGGGCTTTGCCTTGTTGTGTTCGGCGTGGAAAAAGGTGTACACGCCCAGTGTTGCCAATAGTGCGCAACCGACGAGGATGAAGGTGTCGTTATAAAAGTCGTAGTAGGACCGCTGTAAAATGTAGAGCAGAAAGAAACTGCTGACCGACAACAAGAGAATGCTTGCCAGGCTTGAGGGGGTTCGGTCTTCCTCAGGGATAGGGCTGGTAGGCAGAAACCGCACGCAAAGTGCTGCTGCTACCAAGGCGCCGCCGATCAGTATCCAGAAGATAGCGTGCCAGGTATTTTCGGCCACCACCATCGACGAGACAAAAGGCGCCGCAGCCGTCCCACCGGCGAGCCCGGTGGCAAATACCTTGATGCCCGTGAACCGGCTCGGGCCAGGGGGAAGCAGGTTGATCATGAGGCGTGCCGACGTCATGAACGAGGCCCCACCCAGGGCCATGATGACTCGACCTACGGTGAAACTGGTCAAATCAACACTCACACCACACACAAAAGCGCCCAGCACGAAAATGCTGATTGAGCCGAGCATGAAATTGCGCCAGCCCAGGCGCTCCGTCAACCAATGCTGTTTCGAAATCACCACCACAGCGATACAGGCATACAGGGCGGCAACCAGGCTGAATTCTTCAGGGCTGGCCTCGATTTCGCCGCGAATCGGTGCATTGGCAAAAGCGATCATGCCCGCCTGCAAATATTCCAGCGCACAGAGCAGACCCACAGTGAACAACAAGGCAGCGTGCTTTCTGTACATGATCCCCTCGTTAAAATTTCAGATTTTTGGGGTCATGGTCACTGCCCTCATTGGCACTGATCACGCGTTCCACAACTTCATTGGCGTCCTGAAGTTCGTTCTTGAAAATCTCGGTGCTGTAAATCGGTTGCTGTGTAGCTGTCTTGTTCAGGACGGGGCCATTGCGATCGGTGGTGTCGACCGTGATGCGCATGGACAAACCCAGGCGCAAGGGGTTCTGTGTGATTTCCTGTGGCCGTAAAGCGATCCTTACCGGCACCCGTTGGGTCACCTTGATCCAGTTGCCGGTAGCGTTCTGGGCCGGCAACAAGGAGAAAGCACTGCCGGTACCGGCATCCAGGCCGACAATGGTCCCGTGGAATATGACGCTGCGGCTGTAGGCATCCGCGCGCAGTTCAACGGGTTGGCCAATACGCAAGTCTTCAATCTGCGACTCCTTGAAGTTGGCATTGACCCAGACTTGGTCAACAGGCACCACCGACATCAGCGTGACGCCCGGATTGATTTTTTGTCCGACCTGCACAGTGCGTTTGGTGATTACACCTGCAACCGGTGAATAGATTTGGGTGCGATGCAAGGCGATGTAGGCATCACGCAGGTTGCTTGCCGCCACTAGCACATCCGGGTGAGTACGAAGTGTGGTGCCATCGACCATCGCGAGCCGAACGGCGAGGGCGTGTTTGGTGCCCTCAAGCCCTGCGACTGCGTTTTTGAGTACGTCTGCGGTGTGACTGATCTCTTCACGAGAGACGGCACCACTAGCGGCGAGTTGGCTGCGTCGACGTACATCATCCTGGGCCTTGCGTACGTCGTTTTGACGCTGGTCGACTTCAGCCTGGAGTTGCTGGACCTGATAGTACTGGGTGCGGGCCTGACGAACCGCGCGGGCCAGATTCGAATTGGCGCGCTCGTACTGGATTTCGGCATCCACGGCGTTCAATGTCACCAGTGGCGAGTTGGCATCGACATGATCGGTGTTGTCGCCGCTGATTGCCGTCACAGTACCGCTGACTTGTGAAGTCACCTGAACAACATTTCCGTCGACATAGGCATCGTCGGTGGATTCGGAGTCCAGTCTCAGCAGGTAGGCAACGCACAAGGAGGCGACCAGAAAGACTATGGCCACGATCAGCAGCCATGTGGGCCGGTACGATGTTCGCTGTTGAGTGGTGACGGCTGGGGAGGGCGATTCTGTAGTCATAACATCATTTACCTGCCAAGGAGGGAGAGGCGTTTTCGGGGGTAAGGATTTTGGGCATGTAGCCGCCCCCCAACGCCCGGCTCAGATTGGCCTGAAGGGAAAGTGCTCTGGATTTCAGATCAACCAGTTGACGTGTTTCGGTCAACGTTGAGTTCTCAGTTGCCAGCACCTGCAGATAGGTTGCCAGTCCCGCTGCGTACCGTTTGTTCACCAGGTCGGCGGCGGCCTGTGCAGTGGCTACGGCTTCATTCTGCTGAGCCAGGCGTTCTTTTAACCAACGCAGTGAAGACAACTGGTCGGCGATATCGCGCAGGGCATCGATGACCGTCTGGTTGTAGTTCTCGACCGCCAGATCGTATGCAGCGTCCTGGGCGTCCAGGTTCCCGCGCAATCGACCGCCTTCGAAGATCGGGAGGCTGATCGCAGGGGCGAATCCGACTATACGGCTGCTGCGCTCGCTGAAAGTATCAAAACCAAGACTTTGCAGACCGATGAATGACGTCAGGTTAACGTCGGGATAGAAACGAGCTTTTGCCACCTCGATTTCATGGCCCGAGGCTTCGACGCGCCAACGTTGCGCAACAACGTCAGGACGATGACCGATCAACTCAGCGGGGAGATTGGTGGGCAGCACCACGGTATTGCTGGACTGAAGATGGGGTCTTGTGATTGTCCGTCCCCGGTCAGGCCCCTTGCCCAGTAAGGAAGCGAGTTTGTTCTGGTTTAGTTCGATCAATTCTTTCAGTGCGGCAATATTGGCTTTACTGGCGGGTAGGGAAGCCTGGGACTGCTTGATGTCGATCTGAGTATCCAGTTCAGCTGCGAATCGCTGCCGAGTCAGTTTCTCGATTTGCTCCTGCTGCGCCAACAGTGTTTGAGCCACATCCATTTGTTCATAGCTGTTCTGCAATGCAATGTAGGTTTGCACGATCGATGCAGATAGCAACAGCACCGCCGCATGCTCATCGACTTCAAGTGCATGTCGACGACCTACGGCGGCTTCAACAGCCGCACGATTTTTGCCCCAAAAGTCCACCTCATAACCCACATTCAGGGTGGCCTGATTGACATTCTGCCAAGTGCCCCTTACCGGCACAGGTGTGGTGCCGTTGGAGCTGAAGCGCTCGCGGGTCGAGCTCATCGCAGCATCGACATGAGGCAGTAACCCGGCGCCTTCGATAGCTTCCAGAGCGTTGGCCTGACGCACTTTCGCCGCCGCTGATCGCAGGGAAGGGCTGTTCACCAAAGCCTCCTTGATCAAAGCATCGAGTTGCGGATCCTTGAAACTGATCCACCAGTTTTCAGTGGGCCAGGCCGCCGGGGACAGCGAGACTGCACTGTCGGCGAGTGTCTGGCTAACATCAGTTGGCTTGAGCAGATGTGACTGCGGCTTCAGGTCACTGAAGGAGCATCCGGCGAGCAGGACCAACATCATCGCCAACGACGCTCGTGGGGCGAGCCGATTAGTAGATAGAACATCCGTTGGACCCTGTGCATTGGGGCTGTTCATGAGCGATATTCTCCGACTCAGCAAGGCGGGGCGTTGCGATGTGTGCCATGACACGGAACGCAGTGGCCCATCTCCGGGATGTGTGGTGGGGGCCGCTTTGATCAAAGGTTGTGCGGCGTTGCAGGGTGGCAGAACCGGAATTGGAGGTGCTGCCAGCCAGAAACGTCGTTAACCTTGCAGCGCTTCCATGAGTACCTGCACCAATTGCCCGCCTTCTGGAGTCGCCCAGCTTCCGGCGAGTTCCGCGATCAGTTGGTTGGTGGTGGTGAGTGTCACGCCGCCCTTGTCCATCCGCCGCAGGGCGATGTCATCGGCCATCACACTTGGTGAACCGCCACCGTCGGCCACCACCTGAACCTCGTACCCTTCACGCACCAGACTCAGCGCCGGATAGACCGTGCACACGTCATTGGTGACACCGGCAATGATGAGTTTTTTACGGCCAGTCGCTTTGACGGCGGCGGCGAAGTGTTCGTCGTCCATGGCGTTGACGATGCCCTGGCGTTGGATGCGGGAAGCAAACTGGGCCGGGAGGATCTGCTCCAGTTCACTCAGCAGCGGACCCTGAGCGTACTCTTCCATGCTGGAGGTCAGGACCACAGGAAGCTTCAGAATGGCGGCCGCTTTGGCGAGCATCAGCGCGTTGCGTTTGAGTTCTTCGAAGGGAATGGATTTTACCCAGCCCATGGTCCCCACCTGATGGTCGATCAACAGCAAGGCGGCATTGTCAGCACTGAATTTTTCGTACGTCATGATGATTCTCTTGGCTGTAAAGTTAGGGCACCTAGCGCCCCGGATTTGGGACTGTTTCGATTTATCAACGAGGTTGCAGCTTTCCGAATGCACCACGCTGATAGCTGTCAATAGCCTCAGCCAGCGCGTGCTGAGAGGCGAGCGCCAGTGGTCCTTGCCAATACACGGGTTGATTCAACGGGATACCAGAAAACAACACGGCCTTGGCGTTGCCCCTAGGAGCGCTCAACCCAACCACGCGATCGTCACGCAGCGGTAGACTCACCGGCAGCGTGAGTTCGCTGAGATTGAAGGGAAGCCCGTCGACCAGCACTTCGCCGTCAATCGGCATCACGAACGCCACGTGACCTTCCGGGATCGGGACGCTGACTTCAGCGCCGCCTTCAAGAGAGATGTCCAGCACGCTGACTTCGGTGGGTACCGACAAGGGCGACGACACCTGAGCGAAACTGCCCAGTGGCACGCGCACCTTGACCCCAGGCAATCGCACCACGGGCACTTCCTGCGCTTCGAGAGTGAGCGCAAACGGCGCGTCTGCTTGGCGCTCCTGCGGCAAGTTGATAAAAATTTGCAGCATGTGCACCGTCTTACCCGGTTCGGCCGGTACCTCCTCATGCACCACACCTTTACCCGCCGCCGTCCAATGCAGCCCACCGGGTTTAATCAGGTTGCGATTACCCAGCGCGTCCCGGTTTTCAATTCCGGTCTCGGAATCTAGAAACAGATAGGACACAGCTGAGAAACCGGCATGCGGGTGTGGTGGAAAAGTTGGCCCGCTGATCCAGGCATGATCGACAGCAAGGAAGGGGTCGATAGGCTTGGCGAACTGATTTCCACGCAGACTGAAAGCCCGGAACTGACTGCCGTGATTCATGCGTTGCAGACGTGCAATGGGTGACATGACTGTGCTCCTCAGACGCCTTGCGCTGCGGGCAAAGTCGGGTAGTCGATGTACCCTTGCGCACCCGGTGCGTAGAACGAATTTTTATCCGGAACATTGAGCTCAGCGCCTGTGCGAAAACGCTCAGGCAGATCCGGGTTGGCGAGGAATGCGCTGCCAAATACGGCAGCATCGGCGCGGCCGTCAGCGATCAGGGATTCGGCGGAGTGATGATCGAGTCCGCCACCGATCAAGTAGCTGCCGTCAAACAGTGGACGTAACAAGGCGTGGTAGTCGACATTGGCGCCGAACAGGGCGACATGTAGATAGGCGAGATTCAGCCCATGCAGGTGCTCGACCAGATAGGTGTAGGTTTCTTGCGGGTTGGCATCGACGATGTCGTTGAAATTCATTTCAGGCGAGATCTTGAGACCCACCCGGTCACCACCGATTTCCGTCGCGATAGCGGACAGCACGTCCAATACAAAACGCACACGGTTTTCAACCGATCCACCGTACTCATCCGTGCGCTGATTGCTGCCAGTTGAGAGAAACTGTTCTGGCAGGTAGCCCGACGCGGCATGCAACTCGACACCGTCGAAGCCTGCTTCCATGGCCAGGCGCGCCGCTTGGCGATAGCCTTCAATGACCGCGGCAATCTCAACCACGCTCAGTGCATGGGGGGTAACAAAATCCTGAAGGCCCGTCGCGGTCCAGGTCTGGCCAGCGGGGTTGATCGCGGAAGGTGCCTGTGGCAGGGCGCCATTCGGCAGCAACGAAGGGTGCGAAATGCGCCCGCTGTGCATCAACTGCATGAAAATCCGTCCGCCACGAGCATGTACGGCCTCAGTGACGTGCTTCCATGCAGCGACCTGCTCGGCGGTTTCGATACCAGGGGTACGGACATAACCCTTGCCCATTGCAGTGGGGAACACGCCTTCACTGATGATCAGGCCGGCACTGGCACGCTGTGCATAGTAAGTCGCAACCAGTTCGCTCGGCACACCGGCATCGTCGGCACGCGAACGCGTCATAGGGGCCATGACCATACGATTGGAGAGGGTGTAGCGACTGACCTGGACTTGAGAAAAGAGAGAATTCATTGTGGGGCTCCTCAGTAGTGATGGAGCCATCATTGATCAATCCTGACCCGGGATAAACTGGGCAAATTTGAAATGACTGATCCACTGATGGAGCAATATCTTTAGAGGACTCCGCGATTACGTTCAGACAAAATGAATTTGAGCATTCTGGCAAACTCGTCAGGTATCGACCGATTGGCGCTGGTCTCCGATGTCTCGAAAAGGAATTTGAGAAGGGGGGAGGGAGGACCATGTTCACAGATCCATTTATGACCCAGACATTCATTGGCCGAAATTAACCGGTTCCGAACGTATGTCTTTGCCGATTGAGGTCTGCCACAAAGGGCTGAAAACCCTAAGCGGACATAGCCATTGACGCACTCGGAACCTGTAAGCAGACGCTCAAGCAGTAGCCCTTGAAATACTTGAACTAGCCTTCACATACAGGTAAACCACAGAAGCCATTGTCCAATGGCTGCCACAAACCGTCGATCAAGGAGGACGCATGCCATCAGTGCAAAAACAGTTCGAAGATTTTCACAGCGCCATCTGTTTCGACGAGGATGATGAGAAGGCGACCCTCCGCGAGAAGCGCGATACTATCGTTACCACACTGAGGGAGAAGCTAGGCGACGACGTGCCATCGTTCGTAAACTTCAATCAGGGCAGTTACTCCATGCACACCGGTGTAGTGCCGCTGGATGGCAACTTCGACATTGACGTTGGCCTCATCTTCGACTGCACAAAGGATGAATACCCCGACCCGGTGGTACTTAAGAAGTTGGTGCGCGATGCGGTGAACTCAAACTTTCGCACAGTGGTCATCCGTCGGCCGTGCGTGACCGTCAACTACATGAGCGGTGGTGATATTGCATACCACGTCGACTTGGCCATCTACACCAAGGGCGTTGACGGCAAGCTCTACTTGGCCAAGGGCAAGGAGAATTCGGCCGAGGAGCACTCCATTTGGGAGATCTCCGACCCGAAGGAACTGACCAAACGAGTCTGCGGTGCGTTTGAGGACTCCGACAAGTTGGCCCAGTACCGCCGCTGCATCCGCTACCTTAAACGCTGGCGGCAGGTTCAGTTCCAGGGCACCGGCGCACCGCTGAGCATTGCCCTCACTGTGGCTGCACTTCACTGGTTCAAACCAAACTTCGGGACGTCCGGCAAGCCGGTAGACCTGCTGGCAATGCTCGACTGGGTTAATACGATGCTGGACCAATTCACCTACGAACTCAGTCAGGACGATGGCCTGCACCTGCGTTTGAAGGTCACCATGCCGGTGGAGCCGTATTACGATCTTATGGCCACTCGAACCGCCGCGCAGATGAAAAAACTCAAAGAGAAACTCGAGTCGCTTCGCGACGCCCTGCAGAAGGCGTATGACGAGGACCTGCCCGAGGACGCCTGTGGATACCTGAAGAAGCAGTTCGGCGACGACTTCAAGGTGCCCACGAAGTCTGAGACTGCCAAGGCGGTTTCGGCCGCCGTCATCAGCACCGGGAACTCCGCCTGATGTCGTCGGCCGCCCCCACAAAGGTCGATGCCGCATTTGAGGCTGTCAGGACTGCTTGTGGCTTGCATGGCATCGAGGTTGATCGCCTAGACAACCCAGCACAGAATTACCTGGGAGTTGAGCTCAAAGGCGCAATGCGCACTTGGCCTGTGTACGTCGATTGCGACGAGGCACAGTTGCGCTTGCCAAAGGTTTGGACTCTTCCCCCGGAGGAGCCGCTCGCACATGTTAGCTACACCGGCGTGGTGTGCATCGACGACGGACAGGGACTGTCGCTCGACCCTGGCCGTCACGCCGACATCGTGGCGTACACAGTCCTCAAAGCATATGAATTGCTCGAGAACTCAGCAGAGGATGCAACCACTGGCCACGCTGAGTTCTTCAACGAGCTTGAGGGGTACTGGCTGCACCTACCGGACTCACTGCGCTCTCGCGCCTACTTCGAGGTCGACGGCAACTCGCGTATGGTCAAGGGATTCGTGAATTCGAAACTTGGTAAGTCGAAGTGGTATTTCACGGAGCGAGACGCCGAGTTGCCTTGGGAGGTCCGTAGTAACAAGCTCGCGGGGCAACGGGTCTTGTACGTTCACTTAGACGCGCTGGCGTTGCCGCCCACACTGCCGGACATGCTGACAACAGCGTTCATCGAGGGTGTTCACCAGCGTCTGTCATTTGACCAGCTAAAGCTTTGGGGCGAATTGTTCGGCCCATCTAAGAACTCGCCCAAGCAGCTGGCCCTGCTGGTGTCGGTACCTCGACAAGCCGGCGGTCGGTCGCTGGTCGGTATTGCCTTTGGTGCGCACCGCGGGGTAGTTGACAA
This sequence comes from Pseudomonas sp. GM49, assembly GCF_000282355.1. Lineage (GTDB taxonomy): Bacteria > Pseudomonadota > Gammaproteobacteria > Pseudomonadales > Pseudomonadaceae > Aquipseudomonas. The sequence continues at coordinate 12,770 of NZ_AKJL01000091.1, forward strand.
GAAGTCACCGGTCTCGCCGCTAACCATGCGCCGACATACTCCTAACTATATGCGGGAGCGTGGCGGCGCGTCTCTGGACTTACTCGGGAAGCATGTGGTCGTACTAGGGGCAGGTGCTATCGGCTGTGTTGTAGTCGATACTTTGGCGGCAGCGGGAGTGGGGAAAATCACGGTGGTAGACCACGATGAGTATTCGGAGGACAACGTCTTTCGGCACCTTCTGGAGCCCCTGTACATCGACATTGGCAAGCCAGCGGGCCTACAACTAGCGCTGGAGCGGCGTTACCCGGGATTAAAGATAACTCCAGTCTGCACTACAGCCCAAAACTGGCACAAAACTGCCAACATCAGCAAATATGACGGTATCGTTCTCGCGTTTGGCGCACCGTCAATCGAGCGATCATTCTCGCGGGTACTCAAAGACAAGCGGGTTGACTTGCCTATCGTCTTTACCTGGCTGGAGGCCCTGGACTTGGGTGGGCACTCGGTGCTGATGTGGACTAAAGGTGAGGGTTGCCTCGACTGCGCCTATCGCGACGATGAGGGCCAACCATCCTTGGCGTCGCGAACGTCCTTTCTGGAGCCAAACCAGCCTGTCACCCGCAATCTCACGGGTTGTGCTGGTGCATTTGTCCCGTTTGGCCCAATACAGGCCAGACGCACGGGTTTGCTGGCAGCTGAGCATATTCTTTCGGCGATGACGGCGGTAGCAGTTGGCAAGCAGGAGCGAGATCCCTCCTATCACTTCTGGGTAGGAGAAGGCCGGGCAGCTGCCCAGCATGGTCTACGCACAACGCCTTGGTTCCAGAGTGCAAGAACAACACTCCCCGAAGATGCGACGAGGAAGATTTTCGGTCGCGCGTGCCGCCACTGTCGTGCGCCTGAGGAGATGGCATGAGGCTGGTTTATCGTGTCACGCCGACCCAGCGGCTCATCATTGTCGAACACGCTTGGCAGCAGATGCAAGCGTTCGCGCAGCGACGCTGCTGGCACCGCGAGGCCGGAGGAGTACTACTAGGTCGCCACCTACTGGATTCACACGATGTGGTCGTCGACGAAGTGTCCACTCCCCAGAGCAGCGACCGCCGCAGCAGGTTCAGTTTCTTTCGATCGTCCTCACACGAGCACATCGCGCGCCAGCGCTGGCTAGAGCAGGGGCACACTTCGGCCTACCTCGGGCTGTGGCACACGCACCCTGAACTCGACCCGACACCCAGTAGTATTGATCGAAGAGACTGGGAGCAGGCTGTGTCCGGGGACACGTTTGAAGGCGATCACCTGTTTTTTCCCATCATCGGCACGCGAAGCATCCGCATTTGGACACTGAGCCGCCGGGGCACGTTTCGAGAGTTGAAAATGGAGAAGAAGATTGGCAACGAAGAAAACCATGCCACAGGATAAGGCGACGTTAAAAATACCTGCTCAGACGAAAGAAACTCGAAGCCAGGACCGAGCTCGCATCCCCGTCGATGTACGGCGTGACCTGTGGGTGGCGGCTGCGGGTCGCTGCGAATTCCGTGGCTGCTGCAAGCCCGTGGGGCGCGACTTTTTGACCAAAGAAAGAGCCTTCACAGGCGAGCATGCGCACATCATTGCAGATAGTCCTGGAGGCGCACGGGGCGAGAAGGGCGAGTCGGAGCGCTTAGCCAAAGACGTCAGCAACCTGATGCTGGCCTGCTTTGACTGCCACGGGCGTATCGACCGGCATGGCAGGAACAACAAGTTCACCACACCGCAGCTCCAAGCCATGAAACGTGAGCATGAGGCCCGTATCGAGCGCATTTACTCCGCCACGGGCGTGATGGAGAGTTTGCCGCTGCTGGTGACGTTCCCAATTGGGCAGCATGTGACCAACATCGACGTGGACCAGATTCACTTCGCGATGCTGGAGAACAGCAACTATAAGCTGTTCCCCCAGGGTAGCCACATCCACATCAACCGCAGCGACTTCGACTTCCAAGACAACGACCCGGACTTCTGGCCTCGTGCAGAGAAGGCGCTTACCACGCACTATGACCGACTCATCCAGCCCGCCCTCGTCGACCGTAACGGTAATGCGCACTTAACCATTGCCGGATTTGCGCCGATACCGATGCTGATGAAAATCGGCGCGCTGATTGGCGACAAGACCCGTGCTAACGTCATGGACCTGCCCAACGACGGTTGGCTATGGGACAAGCGCGACACGTGCCCTGAGCCCAGCTACATCTATGACGTGCCCAAAGTGCTACCGCGCGAGGTGTCGGTGGTTGTTAGCATTTCGGGTAAGGTCGCATTTCCTGTCGATCGTGAGGTTGTCGAGTTCCGTGCCGAACTGCCAAACCGTGGCATCATCCGCAAGGAAGAGCACCTACTGAGCTTCCGTCGAGAATTCGATGGCTTCCTTCAGCGACTAACAGGAGCGGGGGCTCGTATAGTGCACATCTACCCCGCGACACCTTTATCGGCGAGCATCGAGATTGGTCGTATGTTGCTACCTAAGACTTTCGAGGAGATTCATGTGTGGGAATGGCAGGCGCCTGAATGGAAGCGAGCATTGCAGTTAAAGTGATATGACTGCTATTCGGTGATTTCAGTGAGGTGGTGAGGGGAGGGAGAGAGCTCTAGGAAGTGGTGTTACGAGATAGGGCCCGAAGTACTCGACTTAACTCAACTAAATAGCCGTTTAGTTGAGTTGGCTACTGACTCCATGTAGAGGTCGTTACGCTACTAATCTAGCAGGCTGCCAAAAATTGGAAGTTATAGCTGACAGAGCGGTGCGAGTGATAGTAAGGGTAAATATTCCAATCGGCAAACCCCAGAGCTCGAACAGCATTACGAAGCTTTGAAGTCCCAGGCGTGCCAGGCGTGCCAGGCGTGCCAGGCAAATCAAGGCTAACACGCAGGTTCAGTATTACGCTGTAAACTGTTTTTTTGACTTGTTAACCACCGTGGTTAACAAGTCAAAATTGTGGTTAACAACAGTATCGGACGAGCATTTTACAGAGCTTTTCAGCTAACCAGATTTTGGCGGGTTTCCAAGGGTATTAGGTGGCTGTCGAGCTCAACAGCCTTCAAACGCAACGTGTGCATCGCCAAACCGTCAGCGTCTGCATGCACAAAGCAATGGGCGTTTGTTTTTCCGAGTGTGGCAGCCTTGAAATCTACACACCAACTCCACGCTGAATGCTTCAGATTTCACGCAGCGACGCGTTTGCAGGTGGACCTGTGACGTAAGCAAAGCCGTAAACGAACAAGCGCTCCCCAAAAAGACACCTTAAATCAAACGAATAGGCGATTTCGCATGCGGTGTGCGATCACGCCAATCGAAGGCAAAGTTTTTGAATTCGCTGTGCATGACGTAAAATCATGCATTACAACGCCGGAATAGGCCGCGCCAGAGCCTGTAGCGCTTAGATGTGTACCGATCAGGTGCTCCGCGAGTAAAACCGTGAACGAGAGGCGAAAGGCTAGATTCACGCGATTACATCCCGTTTTTTCACACATTTACTTCTGAGAACTAGCGGGACGCATATTTAAGCGAGTAGACGTCGATGCTGGCTTGATCTCCAGCGCAAGTGTTTTTGCGTAACTGTCTGATTTTTTGGCTTTCCTCATATTTAGCTGTTTTTTCGCATATTTCAGAAATCTCGACAAAATCTGTCCTGTCACTGCCCGCAAGAAGCTATAGCAAGGTTCGCATAATGTATATTATGTTAAATCGTGTATTGAGGCAGCCCCCACAATGTGTCAGGATTTTTTATAGATTGGACGGAGTTTTTTAAATACGGACTGAGGCAATAGTACGCCGAAGGAAATTTTTAGATAAAACTGGAAGGAAACGGTTGTTAACCTGCTTCTGAGCGCTATCTATCAATTACTTCGCCCCCCCATACGGACTTCTATCTTGCTGCCGCCGTATCAGGAAATTATTTCGAAAGTGCCTCCGTATCAGGATGTTCCTTCTCAGATGCCGCGCAATCCGCCGTTTACTTCTGAAAACAATGAAACTATTGCTCTGATGCTCAGCAAAAGTACTGAGAAAAAATACTGCACACTCCCAATCAGAGCCGTTCCTGGAATCACCTTTTCCGTATACGCATGCATCTGGTGTTGACTGCCCTATGTCCAATGGCGGATCGTGTTTTTTTGCTCAATGGATCCTACTATGGTTGCGCATCGGGATACCGCCTTTCGGGAGCAGCAAATGCTCGAGCTCGCGAAGAAAGCCATCCTCGATAGTGGTGACTTTCTCTCTCTGGACCAAACTGCTCAGCGACTTGGCCTGCCCCCTACGACTCTGGATGAATGGGAAGCTGAGGGACAGATTTTTTCAATTGAGCACGCCGGCTGCTCATTGTTTCCAAAGTATGCCTTCCAGGACGCTGCTGGGCACGGGCCGGTACCTGATCTGAAGGTGATACTCGATGTATTGAGACCGAAAAAAGATGGATGGGGAATCGCATTTTGGTTTGCCTCTAGCAGCGGGTTCCTCGGCAATCATCGACCTCAGGAGATGCTTTGTTCCGATGCCGATAAGGTCTTTCTCGCGGCCACAGATGAGGTGTCAGGTATTACCCACGGATAGACAAGAGGGTTAAACACAGATGCAATATCCGATAACGCGCAGACCCGGATATTGCAGGTTGCTAGGGCGTTGCTTACCATCGCATCAAGCCGTTTCAATCTCTAACCTGGTAATCCCCCGCATGCCTGCGTATCCGATTCCTTTGTTTGACACCTACAATCGTTTTCGAGACCTGAATTTTAGTCGTGTGTCTGATGAACTACCTGTTGTCACTCAGTACCTTTTTTCCTTTCCGTCAGAGCTAAAGGCTCAAGATGGTTACCTCGCGGTTCGCGGATTCCTAAAGTCCTATTCAAATAACGAAGCTACGTTCAATTCATACCGGACGCATGTTGAGCGCCTTCTGCTGTGGTCTCTCCTGATAGCCAAAAAGCCGCTTCTAGAGCTCAGACGCCACGACTGTGAGCGTTTCCTGGAGTTTTGCTTACAGCCCCGACCTGAGTGGGTTGGTCCTGTCGTCAAATCGAGATTTACCCGGGTTGGAGGTCGTAAGGCTGCTGAAACTGACACCTACATCATCAACGACAAATGGCGCCCTTTTAACGTCAAGATCGATAAACAGATCCGCAAGGTTGCTGCGGAGAACAGTAGAGATGTAGATGACATAGCGTACAAAATGTCTGCTGGCTCGATGGGCCAGGTGTTTGCCGTTTGTGGCAGCTTTTTCCAGTACACCATTGACGAAGGCCTCACCACTGAAGCCAATCCAATTCGAGCCGTCAAACAAAAATCCAACTTTAAACAGCGCAACACGGTGATGAACTCTGGAAAAGCGCTCACTCCGCTCCAGTGGAATTATGTAATTGAAACCGCAGAGATCATGGCTCAGGAGGAACCTCGACATGAGCGGACCCTATTTATTGTGGCCACCCTCTTCTCTCTCTACCTCAGAATCTCTGATCTTGTCGGTCGGGACAACTGGACACCTACAATGGGTTCGTTCGAGTACGACGGTGAAAACTGGTGGTTCAACGTTGTCGGTAAGGGCAACAAGGCCGCGAAAATTAGCGTGCGAGACGAATACATTGAAGCCTACTTGAAGCGATATCGGATCACCCTCTCCCTTCCGCCGCTGCCGTCTCACAAGGAGAGTACTCCACTAGTCACAACGGTCAGAGGTCGTGCTGGTCTGTCAGATCGTTACATTCGTGCCCTTATTCAGATGGTGTTCGATAAATCACTTCAGCGCATGAAGGACGAGGGACAAACTGACTTAGAGATGGACAAGCTTCGGTCTGCATCCTTACATTGGTTGCGTCACACGGCGGCTACATTTGACGCACCATTTCGCGATATCAAAGATCTCCAAGCTGACCTACGCCACGAAAGTATGTCGACAACTCAGAACACCTATTACAACTCGCTGGATCAGAATCGTGCAAAGTCAGTTAAGAGGCTCGGGATCAAGGACAGGGGTTAGGATTTAGCTAGAACCGACAAGCCAGGCTCTGCTGTTCACTGCGTTAGGGCGGGCAGGAGGAGTGTTGCAGATGTAGCAGGGAACTCGGATCTAGTACGCCGACTTCCAACCTGCTTTGCCCCTTAGGATCTAAGGCAGATGAAGCCTTGCGTGAGCGATGAGCTGATCTAGAAACCGGCTTACCGTACTCTTTTGCTCTACCCCTTGACGGGTTATGCTATGCAGTTCCTCGCCAGCGGCCGTCAACGTGACACTACGAGTCGTACGGTTCAACAGACGTACGCCAAGCCTGGTTTCCAGGCCCTTGATTGCATGACTCAACGCCGATGCACTAATCCCCACCTCTTGGCCGGCACGACTAAAGCTTTGATGTCGAGCAATAGCCAGAAACAAAACGAAATCGGCAAGATTGGCGCGACTGACCTGCATGTTGTTTTTCCTGTTCGGTGATGAATGAGGGTCAAGCGGCGTATCGCGGAGGCATCGGCCTAGATATTATCTCGCATAGGACATCACATTGATGAGCATCGCTCAATCGGTAATACGGGAGCGGCCCCTATTCAAGCGAATGAGGCCTTTTGAGCCCTATTTTTCCCGGCGCGAACCACAGTTCGTAATGGCTGTCACGAATGCTCTCGCTACCACCGTAGCGTTCGCTTAAATCAACAAGTTGTACTGACGGTTCAACCAATAAATCATTGATTTTTTTGCGAAGCAGTTCGCCTGCCTCGCAATCAGCTGTTTTGAAGCAGCGAAGCTCATTCCTGCGGAGCGCAACGGTGACAAGCTCGATGCCGGGAACCATCACTTCTAAGTTATTAATCTGGAGCGAAGAAATGTCTTGGCGAAGTTCCTGGGCGTCACTACGTTGCTGCTCAGAGCTGATCTGAATGTACACTCGGGGGTTCGGTATTTTGGAATAGATTTGGGGAGGGGCAGCGATTGAGCGAGATCTGTCGAGGTTGCCAACCTCATTGCTAAGCTGAGTGTTTACTTTATCTAGTGTTTGTGCAAAATCCGACGTGGGGTTGGTGCTTTCTACTTCGACTTGAAGCTTTTCCAGCGATTTTTTTACTTCTTGCAATGACTGAGCAGATTGTTTGTTGTTCTGAGCCAACTCTTCAGTGCGTTCGCGAGCGGCATTGGCCAGCGAGAGTTGAATATCTGCTTCTGCGCGTTCTCTTTTAAATTTGAGAGATTCTTGCTTGGCATCAAACCACAGATAAGTTGCCCCAACGCTTAGTACAAAAATAACGGCAGAAAATATTTTTAAAATTCTATATTTAGTGCGCTGGGCACTCTCATGAACCTCTCGAAGCTGCAATTCCTCTTGCCTATCGCGCTGCGCTGTTCGCTCAGTCTCCTCTCGATCTCGCTCCGCTAATCGTAAAGCTTCTTCTCGATCACGTGCAGCCACCTGTAGGGCCACTTCTCGATCTCGCACCACTATGCTCGCCTTTAGCAGGTCCTGGACCCTGTCCCATTCACCCCCATAACGCCTCGCCCATTCGGCGTTTCGACGTAGCATCCAACGTTCACGTTCTCCAGTCGCGATGCTGCTCAATACATCACGATCATTCTTTTCGTAACTGTCTGCCTGCACCAACAACGCTCGCCAGACCAATCCTGTTCTGAACTCACGATTGACCCAGCCCTCCACGGGGGCCGATATTTTGGCCCAGCAGCGAATCAGCGCTTCATGGCTAACATCCACCAAGTCGTTCAGCTCAATCAGCTGGTTTCCATAGGGCCGCAGAAAGGACGTTCCTTCAGCACGAAAATGATCGATGACACCGCGGATGCTTCGTTCGTCGGACCCGGTCACCTTGATGAGCGTTTCTAATGTGCAAGGGCGCCGAATCGCCTGACCATCGGCGTTCATCCCCGTCAGCGCACGGAAAAGGTCTTCGACTACCCGGCTGCCAGGCAATAGATACTCGCCTTCGGCTTGTGCCTGCACGCTGTCAGCATGCGACGAAAGCAAGTGTGCTATACCGCCTTTTTCCAAGTAATGCTCTAGTTCCAGCGTCCAGGCCGGCCCCTTGGAGCATTGTTGGTTCTCCAGGAGGGGGCATGTTGTGCTCTGCTCACGGCAAAGCAACATCAACGCGTGCTGGATGAGTGGTAACTGGTCCTGGCTACCTTTTGAGTCCGCGACTAGCCGATCAGCCAACGCCGGGGAAATTTCGCCATCGAACAATTGTGCGGGCTCACAGATTGCACGCATCAAGTCTTCATGACTCATTCGCGGGAGTAGGTATTGCGTTGCGTTTACTGCTTCGGCAAATCCTTCGAAACGGGCGCAGGCACCTAGGAACTCTGAGCGCATCGTCAGAATCGCATAGAGCCCTTCAGGCTGACTCTCAAGCATTGATACCAGAAATTCGGTCAGCAAATGAGCTTCTTCCCGCCCATGACGATGTGCGTGTTCAAACAGCTCTTCGAATTGGTCAATGAGTATGCAGACACGATTGTTCTCGCTCGTGTTCAGCAACCTGGCGAGCTCAGCTGGACCGCTTCGTCCGTAATTGAGTACTCGCCTAATATCGATAATGTCTTGCTGGTGCTGATTATCATCAGAAAGCTCTGCCAACGCTTCCGCCAGATTCCAGAGCGGCGCCTCCTGCGGTGCGGCGATACATGTTCGCCAGCGCGCTCCACCAAAGGCGCTCTCATGCTCCAATCGCGGCAATACACCGGCGCGGATCAACGAACTTTTTCCGCAACCTGAATCTCCGTGAATGACCAAAACTTGCTGCTTGAGCAGTCGGGATACAATCGCGTCGGCCATTCGTTCGCGACCAAAAAAAATCGGCCATTCTGTTTTTTCAAATGGGCGCAGGCCTGGATAGGGTTTCCCAGGCAACGTGACAGCGAACGAGGTCTCGAGCTCGGTCATCGTGGTGCTCATGATCTTTGCTTCAGGGCGGAGCTTTTTGCGCTCAACCAATCCTTGATGCTGTCCGTCCACGACTCCTGCGTAGCGTCAAGCCAATCGGTTTGAAGGATGCGTGCTGTCGCTTTGCGTATGGGGGTTGCTATGTCGCTACCGACCGTATCGAGCAGGCCGCAAGGGAGCAGCCGATTGCTGTGAGCACGAGCGGAGTGACGATCATGTTTGCCGACTATCACCAAGTCTGCGTCGAGCGCGTGACTATCGTGAGTGCCAATGATCAGCATGGCGTCACAGGCTGACATAAGTTCAATTCGCTGCGCGCGAATTTGTTCAGGATCGCGTGCATTCTGCTGAAGATTTAGCTGCCCCGGGCTAACTCCGAAGCCAGCACTTGTAAGAGCAAGAGCCACCTTATCCCAAGTATCGTTATGCTCGGGCCTGCCATGCAGGTATATCATTGGGCCGATGTCCTCTCCTGCGAGCTTGCTTATTTCCGCTTTGAGCCTAGCACGCTCGTTGGCCCGCTTTTTGAGTGCATCCAGTTTCGGATTAATGTTCGAGACGATTTCAATAATTGCCTTTTTAAAGTCACTACCGAATGCCGGGATATCCACCCATCCCAAGGGCCTCTCCTCTCCAGAAATTGGAGCATGGAAGTGAAACCCAACCAGAGGGTGATCACGCTCGTCGGTAAGCAACTTGGGCCAAACATCGTTTTTAGTTGGCCAGATACGAACTACAGCTATTCGTTCCTCACAAGTCAATGCCAGGTCAGTTTGATGTTCGTGCCACCACTGACGCTCGTCTGAGCACCAGGACGATTTAAGGTAATCCGGTGACATGAGGATCACTAGTAATGCGGTGTGGTTCAGCTTTTCACGCAACTGCTGGGTGAGAGGTGCCATGGGGTCAACACCGCACCCCGGGCGATGATCGCCGTCACGAAAAATTTGGAGTAGCTCTCGAACTCCTGGTTGTGTTCGCAGCTCTTGTTCCAGCTCCTGTGCAAAAGCAGCCGACCAAGGCTGTAGATGGCCGACTCCATGCCCTCTGTCATACCCGTGGCTGTAGCTTATGAACAGATCATGTGTGAAAGGCTCACCAACGTAGGACATAACGATGCATCCTGAGTACAAAGTCAGTCAGGGGTCTACTTCATTGCCGCTCATCAGAATAAGTGATGCCTTGTTACTCCCACAAACAAGGCCCAAGGCTTTCTCTTCTGTCATATCAAATGACGGTAGCAAAGTGCCAGAAAAATGCACGAAAGAAGGCGAATGTCTTAGGCGTTCCGTCGGATAGTGGTTTGATCATGAGGGGCTCTTACCTACTGCAACGATGGACCGGTAAGCAGGTCATGTGAACCGGTAAAGTTGATGCATGCACGCCCAACGGTCGTAAGCATACAAAGATTAAGGTTTGAGTTTTCAGACGCCGGCCTGCGTGGCCTCTTTAGGCGTCCAGATCAATTTGTACAGGCGATCACCATGCTGTGCAGGCAAAAAGCCGATAGATGCGATCGAAATGTTTTGATCAATCGATCAGCGTTATTTCATCGCTGTATGGCTTCGCTCACTCCCCCCCTCCTCGACCACGCATTCGTTTGTCTTCACCCATGCATCGCTATTTCGGGAATCGGCTAGCCTAGCTGTAAGTCGGTTGTGTAATAGCTCATCGGTGAGTCAGTGAAAATGAAACACGATATCTTTTCCAAAAAGAAAGAGATGGCTGCAACGCACTACGTTGCGTTTCTTTCTTACGCCCATGTGGACGAGGCGATCGCCGGGTGGCTACACAAGCGTCTTGAGTCTTACGTGGTACCTGCTTCGCTAGTTGGCCGTGAAGGACGTCATGGCCCGATCGGCAAGCGTTTGGGTCGAGTCTTCCGTGACCGCACCGACCTGCCCGCTTCGGGTAGTCTGGCGCGAGAGATTTGCAATGCGCTGGAAGTAGCCGATTTTTTGATCGTTCTCTGCTCGCCAAACAGTGCGGGCAGCTCTCACGTGATGGAAGAGATTCGTTTTTTTAAAGCACTTGGCAAATCGCATCGCATTCTGGCCGGCATCGTCGCCGGAGAGCCCTATGCGACCACCAAGTCCGGAGGGGTACCTGAAGCGGAGTGCTTTCCCAATGCTCTCTTGAATCGAGTGAATACAGAAGGAGTCATCTCAAGTACTGCGGAAGCAACGGAACCTCTTGCCGCTGACTTCCGTGAAGGTAAGGACGGTCGCGAAGCTGCGGTCATGAAACTGATCGCTGGCCTGCTGGGTTTGAACCTCGACGAACTGATTCAGCGGGAGAAGCAAGCTGAGCGAAATCGACGCCTTCGCGCCAATACCATCGCGGCTGTCATGACATTTCTTGCCTTGGGGGCATTTGCGGCAGGTGGGGCTGCGATATGGCAAAGCTACAAAGCAGAAGAACAACGACAGCTCGCTGTGGCGCGCAGTCTTTCGGTCATGGCACAAGCACTTGCTAAAGAGGATGGGGCCGCCCAACGAGACGTGTTGGCCGCTTTAGTGGTCGAAGCGATCAAGCGCCTCCCCCCTGCAGAGGGGACTTCGCTCGCGGCGATAATGGCAGTGCGCCTGGGAGAAGATATCGCGCTCGATACCGAGCGTGGAGAAGATCTCGAGGTGCGATTCATTCCAGGCAAGGACGAGATTGCGGCAACCGGTTTCGCGATGGGCCTTTTTCTATTGAGCATGCCTGACGTTAAGGTTCGAAAAGTTGAGTCAATTCAACTTGGATCGACGGACTCAGGTGCGCCATTGTCGAATTTTGGTCCTATCGATCCCCGTGGTCGCTATCTCGTGGTGGAGTCTCACGCAGGCACCAGCTATGTTGTCGATACAGATCTGTTGGCGGTTCATGCGATACCCGCTGAAAGCTGGTCGAGTCGCTTCAGCGACGATTCCGCATTTGTTGGCTCGGTAACATCTGATGGGTACCGGAGCAGGTTTGCAAGGTTTCTGCTTCCGGGCCTCGAGCAGGACGGCTTTGTCATTGGTGAAGGCGGCATCTACGACCTGCAGTACTTCGATGCGAACATTGCAATGTTCTTTAGTGAGGGGCGTCCACTGATCGTTCGCTCGGCCGCGAAGCAGCAAGCGTTCGCCGGAGATGGGAAATGGCATATCAAGGCCGTCGCGAGTGACGGTCAGAAGATCTATTTGGCCATGGAGGACGGAGACATGGGGATACCTTTGCCTCCCCCCCTGGAGGATGACGGTACAGGTTCTTTGTCCTCGCAAAATTCCAAGGCAACAGTCGCTTCCAGTGAGGAAAAACATCAGGGAGAGGCCACCAGATTCACTCGGCCTCAGGGTGAGGCTGCTGGGATTTATCGGTTGAACTGGGAGAGTAATGCGCTGGAGTCGGTCCTTGAAATTCCAGCACCGCTTAGTGTGCAGCGTTCAAGTGACAAGGCGCGGTTACTGATTCGGGCCAAGGACCGTGTCTGCTGGCGTCAGCTTGGAGCAGGCGACTTTACTTGCGTGCCTCTGCAAGACGCGGATGAACAATGCAGTTCTGTGGATTGCATTGCTCTCGCATCTAATAATCGCTGGCTTGCGGCTCAGATCAAATCAGGGTGGCAGCTCGTCGATATGCAGGGAATGGATAGGTGGTCGATCGCACAAGAGAGCCCCAAAGCTGCCCTGTTTTCGCCTACTTCGCGGATAGCCCTTTTGCTAGGGGATAACGATCTCGTCCTGATCGATCTTGAAAGTCATGAAGTTGTCGCTCGATTGCCCAGAACCATCGATACGCAGCGTGTCGCGCTGAATGACAAAGGGAATCTTCTGGCATTCGGCGGTGCTGGAAGTGTTCGTGTGGCGCGATTGGAGCCCAATGCTTTAATGGCACAACTCTGCAAGCAGCCTGGCCGCAACCTGGACGAGGTGCAATGGAAAAGCTATCTCGGTGATTTGGCGTGGAGCCCAAGCTGTGAAGGATGGAAGTGAGCGTTCTGTCTGCGACGCCTGGCAGTCGTCGCACCAAAATGAAAAATGGAAAGCAATCAACCAGCCGCTGTTGGTTCATGGTGGTTAGACAATCGACCAGGGTATGCAATTGCTTGCTTTTGTCCGTCATGTTTCAAGAAGTACACTTCAGCAATCGCTCATGAGCAAGCAATCAAACCGTCAAGGGTCATTGCGGTGAATTTCCAGCGGCCTTCGAGATGAGCGCCGCTGATCAGTGGACTGAATTTCACCCCGTGCCTACCTATCGCATGCCCTCCCCTTGCGAGTCAGTGTTTGTACGGGACTCCTCTCCAGCCGCTAAATATCGAATGCAGCGTGATCCCTTCGTTCGCTTCATAAAGCCCTTCTCCGGAAAGGCGTGGACAGGTCTGTGATCCGGCATGATGCACAGCAATGACCTCCCAGTACTTGTTAAACACTGGGCTGCCGGAGCTGCCCGGGTCAGTGGGGGTACGGTAGTGCATGAGGCGATCGTGCGCACAAACGTCGAGCAGGACGCTGTCTTGCAGCGAAAATTGCATTTCCCCCGCCCGAGGGTGGCCCACGACAAATGCTTTGACTTTGGGAGACGGCAAGGGAATTTTGTCTGCTACGCAAAGGCCTTGTGCTCCGATTGGTGTTCGGTCCAAGCGGCAGATCGTTACATCCAGCATGCCTGGCGCTTGGGTCACGTTACCGAGTTGACCAGGCTCTGAACTGAATAGTACTTCCTGCACGCGACAAGGGGGCATTCCGCTGTCGGCCTCCACTTCAAAGGTAACCCGTGCGTCTGCGCAGAAAATGGCCTTTGGTACGGTGTCGCTGATCACATGGGCATTCGTAATGAACAGCAGGCCTTCTACTCCAAAAAACGAGCCCTGAATCAGAAAGCCTGTCCCCAGGCGTACGCCCTCTTTATTTGTTACACACCCAATATTCGGAATCAGTGTGAGCATCGTGCGAATGTCGTCGACAGTGAATGCTTTTTCACCGGAGAAATTTTTTTCCAGTTCTTCGGGATTCTGCTGCAGTCGCCTTAAATGGTGAACGTCCGCGGACCAACGACGTTGCGTGTGCAGCACGTGGCGTTCGAAGATCCGAGCGAGACGCCCTTCGCATGTCGATTCTTCGAGCGGTGACCCGCCCCAGACTTCCCGCAACTGACGGGAGTAGCTTTCCGTTTCGAACGGACCGCATTTTGGGTGGAACAAAAAACGGTATAGCCAGAGCTCGGCCGACTCGTTCCATCCCGCTGCTGGTTGAAGTCGATGGAGCGCTAAATTTGCCTCGGACGCAGTCGCCAATGCCCATGGATCTGAGGGCTTACTTCGAACGGTCGTCGTCGCCAGATTTAGTACATCATGCGCGAGATCGATCAAGTCGTGGATCGGCTGAGGAATCTGTTCGTGAAGGCGTACGCGTAGCGCCAATACGTTACCGCCCAAAAAGAAACTTGGCGCTATTTGCCATTGTTTTTCGTAACAGTCGATCGACGCTACCAGCTGGTTCATATCGTTCGTCAGCACAAAGCGTTGCTTTCGGATCCGGCCTCGCAAAGCAAAAAAATCGGTTTCCTGCGCCTTGAACTCCAGGTCATTTGGACAAGCAGTGCGCATCTGATCCATTTCATCCAGAAGCTCGTCGGCTCGCTCTAGCGCACCGAGTTCGACCATTGCTTGCGCGAGCAATCGTTGAATGATGGGGTCGCAACCTCGAGTATCATGCCAAGCGTTGCCTATCTCATGGACATGTTCGAATTGGCGGTGTTTACGCAGTACGTCCATGGCCTCACGGATGTCTTTATGCGGCACCGGGTTGCCAGCGTGGGCGAGCTCATCTGCAAGCAGATGAACCGCACCGGCGAGCAGTGGCACAGACGCCTCGGGGTATTCACCCCGTACCAGCGCCTGGGCTAATTGTTGCTCGGTTTGAGTGATCATTTAAGTTTCAGCTCGAGTGCCTGCGCCAGTAGCGCACGAAAATGTTTGCCGGCAAAATAGTGCGTAATGGTATGGCGCCAGCTGCCCCAGTTGCTTTCTCGCACATCCTCCACCTTGCGATCTTTATATGGAGCGTAATCGTTCATCCTGGGGTCTGCGCCACAAACCGGATCAAGCGGGTCATAGACATTGATCCAGCGAGGGAGCTCTGGTGGGAAATCGACGTGTCTGGTGACATCCACCGAAAGTTGTTCCTGTACCTCGGTGATGCCAAGCGGCGATCCGAGCGTGAACAAGACTTCAACCGGTGGGCAATCTTCGCGATTGCGTATGACATCGTACGCGATCATCGTCCCCATGCTGTGCGTTACCAGGACGACCTTCTCTGCTTCTTGCTTGGCTTGTTTGATCTTGGCAATCAATCGATCCTGCAACTCCTGGCGTACCTGGAATTTCACACCATCCGAGGGGCGCACGTACTCTTTTTTGAACAAGTAGTAATAAGCCTCCATGGCCGCCTTCTTGATTACGGCCTCCTTCACCCGCTTGGGTAACCACGACGCGATCTCAAATTGTGCAGCCTCGTGTGCCGCTGGCAATGATTCGAGACCCGGCGGATCTTCTGGTGAAGGTGCTTCTCGCATCTTGCGCTCAAGCTCAGCGAGGAATTTTGCTTCTTCGGCGTTGGCAGGTACCGGAATTGCAAGCTCACCGGCGACCTGCTCGAAATTTTGTTCCTGGACAACAGCGTCGCTTTCGGATTCGTAATAGGAATCAAATTCTGTTTCGTAGCTGTCGCCGTAGAAAACGTCCGCGTAGTAATTGAAATAACGCTCCACACCTTGAACTTCAAGGTCGATACCTGGATTTTTACCATCGAACGGCGGCGGTGTATCAGAGCGTTCCAGCCCCCAGAGCCAGATCTCTTTGAGCTTTTCCTCTGGGGGTTTCTTCGCAAGCCCATGCACAAAGACGACAGCGTATTTTCTCATCACCTTTACTCCTTGCATCAATCCAGAAACAACGCCTGGGCAGCGCCACCAAAATCCCGGGGGGCCGGCCTGTCCGCTTTAACAGCCTTCAGCTCTGCTCGTGCATGATCCATGTCTGCCTTGTAGAAACGAACAGTCTTGCCATCCTTACGTCCCGCTTCAAGCTCGTCCCTGGCGATGCTGCCTCCGCCAATCCCTACCATCACATCGCTTGCGTTGACCATTGCCTGTGATGTGGGGGACAGACGTCCGTCAACTCGTTTACCGCCCCACGAGTCATCATCCACCACAAAGACACGCTCGCATTCAGGTGAAAATTTCACCCCCTCTTCGCGCGCGACGGATGAAACGATTCCTACCGTTCGAAAGCCCTTCATCGCGGCAAGCTGATAAACCATGCCGATGCCCTCGGCGGTAGCACCGGCGCACACGATGGTGTCCAATGGATCGAATTTTTCAAGCTCGGACAGGAGCGTTTTTCGCACTTGGTCCGTATTTTCGTATCCTGCACCCGAGAAGCCTAAAAACGTGACCACGCGCGTTTGGCCTTGAGATCGGATACCTTCAACCGCAGCCTTTGCATCCATAAACCCTCCTGTGCAAGCGAAGCACAATGCGTTATCAGAATAGATGATCGCTTTTTTCATTGGAAAAAATGTAACCATCGAACCGCAATGGCGACCTGGTTGATTCCGCTTGGGCAGGTCATGCGTGTCTCTGCCTCCCGTCGGGTTGAGATACCCGATCTCGGAGCACCTGCTTGATCGAAGGCACATCGCGCCCGAGTGTCTGTTGCGAAAAATGCCCCTTGCTGCCGTAGAATTGAATGACCGCGCCTTCTGGGTCATAGGGTGGAAGCAGTATTCCCAACGGCTTGAGGTGCACGCTGACGTTAACCCAGTTCAAAGCGTCGTTTTGCTCGAGCAGCTCCTGGTTTGATGAGGATGCCCAACGCGATCTCCCAGGCATACGAAGCAAGGTGCTGGGGGGCATCAAAAATGTGGTCTTGTCGAGCAAACCATGTTGGATGATCCATTCGATTTCAAACAAAGATCCTCTACCCACCCCGGGCACGACGACAATGGCGCTGGCCTTGTCAGACAGCTGAGCAAATTTCTTCTCCCACTCTTCGTCAGAGCTGTACAGCTTACCCGCCCCAACGGCGTCGCCTTCACGTCCAAGTCCAAGGAGTAAGCCCCAGGGTTTGCAGGCGTAAGCAATCAAGCTTTCCAGATCAACACCACCCCATTTTGTGGACAAACCATAAAAGCTGAAACGATCCGTCGTCGAAAAGGGCCTTAGATAAAGCGCAAATGGGGCGGTTAGCCCGGAATCAAAGATCTTGTGCGCTACCATATCCCGATGGATTTGCACGGCAGCCAGATCTATACGGTTCAGTACGGAGTGTGCGGGCCTGCTCGCGAATTGGGCCAACGCGAGAGCGAGGAAAGGCTCCCCAAAGCTCGTGCTTTTAAAATAGATCCAATACGCGCAGTACAGGTGGAGCACGCAGACAATGAGAGGTGCAAAGAACGGTGTGAGCGCCAGCATGTATCGAGATTTGTAGATCCAAAAACCCACGATGCCGAGCACGACCCACAGCGCCGCCAGGGCGCGCAATACCTCCATTCTCTCCGCTCCTGCTTGTTTGGATGCCCAGGTCTGGTAAGGCTTGCAGAAAAATCGCTCGCGCCCTTGCTTCGCCCTGAACCATTAGTTTCACAGCCACGTTGCGCAAGATAAATCGGTACATCCGCAATACGAATGATGGAGCCGGAAAAATATGGCGAAGCCGGATTGGGGGCTATCAGTCACATTGGGCCAACTGTCTGATTAAGCGCTCGATTTATCACTCACCGAAGCAAATGACAGTGCGATCGCTTGATAGGACACTGGAAGAATAAGCAGGGTACAGAGTTCTCGCCAGGCGCTACGAAAAACAGTGTTGAGCTGTCCTTCGTTGGGAACGCCGAATTACATGCGGCGGCGATCAGCGTGATACCACGATGGCTGCGATCCAGGTCATCTGACATCCCATAATGTGATTGACCAATATGGGTATATACCCGTAGATTTCGTGTTGATCTTTTTCATTCCTTCGCCCATTCAGGCGCATTTGGAGTTTCTTATGTATCCAGACGTTCACTGTACATCGATGGACAATGGCGAGCCGGTGAAGACGGTCACACCCTCCCTGTGATCAACCCTGCCACGGGCGAAACGCTGGGTACCGTTGCGTGTGCCAGCATTGCCGATCTGGATCAAGCGCTGGACGCTGCAGACCGCGGCTTTGCAACCTGGCGAAATGTACCGGCTTACGAGCGGTACAAAATCATGCGCACCGCAGCCAACCTGTTGCGCGAGTGCGCTGATCGCATTGCTCGCAACATGACTCAGGAACAGGGCAAACCTCTGGCTGAAGCGCGCATGGAAACGATGTCTGCTGCAGACATCATTGATTGGCTAGCCGAAGAAGGTCGTCGAGCTTACGGCCGACTGGTGCCCTCGAGAAACAAGTCGGTCGAGCAAAAAGTCATCAAAGAACCGGTGGGGCCCGTAGCGGCGTTCACGCCCTGGAATTTTCCGATCAACCAAGTGGTTCGCAAGCTCTCTTCTGCACTGGCCGCGGGATGCTCCATCATCGTCAAGGCCCCGGAAGAAACACCCGCTTCGCCTGCAGAATTGGTGCAAGCGTTTATCGACGCTGGCGTACCCACCGATGTGATCAGCCTGGTGTTTGGTGATCCTGCACAGATATCCAGCTACTTGATTGCCCATCCGATCATCAAGAAAGTCACGTTCACCGGCTCCACACCCGTGGGTAAGCAATTGGCCGCGTTGGCCGGACAGCATATGAAGCGTGCAACCATATCGAGAAGTTTGTCGCCCTGACTCGCAAGGTGAAAGTCGGCAACGGGCTCGAACAGGGTGTGACCATGGGGCCTTTGGCAAACGCACGCCGCGCGCCGGCTCTGTCGGCCTTGGTCAAGGATGCCTGTAACAGTGGGGCCAGGCTTCACCTCGGAGACGAAACTCCTGGCGGCCCTGGCTACTTTTTTTCGCCCACTGTACTCAGTGAACTCACGCCGCAGATGCGCATCATGAACGAAGAGCCCTTCGGCCCTGTGGCACTGATAGTGCCGTTTGACACGCTGGAGGATGCTGTCAAGGAAGCCAATCGCGTCCCGTTCGGGCTTGCGTCCTACGCCTTCACATCTTCCATGAAAACGACGCACGTCCTCAGTACCCAGATTGAAGCTGGCATGTTGTCGATTAACCATCAGGGTATTGGATACAGATGTTATATCTCTTAGAACAAGGGTGCCCACGACGGTGTAATGAGCATTCATCGTCAGGCCAGTCACGCTCTTGGGGCGTGCACAAATAAATCGGAGACAGGGAATGCATGTCGTTGGTGGTCTTTATCGAGAGCTGTGCGATATACCTTCCTGGGATGCCACAATGGGCTCTGGAGGCCGAGCAGCGTTGGCCGCCGCGGCATTGTTGCCGAATGTAGAGCTGTCTACCTTTGCATCGTCAGTAGATCATCATGCAGTCCTTGCGATTCAAACCAAGGGAATAGCTGTTCATACCACCAATCGAGCCTCGCCGATTGTTTTTGCGTATTTTCATCCCTTGTCTGCGCCATACATTGAACCACCGCGAGGCGCCATAGAGGGCGATGCCTTAATCAAGGCCGCAGGTGAGGCAGTACTGCGCTTCGGCTTTCTTGAAGGCGATGCGGTTGTCGAGGCCAATCGGGCCGTGTATGACCCACAAACCTGGCGTAATCCACCGTCGTTCTGGGCAAACGGATCGACGACCAAGGAACTCGCCTTGGTGATGAATGAGTTGGAATTGCGTAGTATTTCTGAGCTGGACAACTTGGCCTCTGCAGCGCAGCATATTTTGAAAAAAGAGAAAGCCGCGGTTGTTGTTGTCAAACGCGGAACTCGGGGGGCTTCAGTTTACGAAGCAACCGGCAAGGTAACGCATGTGCCTGCTTACCGTTCCCGTAAGGTTTTCAAAATTGGAACCGGCGACATATTCAGTGCCGTATTTGCCGTTTATTGGGCCGAAAAACAAATGCCACCCAGCGAAGCTGCTGATCTGGCGTCGCGATTCGTTTCTGCCTATTGCGATACTCGTGAATTCAACTTTGATGAGCCCTCGCTGCAATTACGTGAACCGGTATCATCCGGGGGCGGCGGCGTGATCCGGCTCGAAGGGAGCATCATGTCATTGGGGCAACGATACACGATGGAAGAAGCCAGGTTTGCATTACGCGAATTGGGGGTAGACGTACTGTGTCCGCAGCTGGATGCGACAGTCACTGGGTGGAATGTTGATGCAACCCTGGTGATCAGTGATGGGTTGCCAGCACAAGCGTTGGCTCGAATTGCCAAGGACAAGGACAGCGCAGTCCCTGTTGTCGTTCTCAATGAGAGGGCCACCGCGGAAATGGTGCTTGCCTGCGCGACATGGACTACCGAGGATTTCACCACTGCCATGTACCTTACTGCATGGGCCGCTGGTGAAACTCAGGCTCGAAGAATACAACAATAATTGGCATCACCTGCGGGTCGTGCAACGGAATGTAATCAGCTGAGGCCAGATTGATTCATGGCAGACGTCTATATCATTTATGCCAAAGAAAACCGTGCGACAGCGCTGAAGGTTCGTGATTACTTGTCTGCCTCCTGGAGCGTATGGCTCGACGACTTCATTGTTGGCGACTTCAACGTTGCAATCAAAGAAAGTATTCAGCAAGCCAAATGCGTGGTCGCCCTTTATTCGTCTTTTGCGAGCAAGCCGGCTGTTACCGGGGAGCTGAGCCTGGCGGAAAAATATCAGAAGAAAATTATCCCCCTCCTTCTGGACGACAGCGACCCACCCTACCCGTATGGGCACCTCAGCAGCGTCGACTTTCGCTCATGGCCAGGTGCAATCGATCATCCGACTTTTCAGCTTCTTCAGAAAAAAATAGGGCTCGTCGTGGCTCCTCGCGCCAAACCTGCTCGACTGGCTGCCACAGCCGGCGGCGCGCTGGCATTACCGAATGTCTTCATGTCTGTCTCGTCTCATGAAACACAATTTGACCCAGTGGACGCATTGTCCGCGCTAAGAATCCACGCAACCTCCTCTATTTTGGTATCGGCGTATGACTTGATTCATTCGCAGTCAAGGGATGCCATGGTTGAAGAAATACAGACATATCGGGACAACGGCGGGTTTGTGCTGATCGATTCGGGAAACTACGAAGCGCACCGGTTGAACGACACGCGATGGAAACCAGCCCACCTGAAAAAAGTGTTGCTCAACACCCCCCACGACTGGGCATTCTGCTTTGACAACATGAAGCCCAGCGACAAATTCGACGTAGCCGTCAGGCAGGTTGTCAGGGCGGTTGAACGTGATGCAAAACACACTTCTGCGCCCATGCTTCCGATCATTCATATCAAACAAAATGAAGCGGGCCTTGCTCGGCTTCCGCGCATCGTTAGAGCAATCTCGGAACAGCTGCGGCCACCGATCATTGCCATACCGGAGCGGGAGCTGGGTGCTGGGCTTGCACAACGCGCATTGACGGTCAGACAGATCAGGGACGAGCTGGACAAGCTGCCTTACTATCAGTCCATCCATTTGCTCGGTACCGGCAACCCTTGGAGCATCGCGGTGCTGGCCGCGGCGGGAGCCGACACCTTTGATGGGCTTGAATGGTGCCGGTTTGCTGTGGACCCCAGCTCCGAGCGACTCCATCATTTCCAGCACTTTGATTTTTTTAGAGCGAAAAGACTCAGGACCGACCTGATGGATGTGGTGGATGCCGACGAAGACATTGGGTATGCGGGCAAGGTCGCTTTCCACAATCTAGAGTATTATGGGGAATTTAATCGGCTGATGCGCGAAATGTACTCGACGGGTGACACAGAATCCTTCGCATTGGGCGTGACCGGCTTAAAGAGTGTCGAGCTTCGAAAGCTATTCCCAGGGATATTCCTATGACCGCTTACAGCGCCGAAGCACTATCCAGGGCCGTAGCTGCCGTCTGTCCAGACATACGCACTCGCATTGAGACCGGCGTGATATCCGATGAGCGACATCTGTGGTGGGAGCTCTCCTGTTGCATTCTGAGCAGTCAGGTCCCTTATTCCTTGGCCATGGCTGCCGCTGATGCCATTGATGAGCATGGCTATTTGCGCAGTGATTCACATAGCTCAGAGTGTCTAACGGAGCAATTGTTCGTCCTGTTAAGTACGCCGCTTGAGGTTGAAGGCCGAAAGCGCAGCTACAGGTTTCCTCGAGCAAAAGCCCGTCACCTGGCTTCAACCTGGGTGGCCGTGACCAACGCAGGCGGATCACTCAAGGCCTTGATCAGCGGTGATGTCAATGACGTTCGCGAGTGGTTAGTCGCTCATGCGTCCGGCATGGGCCCCAAGCAAGCCAGCATGTTTTTGCGCAATTGCGGGGTAACCTATGACTTGGCGATCCTGGATCGTCATGTTCTCAATTATATGACGGCCCAAGGCATTTACTCAGGTACTCAAGCATCCATTTCCGGATTGAGTCAGTACGGTAGGCACGAAAACAAGCTTCGCGAACACGCACAAGAATTGGATTGCCCTGTCGGTTTGCTGGATTGGGCGATATGGATCGTCATGCGCGTCGCCAATCAAAAGCAGGAGGCTATTTTAGGATGAGCATCGTAACACTCGTTTCCGGAGGACTGGATTCCACTTTGGTTGCTCTGCTGGCCAAAGAGCAAGGGTTGCAGATTTTCCCTTTGTTTGTGAACTATGGGCAGCGTGCGCTCAATCGAGAGCTGGCGGCTTGCAAGCTCGCCATGCAAACGCTGAATTTGCCTGAACCTGAAGTTGCTGACCTAGGCGGCTACGGCAGTCTGATACGCTCAGGCCTCACGGATCCTAGTCTGCATATCATTGACGACGCCTTCACACCCGGTCGAAACATGCTGTTCTTGCTAACAGCTGCTGCATACGCCCACCAAAAAAACGCAGATGCAATCTCTATCGGACTGCTTCACGAAAGCACCAGCCTGTTTCCTGACCAGACCTCTCGCTTTCTAGCTGAAGCAGAGGCCATGATAACGCTGTGCATGGGCCGAACCATCAAGGTGCTCGCCCCGCTCTCCTCCTTTACAAAGCCTGACGTCGTGGCACTGGCCACTCAAAAAGGCATCGACCGGACTTACTCCTGTCACTTGGGTGAAGAGCAGCCATGCGGCAATTGCATTGCCTGCAACGAATTCAAATTCGAGGAAACTAGCAATGGGCGGTAGCAGCACGGGTGGATGGAGCAGGCTTGGGGATGTAAAGGCTCTAGAACAGAAAGCCAAGGCTGCGCTGAACGAGGGTAAGCGCAACGTTTTCATCAGCTTTGCCACGGAAGATATGAATGAGGTAAACCTCCTGCGCGGGCAAGCAAAAAATGACAACAACGATATTGAGTTCAATGATCACTCAGTGCGCGAGCCTTACGACAGTGAGCAGGCGGAATACATCAAGCGCAAGATTACTGAGCGCATCAATCGCGCCTCCATCACGGTCGTGTTTGTTTCAAAGGACACCGCCCAAAGTAAATGGGTGAAATGGGAGGTTGAAAAAAGTCTGGAGCTCGGCAAAAAAGTCATCGCCGTGCATTCCGGCAAGCAGTTGCAAGGAACCGCGCCTGCCTGGATTTCTGAGCACAAGATCAAAACCGTTCCCTGGTCAGATCTCTCAGGTGAATTGAAGTAATGACCCTCCGCGCAAGGCGTTTAACGCTGAATGGATGGCGCCCTGCCCTAAAGCAGCGTTTACAGCGCCCTGCCTCCTGGTTCTTCTTGCGCACTTCCATCCACATGCTCTCGAATTAACGCACTCTCAGGTGCAGGGAGCGAGTGAAACGCTGACAGCTTGGCCGAACTGATGCCCCCCCTAGTAGCCCAACGCTTTGTAGATGGCCTGCGAATACGAGTAGTCACCGCGTTCGCTGTTCGTTGGATTGGCCAGGGCGTGAGCGATGATGGCTGGCGAATAGGGAACGAACACCGCCCCGACGCCTTGCATCACTGCAGGGCAAAGATCAGGATTCAGACTGCGGCTTCCATCAAGGTTGATACCAATGAGGTGACAGCCTTTTTCGATCGCAACCTGTATCTCCCAACGCACGTATTTATGCTTTGATCGAGTATCCTTGCCAATCAACAGAGCAAAGGTGCCTGCCATGTCAATTCTTTCTCGGCATTTGCGCTTGATATAGTCTTCGTCTTCCGAGTTGATGGCCATGTTCAGCTGGCAGTCTGCGAAATTAAAATCGAAGCGGCTATTTTTTTTCCACGCCCCCATCAGTTCATAGCAATGGCGATCGGTGCTGCTAAACCCCACAAATGTTCTTGGTAACCCCATCAATCTGCTCCTGATTTGGTCGCGTTAAAGATCGGTGCGCTGACAACGCCGTTAAACGTGTTCTTGTGCGGGTGCTAGTGCAGCGTTTCGAGCAGGTTCGATCGCCAGCAAATCGTTTTTTCCCGTTTCATAGGTTTCGATTTCCCAGGCCGCGGAAGCGGCGCCCCTGAATTGCAGCTCGAATGCGTTGCCTTGCACCGCATCGTCAGTGGCGAAATAACAGTTAGCGAGCGTCGCATACACCCAGCGCTTGTCCCTACGCTCGATAAAATCGGGAGACTCCAGCGCAGGTAGCAAGATTCTCACGATGGCCTCCCTGATTTTTCGTGCGCACATAAAGTCGAACACCTTCTCGGTTTCTACCGTCTGAATTTGAGCTCGAAACTCGAAGCACAAGGCAAGATTTTCGCCATTGTAGTAGTCACGCTTGACCTCAAAACCTCGACGATAAAACGCAATGGCGGCATCAAGTGAAGCCCTGTCCTGCTCAAGCAGCCAGATTCGCTTGGCGATCGCGCCTGCAATGCCGACTGTTTCAGGGTCGTTCGAGTTTTCCGGATTCAGGGGCTGCAAGACTTCCATGCCAGCTCGTAACGCTGCAATTTTGCTAGGAACCCCCGCTTTGTACGTACTGAGCGCCAATTTCTGCAGAATGTCCGGCTCACCCGGCTTCATGTCACGCGCCGCGGCAAATTCAATGCTCGCCAGATGGTGCTTGCTTTGCCCCATTAATCGCTCGCCTTCGCGCA
This sequence comes from Pseudomonas sp. GM49, assembly GCF_000282355.1. Taxonomy (GTDB): domain Bacteria; phylum Pseudomonadota; class Gammaproteobacteria; order Pseudomonadales; family Pseudomonadaceae; genus Aquipseudomonas. Next base: position 37,707 of record NZ_AKJL01000091.1, read on the forward strand.
TGTGATAAGAAAGCTTTTGCTGGGCCGCCTCAGCTTCCTCGATCAGCTCTTCAAACTTTTCATCCGTCATCCGCGGGCGCTGCAATTTGGGAAGAAAGGTGTAAACAGGACTATCGACGGCCTGCGCAGCCATGACCGCCTCGATAAGCTCTCCGAGGTCTTGCACCGCACGCTTGGCCTCCCGAGCCAGGATGTCTTCACCAAAATGGGCGTACCGGAAGGTGCTGATGTGATTGAGATCAAAATACAGCTTGCCCTTGTCCTCACTCATGACAATGGTTGAATTGGGCCTTAGCGCGTGACGTACACCCAGTTCGTACACGGCATTGACATTGCCGGTAGAGATGTCAGCGATGACTAGGTCGGCTCTGAGCAGCATGTCGTACATCTGAACGTCGATGAGGCCCGACTGCATGACCTCGTCCGCCCTGACGCAGCGCAGGCCTCGGCTGGTGACGGCGGGTTCGATGATCGTCTCGTACGTTGCGTTGAGATCAAGTGTACGGCCGGTTTCGTATTCGGTTTTCTTGCCATACCCCATTACGACAAAGCATAACTTCATCACGATAATCTCTGTGATCCAACATTGTTCGACCGGCGCTCTAGCCGCCCTCGGATGGAGTCTAGCCGCCCGCCACCGCGTGCATGTTATATATCAAGATAGACAGCGTAAAAAAGGTAACCGTCTGCCGAAGTCACCTTGCATGACTCAGGCAGATACCCACTGATGCGGCAGCAGTTGGTCGATCTCACTCGCCCGCTGCGTCGGCAAGCGCATCAGCTCATCTTTGATATAGGCATACGTATCGTGCCCATTCATGCGCGCCGACTGGATCAAACTCATAATCGCCGCGGCCCGTTTGCCGCTACGAAGCGACCCGGCAAACAACCAGTTCGAACGTCCAAGCGCCCACGGCCTGATCTGGTTGTCGGGTAGTCAGACGCGGTTACCCGCGTCCAACCCCCTAAGAACCGTGCAGTAGCTAGCAGCTACCTGCCAACCGTTACCAGTATCGGTGAAGGCGGGACGGACTATCTATATTGGGGTCGATTGCAGCCCTTTACGGCACCCCACAATCTGCTGATGGTGGGGCATTCGGCGCAGACTGAATGGCATAGAGCTTGCTTCGCAGAAATCGGGGGGTATTTTTAACTCTGATTGAGCAAAAACGACCCAAGGGTACACGCCATGCACAGCTTATTTTATGCAACAGCTCAACTGACCAGAGTTCGTGTACACCCTGTTGATTTGCTGGAGAAACCTCGCGCTGCAAAGACATCGTCCCTCGAACTCCAAGCGACAATATGCGGCGGGATTTTGCTTTTCGCGTTGAGCATTTCGTTCTCGTGGTGGTTAGTGGGCAGCTAGACACGAACAAAAAAAGCGCAGCGGTCAAAGGTTGCCCCGTTACTGCCACGCGTTCTAGTGTGCCGACTCAGTTCCCGTTTCTGATCATGTCCGCGGCCTTTTCGCCAATCATGATGCACACCGAGTTAGGGTTTCCTGAAATCAGCGTAGGCATGACCGATGCGTCGGCAACGCGCAAACCTTCCAATCCATGTACCTTGAGATCCGGGCCCACGACCGACAGTTCATCCACACCCATGCGGCAAGTGCCGGAGGGGTGCAGCGCGGCATGCGCCACTTCGTGACAGAATTTTTTCATCTCTTCCCGTGACCTGACCGCCCCGTCCGGCACATGACGCCTTGCAATGAACGGCTTGAAGGCGGCCTGAGACATGATTTGCTCACCCACCAGGCAACCATCCACCAGGCTTTCAATGTCGTAAGGGTCCGAGAAGTAGTTGGGCACGATCCGCGGAGGTGACATCGGGTCGGCTGAATATAGTTCGACATAGCCTCTGGACCTTGGACGTATCTGCCCCAGGTTCAGCGTACATCCATTGCCCCCAGGAACAGAGTCAACGCCCTCTTCAATGCCTGCTCCCACGACCATGAAGTACTGGATATCCGGATTGGCGGCCGCCTTGTCGCCCCACCAGAAGGCCCCGCCTTCAATGAGGTTTGACGCCGCCGGGCCTTGTCTGAACAACGCGTATTGCAAACCGGCCATCATTTTCCAAAGGGGCTTTTTGTACTTGTCGTAGCTGTGCGGTCCCGTCAGTTCATACACCAGCGACACTTCAATATGGTCCTGAAGATTCTGGCCGACACCGCGCAAATCCTTGACCACTTTAATGCCATGCTTATCCAGCTGCGCGGCCGGACCAATGCCGGACAACATCAACAATCGCGGTGAGTTGATGGCGCCGGACGATAAAATGATTTCCTTGTCGGCGTGCATCACGTGACGCACGCCCTTTTCGATGTATTCAACACCAATGGCTTTGCTGCCTTGCGTCAAGATACGGATGACGCGACACCCCGTCTTCACTGTCAGGTTCTTGCGCGATTTGGCATTTGTCAGGTAGGCCACGGCCGCGCTGCTGCGAAAGCCGTTTTTGGCAGTGATTTGATAAAGCCCGCAGCCTTCAGGCTTGCCCGAGTTGAAATCTTCGTTGTACGGCAAGCCGTATTGCTGGCATGCGCGAAGCCACACTTTGGTCAGCGGGTGGACATTGATCGGATCAGAAACACCCAACGGCCCGCCAACGCCATGGGCTTCGTTGCAGAAGCGCTCGTTGTCTTCGGCCTTTTTGAAGTAAGGCAGTACGTCTTTGTAAGACCAGCCGGACGCTCCCTGCTCGGCCCAACCATCGTAGTCGGCCGGGACCCCACGGATATAAATCATCGCATTGACCGAACTGCCACCACCCAGCACGCTGGCCTGGACCATCGTTGGCGTCTCGGTCCGGCGTTGATCTTCGGTAGGCTCCCATGCATAGCGTTTAAGCAGCGGGCCTTGCGCCGTTTTGTAGTAGGCGCCCGGAATATGGATATAGGGGTTGCGATCGCGAGGCCCCTCTTCGAAAAGGACGACGGATGCAGAAGCGTCTTCGCTCAGTCTCGAAGCCACGGTGCAGCCTGTCGATCCGCCTCCGATTACGATGAAATCCACCATTACGACCTCAGATCTTTTTAGTATTGAGAACAAGGCTGCCGGGAGTGGTGGCAGCCAATAGTTGGCGGCAAGCGTTGACTTGCCCCCTGCCCAATGACGAGCAGGCCGAAATCAAACTTGAAAGTATTTTTGGTTCTTGTTGAACAGAGCTGTTTATTGACCCACAAGCCGGGTCAATAGCGACTTCAACTCTTGGGCGACTTCGTAGCTGTTTTCCTGTTGCTGTTTCTTGCAAAACAACTCGCAACTCCACCAGCCCTCGTATCCGGTAGCCTTCACCGCGGCCGTCCACTCGGCGAGGTCCAGGACCCCACTTCCCGTCGGAACATCCCTGAGGATTTCTTCGTTCGGGATACCCCCTTCAAACGGCAGCGAGTCACAAACATGCACGCCATAGATCAGGTCTTTGTTCATTCTGGCAATGTCTTGCGGCTTCACGCCGGAGGTAAAGCAATGCCAGTAATCGATGACCATCTTGACGTTATCGCGCTCGGCGCGATCAATAAGCTGAAGTTGATTGTCCAGGCTGTTCAGGGGGGTCCAGGACAGGGCCTCAAGATAAAGAAGAACGTCATATTGCTTCGCCAGGTCGGCCAGCAAGGCAAGGTTTTTTGCGGTCAGGTCATACTGAGTCTCTTCATCAAACCCCAGTAATCCCGAGTAACACGCACTCTTGCCGTGCTTCTGAAAATCGATCACGGCCTGAACATTGATTGGCCCGGTGAGCACCTGAACACCTTTTGCGCCGGCCAGGTTGGCCAATTGGAACAGTCGCTCGGCCTCTTTCAGCAACACATCGCGTTCGGCACCTTGGCGCTCAATATCTCGCAGGTAACCAATGCCCGTGACAGGCACATCCTTGAGCAGATTTTTGAGTTCCGGCTCGGAATAACCAGCCTGCAGCCAGGCTTCCAGTTTTGCGCTGTTGATCTCCAGCGCATCGAAACCCACGGTCTTTGCGATGTCGATGTCCATCGCCAGGGTCGAGTGCTTTGCAACTGTGGAATGCAGGGCCAGGATATAGTTTTGGGTTTGCATATGACGCTCCTACCGTTGTCATTCATTGTAGAGCGATCGGATTCAGGTAGAGATTTCGCAGTCACGGAAAATACGGCGCAACCTGACGCAATCACTGCGTCAGGTGCCGATGGCCCGACGTCTCAAGCGTCTATAAGTCGGTTGGCCAAAGTCGAGACTGCCAAGGCAGCTGCGTCCAGTCGCTCCTGAGGCAAGGCCCCGCGAGCGACGGCTGCGACAATCGCACGAGCAATCTGCGCGACCTCGGGCATGGCCTTTGCCGATATCAGCAGCAGATCGGCCCCTGCATTCAGCGCCGCTACCGCCACGTCGCCGAACGTTGACGTGCCGATGATGGAGCGGTGGTCCAGGTCAATGGTCATGACCAAACCCTTGAACCCCAGGTCACGCCGCAGTACCCCGATCAGCTCAGGAGATACGGAGGCCGCCATCGGTGGCTCACACGCAGCGAAAATCGCCGGCCCCATCATTACGGCGTCCGCTCCGGCATCCACTCCGGCCTGGAAGGTTGACCAGTACGCACGCAGCTGATCCAGCGACTCGGTCACTACCGCTATTTCGGTCGCCGGTTGACACAGCAACACCGGATGCCCCGGAAAATGCTTCAAGGTACTCGCCACCCCGGCCCGCCGCACACCACGGACATACGCCCCGACCATGGCTGCCGCCTGGTCCAGATCATCAGACAGCGTGCGTCCCTGCAACCAGACATTGGTTCCGCCCATGACATCGGCGGTCGGCGACAACAGCAGATTCACCCCTGCGCTTCGCACGGCCGTCGCCACGTCGAAACAGGCCTCTTCAAGTTCGGCGAGCGTCATGCTCCTGGCCAGATCCGGTTCAGGAAGTGCCGGCGCCACGCCTTGTAAACGGTGAACGGCGGAGATGTCGGCGTCGGCCGCCAGTATCAGCGGTCCGGCCATTTTTTTTGCTGTGCCAGTGAATCGTTGCCACTGTTCCAGGGTTTCCGATTCCAAACGGCTGGCACTCATTTTTCCGCTGGCGTACTCCGGCGCCGTCTCGCCAAAGAGCAGGCTGCGCCCGCCTCCGTCGAGAAACCTGCGCACGTCATCACTCATGTGCAGATCGAGCAAAACCGGAAACAGGACGCTGAATGCCTTGCTTTCATTTGAGCTCATGGTCAGTCCTGCTTTGAAGCGTTCTGATCATGCGTCGCATTGGCCAACTCACGCACCTTGAACGAGGCGTTCAACAGAATTTGACGGTCCAGTACACCTTCATGGACAGCCGCAACAATGGCGTCGGCGATGGCATCGAGGCCAGACTCACTGGATACCAGCAATAGATGCGCTCCTGCTTTCAGTGAAGCGACCGCCGTGTCTGTGATGGAATTTGCGCGGAGAATGGACACCGCATCCAGGTCATCGGAAATGATCAAGCCATCGAAGCCAAGGGTGTCACGCAGAATGCCGATCACTTTTGACGAGGTGGACGCTGAATGCTCAGGGTCGATCGCCGGAAAAACCGCTGGCCCCGGCATCACCGCTTTGACACCGGTGGCAATGACCTCCTTGAAGACCTCAAGGTTGTCATGCAGCAATTCCAGTGGCCCGGGAACCGTGGCTTCGGCAACCGCCGGGTCCTCTTCAGTGATGTAATGGCCAGGAAAGTGTTTGGCCGTTGCAATCACGCCGGCCCGTTGAACCCCGCGGATAAAAGCACAGGAAACCCGGCTGACCTCAACCGGCTCGGCGCCCAGGTGTCGATTGAGTAGCCAGGGGTTGGCGCCGGTCACCACGTCGACAATCGGCGCCAGAAAAAGATTAACGCCCAGGCTTCGCGCCACTTTGGCCATCTCGAAGCATCTATGTTCGATATCCTGCGAACTCAATTCCTTGAGTTGCTCTCGCGACGCGATTGCAGGGACCAGTTGATGAAGGCGTTCGATGCCGCCGAGTTCCTGATCCACTGCAATCAGCACTGGCGCACCCGCCAAAGCAGCCGCTTGCCGCGCGATGTTGACGAAGTCTGCCTGGGTTTCAACGCCCTTTCGCGCCTCGCTCATGGCTCTGCCCACGTACTCGTCTCGCGTCTCCCCGAGCAAAAGGGAAACGCCACCTCGGCTCAGATAACGACGGATGTTGTCGTCCAGATTTAGATCCCCGAATGCGGGCAGCAGTACCGAATAGGCAGCTCTATAGAGTTCGCTAGACATCGATTTTCCTCAGTTCCGTAGTATTGAGCAGAGCGCTCGCTTTTTTGCTTCGTGCAAACCCCTCGTGTCGCCGATCGAGTCGATAACCCGCTGTTGAAGTGTCAGCTGTGTGGAAAAGGCACCCAGGCACGCCGTTGGCTGGACTCGACACACGCCTGGGACAGCACGACGCCGCGCACGCCTTCATGGATGTCGGGTAGCGGGATGCAGGTTGCAGTACGCCAACCTGCGCCGGCATCGAGTGCCTCGGCGACATCGGCATAGAGAACGGCAAGTGCCTCCAGATAGCCCTCGGTATTGCCGGCGGGCAAACTGGTGAAGTTCAGTGTCTGAGCGGTGTTATCGCTTTGGCCTCGGCGGTAGATTCGCTCTGCGCCGTCGGTTGGCGTAAACCGGAGTGTTTCCGGGGACTCCTGGCACCACTCGATCGAAGCCTTGCTGCCGATGATCTTGAAGCGCAGGCCATTACGGTGGCCCGGCGCTGCGAAACTGGCCCACAGCAAACCGTCCACGCCGCCTTCAAACTCCAGTTGCACCACACAGGTATCGTCCAGCCCCCAGCCGGGTACGACCGTGGTCAACTTGGCATTCAGGCTTGTGCAGCGACGCCCGCACAGGAACTCAAGCATGTTGAAGGCATGCGTGCCGATATCCCCGACGACACCGGTCGGGCCAGCCTTCTCTGGATCACCGCGCCAGGCAAGGCTTTTACTCAACGTCGACATACCCGGCGCCAACCACTCCAGCAGGTACTCGACATACATGAAGCGAATCTCGCCAAGCTCCCCGGCCTGAATACGGCTGCGGGCATCCCTGACCATGGGATAGCCCTGGTAGGTATAGGTCAGCGCAAAGAACGTATTGGCCTGATCGGCAATGCTCGCCAGCTCAATGGCTTCTTGTGGACTGTTGACTAACGGTTTGTCGCAAATCACCGGGATACCTGCCCGCAGAAACAACCGGCAAGGTTCAAAGTGCAGGTGATTGGGTGTGACGATGACGACCGCCTCTATGGGGTCGGATCGACGCGACTCGGCAGCCGCCATGTCCTCGAATGACAGGTAAAGCCGCTCTGGTTGAAGGCCAAGTGCCTCGCCCGCCTCCCGGCACTTGTCAGCATCCGAAGAGAAAGCCCCGGCGACAATGTCGAAGCGATTGCAAAGACGCATGGCCGCCCGGTGATAACTGGCGAAGTAGGCACCCTGCCCACCGCCAACCATGCCGACCTTGAATCGCCTTTGCCCTGGAATGTCGCCGGTTAACCTTGCCATCGCCTAAAGACTCCAAAAGTTAACGCCCACTTGCGAATACGTGGCATGAAGTATCGACGGGGGATTTCCTTTGCACCATTTCGCACACCGTCGATACATGACGCGGACTGAAGCACTCGCCCATTACGCAGGCAAGCAAAGGGCATGTTCATAGTCAGCAATGCCCGTTCAAACCCGACGGCCAATATCTGTTACCGAGGGCCAGGCGAAGTGTTACTTACCGGACTTGCCCGTACCCAATTGCGGGTCTGACACATCATCCTGACGGCCATGAACAATGACGCCCTCCGCAATGTCAGTACGAGGACATGCCGCAAAGCGCTTACAATCTGACGCATTGACTGATACTGACGGATTGAACTTAAATATCGTGAGTGGGCATGGAACCTGCTTAATTAAACCGTTTAATATTCAAGTGTTTAATTCGGTGCGAAGTTATACAAACGGTTATTCCGATAACCGATATATAACCTATATAACCTTCCGCTCTTACACCAAGGCCTACATCGAGATAAAAAATGCCCAGCCGAGGAGATTCGTCCCCCATGTCATTAACTGCTGCCACCTCGCACCCTGAGCGACAACAGGTTCGCAGCGACTTGCAAGCCAACGTGCAAAAAAACCTGAGTACGCTGGTTGAGTCTTGCCGCTCGGTTGCAGACATGTGCCGCAAAGTTGATGTCAATCGCCAGCAGTTCAACAAGTACCTGGTGGGCCAGCACGTACCCTCACAGAAAATCCTGCAGAAGATCGGCCGGTATTTCATGATGGAGGCCGAAGACCTTTTCCGGCCGCCCGCCGAGTTCAAGAAGTTTTATGAAGGCTACGAAAACGAACTACCGACAGACTTGCGGGCCTCGGCACAATTCAATCATTTCCTGCCCCTGGCGAAGCAGTCAGCGGATCTGCTCGAAGACTATCTGGGCGTCTATTACCGGTACCACAACTCATCCATCTATAAAGGCCGCATCCTGCGTTCGGTCACCTGCCTGTATCGGGCCGATTCGATGGTCCAGTACGTCACCGTAGAACGCTTCCCTTTGCTCGATGGCAGCGGAAAAATTGGCTACTCGTTCACTTATCACGGTTTCTGCCTGCTGCTGGGAGATCGCCTGTTCATGGTCGATTTTGAGGGCAAGCAACGTAATGAAATGACGTTTTCGATTCTCACGCCGCAGCATCGCCGACCGATCCGGTTCCTTTATGGGTTGGTCACCGGTGTGGCGTCGTCCTCTTTCCGTCAGCCCTTCTCTACCCGTATGGCGCTGGGGCTGGTGGACAAAGGCAAGATCCGTAAACATCACCTGCGCAATGCAACCGCTGTGCTTCCCAGCGATCAGTCGTTACCGCTGGAAGTGCGCGAGTACATGACCGGCGACAACGCCGCTATTGTCTGGGGCGGTCAGGACTGAGGCGGCTGAGGCCGCCTGCGCGCTGCTCAGACCTGGCGATGCTGGCCGCCGATGACCGGCGGTGCATCAACAGCAGCGCCAGCCTGCTGCACCGAGGCCGGTGGGCGTTCGCTGTCCGCGTCCTCGTCATTCATGGCGTTGCGAAAACCCTTGATGGATTCGCCGACATCGGTGCCCAGGTTCTTCAGTTTTTTGGTGCCGAAGACCAGCACAACCACCATCAGAATGACGATCCAGTGTTTCCAGTCCAGAATGCCCATTGCCTGATTCCTCTGCTGACGGCTTGATTAATTTACGCGCGAACCGCGCGCAGTAATAATCTCGACCAACGAAGGCCCTTTACTGTTCAGCGCCTTGATGAAAGCTGGATTGAGTTGCGAAGCATGTTCGACTCTCCACGCTTCAAGACCAAAGTTTCTGGCGATGGCCGCGAAGTCAGGTGAGTAAGGCTTGCCGTCCGGCAAATTGAACTCCCCGGCCCGAGGTTGCCTCGCAAGCGAAACCTGCACATCGCTCAACGACTCGGACCCGCTGTTGTTGAACACCAGAAACACCACGGGAAGACTGTGCATCACACACACCGCCATCTCTTGCATCGACTGCAAAAAATCCCCGTCACTGACGGCGCACACCACTTGGCGTGCCGGCATGGCAAGCTTCGCGCCAATGGCCGCTGGAACCGCCCAACCCACCGTACCGGCGCCAGCCGTGCAGAAATGACCTTGGTGCTGAAAATCCGGGAACATCTCACCGACGATGTCCTGGAGAGTCTGCGTCCCCACCACCAGAATCGCATCCCCTTCCAGGACCGATCTCAATTGCGCCACAGGTCTGGAAACCATCAGAGAAGGAATGTCGCCAGCGCCGTTCGCCCGCAAGGTGGCGGGTGACAAGCTGGCGTCAACCGAGGCGCGCTGAACAGCCGCCGGAATGTCCAGGCTGACAGGGCCGATGTGACCGCTGAACATCGTATCGAACGCCTGACGCAGGGTCTGCGGCAACTGTTCAATCGACGAAACCCGCGCATGCTCTTTCGTGATGCCAGTGGCGGTGAATTCAGGCCAGCCATCGTCGTGATCGGGGATCCCACCACTGATCACCAACATGGCCGAGGCATCCGCCAACGCGACCGCGATCCCGCCCAAGGCTTTCGAAAGGCCCAGCGGAGCCGGCAAGAGAACAGCCATCGGGCGACCGCAGGCACGAAAATAGCCGTCGGCAAGATGGACTGCACTCTGCTCCTGTATGACTTGAATGAACGGGATGTCGGAGCCTGTCTTCAGCAATGCCTCCACCAAAGCCCACGAACCGTCACCCGGCATGCCGGCAACATAGTCGACACCGTTCGCTTTCAGCGCTTTCGCAACAATCTGACCACCCGTGAGCTTCACAGAAAAACTCCCATCGAATAGACGCTGGCACAAGGCGAATGCGCCTTGCCTCGTCTCAAGACTGTCATTGGAGTATTCGCCCGCAACGGACACGGCTCAATTTCGCACCCCACGCAAAAGAGACGCACGTTGACGCAGGTGAACACCGCCCGTCCCCCGCTCAAGCGGGACTATCGTTATCAGGAGCCTGCTGCGCCGATTAGGTCACTTTGATGCGTCAGAGTGCGTCGCTTTTTAAGGGGCTGCGAAATTGAGTGCCCTGCCCGCCAGGCCAATACTCGATCCATGAAAACAACAAGCCGAGCCTATCAAGCGCTGGGTGCGCCACTCGAAGCCTTCACCTTGCTACCTGAGGAAAGCGGCGCGCATTCAGCCAAGGAAGAGTCAATCGGATCAGTGGATGCCAACGGCGCGATGCCCTGTTTACCTGGGCCGCGCAGTGCCACAGCTCCCCTGCAGCATGGAATCGATGCTGGCCATAACTCTGCCGATGTACAGGACTGCATGCATAAGGACTTTCCCGGCCAAACCCGCCGAGCCCACGTCATTGCAGGTCGCCAATTGTTTGCAAACAACCACCCTAGGCAGGAACTCAAAATGAAAAAAGAAAGAGAGACGGGTTATGGATCAACCGGCATCACCCTGGATTCGATCAGCCTGAACCGGCGCACCTTTATGCTGGGGGCTGCTGCATCTGCCGCGGGGTTGTACATCAGCTCGTTCGTGCCAAGTGCGTTTGCCGCGTCCTCCGGCCATCTGGAGATTCTTGGCTGGGAAGGTGAAACCGGTGATGCGGAGCTGGCCGACTGGCGCAAACAGCGTGGCATCACCGTACGTTCCAGCTATGCCAGCAACCAGGACGACATCACCGCGCGCCTGGCCGGCTCCGATCCCGTGCAGCTTGACCTGACCATGTACGCGTTGGGCTACGAGACCATCTATCAGGAAATGGGCCTGCTCAAGGCGATCGATACCTCGCAGATCCCCAACTACTCCGCAGAAAACACCGTCCCGCTTTTCTATAAAGGCAGCCGCTGGTACTGGGATGGCAAGCAATGGGGCATCCCGCTGTTGTGGGGCATGAATACCATCGTCTACAACCCCAAAAACGTGAAGAAACCAACCGAGTACAAAGACCTGCTCGACCCGAAACTCAAGGGCCGGCTGACCTTTGTCGATGACGGTACTTCCAACTGGTCACTCATCGCGATCATCGCCGGCTACGGCGACAAGTTTCCTAACCTGACCCGCGCCGAATTCGACGATGCCTTCGAAAAACTCAAACCGTATCGCGATCAATGCCGAGTCTTTGCGGCCTCCTCGGGCGATGCAGTTTCGCTGTTGGTGTCGGGCGAAGTCGACGCGGTGTTCTCGGCGTCGGCCAACACCCCCAGCGAGACCAAAAAGCGCGGCGTAGTCACAGAGCTATCGGTGCCCAAAGAAGGGGCGGCCCTCTGGTGCGATGCCCTGTTCATTCCGAAGACCGCCAAGGACGTACCACTCGCGTTGGAGTTCATCAACAAGACGCTTGAGGCCGATACCCAGGCGAAGATGGCCACCACGATGTTCTCTGGCGTGGTCAACCGCAAAGCTGTGCCGCTGCTCCCCGAAGAGCTGAGAACAACCTTCGACTACGCGAACCTGGACAGCTTTTTCGAGAAGTCGAAGCTCTACGGCCAGCCGCCCCTGAGCTCCGACAAGTACGTGACCTATGCTGAATGGATCGATCAGTGGGCGAACTTCAAAGGCTCGTTCTAGCCGTGTCGGCAATCTGGCGGGGTGAAAGAACTGCTTGAGAGGACTGTACGAGAGAGTGGGTGCTTGCGGGCACACACTCCTCTGCTCGATGCCGGAAGCCGTCCGTACCGCTCAAGGAGAGCACACGTCACAACGTGCATGCGCCCGGCAAGGCGCCCTCGTTATCGAAACAAAAAGCAAAGGCACAATAATCATGAACGTAGTGAACAACAGCGAGCCCATCCTCCTCGATGACAGGGATTCAAAGGCTGGCAAACACGTGAAAATCGACAAAAAAACACTGAGCGGGTATTTGCTGGCGTCGACTCCATTGTTCTTTCTGGTGGTGTTCTTCCTCATTCCGTCGCTGCTGCTCCTGGTCGCGAGTTTCTGGACCGCCAAAACCTTCAGCATGGAACCAGCCGCAACCCTGGCCAACTACGCCAAGGCGTTAAGCGCCAGCGGGTTTTACGACTCGCTATGGATCGCCTTGCAGAACGGTTTCTGGACCGCAGTGCTGTCGACGATCATCAGCGCCCCGGTCGCCTACTACATCGTTTACCGGACGCGCTCCAATGCAGTTCTGTACTTGGCCCTGGTTTCCTGGTTCTCCAGCTACCTGGTACGCGTCTACGCCTGGCGCTCGATTCTGGGCACCAACGGCGTGATCAACTCCACCCTGATGCACCTGGGGCTGATCGATCAGCCGCTGGAATGGCTGGTCTTCAGCAAGTTTTCAGTGGTGTTGACCCTGGTGCACATCATGCTGCCCTTCACCCTTCTGCTATTGGTGTCGGGCTTGCGCGACATCAAGAAGGATTACCTGGAAGCCGCTGCGGACCTGGGTGCCGGCGGCGCCACCATCCTGTGGCGGGTGATCATGCCGATGGCGCACAAAAGCATCGTCAGCTCCTTCATGTTCACCTTCGTCCTGGCGGCCAGTGACTACGTCACCCCGCAGCTTTTGGGCGGCAGAGACGCCATGACCACTGGCCTGGTGATCGCCAACCAGTTTCGTTCGGTTGGTAACTGGCCACTGGGGGCCGCGATGGCCTACTTGCTGCTGCTGGTTTTCATGCTGGTCTATGCGCTGCTGCTGGGGGTGTTGCGGGCCGCAAACCTGGCACCCGGCAAGCGTTACCACGACTGATGACCGCCCATAACAAAGGTAACTCGCCATGATCAGGCTCTTCACTTACGTCTACATGCTGTTCCTGTACGCGCCCATCGCGATCATCGCGCTGTTCAGCTTTCATTCGTCGGCCTCGCTGTCGTTCCCGTTCGAGGGCTTTTCGACTCAATGGTACGAAGCGCTGTTCAGCAGCCCGGACTTCATGACGGCATTGACCAACAGTGCAATCGTCGCCGCAGGCTCGGCCATCCTGACCACCTTGCTGGGAACGTTCTCGGCCCTGGCGCTGATGCGCATGAAAGGCCGGATCAAATCCATCTTTGCCTTCATGAATTTCGCTCCAATCGCATTGCCTGGTTTATTCCTGGGGATTGCGCTGGTGATTTTCTTCTCGTTGATCGGCCTGCCACGCTCACTGTTGACGGTGATCATCGGCCATACATTGTTCACCTTTCCGTTTTTCGTCGAGTCCGTTCGTTCACGTCTTGAGTACTTCGATCTCTCGTTCGAAGAAGCTGCACGTGACTTGGGCGCATCGCCGCTCAAGGCGTTCTGGCTGGTGACGCTGCCCATTATCGGCCCGACGATTGCCGGTGCCGCGATCCTTGCGATCGCCCTCTCCCTGGACGAGTTCCTGATTACCGTGTTCGTCACCGGCAGCGATACCACATTGCCCCTGATGATTCTTTCGATGATGCGCCGCGCGGTCAGCCCCACCATCAATGCCGCCTCGGTATTCATGCTGGTCGTGACCATCGCCATCATCGTCATTGCCGGCCTGGTCATGACCCTGCGCCGTCGTCGTCTCGAACTTGAACGTGCTGAAACTGCAGAGTAATCGCCATGACCAACAGTATTGAACTGACCGGAATATCCAAGAGCTACGGTAATCTGACTGCCCTGGGCAAAGTTGACCTGACCGTAAAGCGCAACGAAATCCTGACCTTGCTGGGCCCCAGTGGCTGCGGCAAAACCACGCTGATGCGCATCATCGCAGGCTTTGAAGAACCGACCACTGGCAAAGTTGTGATCGACGGCAAGGACTCCACGGCGCTGGCGCCGGAACATCGCCCCGTCAACATGGTGTTTCAGAAGTACGCCCTGTTCCCGCATCTCGATGTCTTCGATAACGTGGCTTTCGGGTTGCGCCTGAAAAAGAAACCGCGGGATGAAATCAAGCGTGAAGTGACCAAGGCACTGGAGTTGGTGCAACTGGAAAGCTTCAAGAACCGCTGGATCTCCGAGCTCAGTGGCGGCCAGGCACAACGCGTCGCCCTGGCTCGGGCCCTGGTCAATCGCCCCGCCGTGCTGTTGCTCGACGAACCACTGGCGGCACTGGACCTGAAGATACGCCACCACATGCTCAACGAGATAAAAAGGATCCACGAAGAGACCTCGACCACCTTCGTTTACGTCACCCATGACCAGGACGAAGCGATGATCCTATCCGACCGGGTGGTGCTGTTGAACAAGGGAGGCATCGAGCAGATCGGTGGACCACAGGAGATGTACTGGTCGCCACGCACCTTGTTCGCCGCAAAATTTTTCGGCGACACCAATATCGTCAACGGCACCTATGGGCTGGGCGATACCAACAGTGGTTATGTCGAGCTTCCGTTCGGGCGCTACGCGCACATGGCCAAAAACAGCCTGAGCGCCGGGCCCGTCAATGTCTCGATCCGCCCCGAAACCATCGGCCTTGAGCCTGCCTTGGGCAACCCGCTGGCCAACGGAGCCTTTGCCGGGAAAGTCAAAGACACTTCGTTCATCGGTAATCGGGTCATTTACCGCGTCGCCGTAGCTGGCGGAACCATCGACCTCAAATGCCAGCAGTTACCCACCCCTGGCAGTCTTACGCTGCCGCCAGGGTCGGATGTCGCCCTCACCTGCAAACCGGACAGCTTCGTGGTGATACCCGCCTGACCCACCGAAGGTTGAGCGACGGTCCCTGCGGCATTGCGTGCAGGGTCCGCCAGTAACGTCAACGCTGGATCGGCTCTTCAACAAGAGTCTGGTCCGGCGTTTTTTTTGATCAGAACGGTGAACAACAATGGTCCAATATATCGTGGTCGGTGGTGGATCAGCCGGGTGCGTCATCGCCGCGCGCCTGAGTGAAGATACGCAGGTGTCAGTCTTGCTACTCGAAGAAGGGCCGAGGGATACCCACCCGTTTATTCATCTCCCGGTGGGTTTCTATAAAACCAGTCAGGGCGACCTGGTTGAACGCTACCCCTGGGAGCCGCCAGCCGGCTACATCGGCACGCCAAATCCAACCATGGTGCAGGCCCGGGTACTCGGCGGCGGGAGTTCAGTCAACGCCATGGTTTACTTGCGCGGACAACCTGCCGACTACGACAGTTGGGCCGATAGCGGTGCTAGGGGCTGGGCGTACAAGGACGTACTGCCGTTCTTCAGGAAATGCGAAAGCAATGACCACTTCAGCAATGACGCACATGGCACAGACGGTCCGATCGGCGTCTGCGATCAACGTTTTACCCACCCTTTGACCAAGCTCTGGCTACAAGCCTGCCAGCAGGCAGGGCTGGCCTATAACGCCGATTTCAACTCCGGGGTGCAAGACGGTTGCGGGCTGTATCAAATCAACGCCAGCAACGGCCTGCGATCGAGCACCTCGGTGGCGTATCTGAAACCCGCGCGGCGGCGCCCCAACCTGACGGTCAAGACCCACTGCCGGGTGTTGCGAATCCTGGTCGAGAACGGTCGCGCCACGGGCGTTGAATACCTTGAGAAAAACCGTCGACATGTCTTGCGAGCTGATCGCGAAGTGATTGTCAGCGCCGGGGCAATCAACACGCCAAAACTGTTGATGCTGTCAGGCATTGGTCCAGCCGCACACCTGTACGACAAAGGGATAAAGGTAATCCATGATCTGCCGGGGGTCGGGCAAAATCTGCAGGACCATATCGAGGTGTCGTTGATCAATGAGCTGCGTCGCCCCTTGAGTTATGACAAGTACAAAAAACCGCACTGGAAAATCGCCGCCGGCTTGCAGTACGCGTTGTTTCGACAAGGCCCGGTGACCTCCAACGTGGTCGAAGGTGGCGCGTTCTGGCGTACTGCTCTGGCCGGGAACCGTGCGGATGCCCAGTACTGTTTCATGGCCGGGGCCGGTGTTGAGGACGGTGTAGGTTCCGTCCCTGGTGGCAACGGCTGCACCCTGAACGTGTGCCAGACCCGCCCCCGTTCGAGCGGTTTCCTGCAACTGCACAGCGCAGATCCGATGGACTTGCCCCGTATCGAGCCCAATTACCTGACTGACCCGCTCGACGTGGAGTGCATGGCGCAGGCCACCGAATTTGGTCGGCATATCATGTCCCAGGCCGCATTGGCAGAGCACATTAAGCGCGAGCATGTGCCCGCGGAACCGTTACGCACACGTGATGACTATCGGCGATTCGTGCGCCAACACGCCCATGCGGCGCTGCATCCGGTGGGCACCTGCAAGATGGGTACAGACGCCATGGCGGTGGTGAACAACGATCTGCGTGTACACGGGGTCGATGGCCTGCGGATCGCCGACAACTCCATCGCGCCGAGTTTGTGTTCCAGCAACACCAATGCAATGGCAATCATGATCGGTGAGAAAGCGGCTGATCACATTCAGCGTGCTGATCAGTTCCAGTAGGAGCCTGGGCGCGATGGCGGTAACTTCAACGCCATTGCGCCCAACCTCCTACCGACGGGTCAGACCCTGAAATTGTTCATCAGCACTTGTTGCTGGTAAGCAAAATCGTTCAGGGACTGGCTGATCCGCGCCGACTGATCCGCTTGTTCCACCAGGGTGCCCGTCACATCCCTGATAGCCGAGATGTTACGGTTCACCTCTTCGGATACGGCACTTTGCTCTTCGGCCGCACTGGCGATTTGCAGGCTCATATCGGTGATGATCTCGATGCTCCGACTGACATGAGTCAGTGCCTGTACAGCCTCAAGCGCTTGTGCTGCACTGGTGTCGGCCTGGCGATGCTGGCTCTGCATGGCGTTGACCACGTCGCGTGCTCCGCTCTGCAGACTTTCGATGACGCCCTGAATCTCACTCACGGAGTCCTGGGTACGCTGGGCCAAATGACGAACTTCATCAGCGACTACCGCAAACCCCCTTCCCGCTTCCCCAGCTCTGGCTGCCTCGATTGCCGCATTGAGGACGCTACCGACTTTCTCACTACTGTCGGCGAGTTCGCGGACCCGCGTCATGGCGCCGCTCATATGCGTCGCCAGTGACTGGATGGACTGTGCAGCAGTCTCGATGGTGCCTTTGCAAGAGCGGGCAGCGACATCGCCATCGCACGCGGCAGTCGCCGCCATGGAAGCATGTCGGGCCACCTCTTGCGAGGTCGCACTCATCTCGTGAGCGGCGGTCGCAACCTGCTCAACCTCTCGCAGTTGCTGTTGCATGCCGCTGCTGGTGCGCGTTGCAATCGAAGACGCCTGGTCAGCCGTGGACCGGGTGTCCATTACGCTATGACTGACTTGCGCGATAATCGGCTGCAGCTTATCGAGGAATCGATTGAACCCACTTGCCAGCCCCCCCATTTCGTCCCGCTGCTCAACGCGGAGTCGCCGGGTCAGATCGCCTTCGCCATTGGCGATGTTTTCCAGCATTTCGGATACGCGCCGAATAGGCTGGGTGACACTTGCCGCCAATAATCCCATCAGCAACGTACCTGCCAGAGTGACGCCAATTCCGGTGGTCACCTGCACGGTTACCGACTTTTGATTTGATTGATCCAGAACCTGCTGCAACGTAGCGACAGAGGCCATCAACGTGGCACGCGGCATTTCAATAACCGTCATCCAGTGGTTGGCGTTCGGTATAGGGGAAAACGGTACAACGAGCATGATGCCCGGGTTGCCAGGATCATCAATAGCGAGGGTTTCGCCAGTTTTCGCCCCCTCGAACATCTCGACTGCCTGCCCTGGATAGATGTCTTTGATGGATTTTCCCAGCGATGCAGGATCGCCACTTCGCCCCACGATGACGCCGGCAGAACTGACAAAGGTGAGCCGTCCTTGCTCCTCGAACAGTGAAGCACTGGCTTTCTGCGCGATGTTTTGCAGGCTACTGAGCGCCAGGTCGATACTGACCACGCCGATGAACTTTCCGCCGTCCATCAGAGGTAACGCAATGCTCGAGGTCAGTGTCGGTGAGCCGTTTAACAGGAAGGAATAGGGTTCGATCAAACAAGGCTTGCGCGTTTTCTTCGGGCAATTCCACCACGCTTTTCCCGGATCACCGTCATCCTGCATCTCCTTTTCTTCAAGGACGAAGTTTTGCATCGAGGAGACATACACCGCAAAACGACCATTGGCATTGCCGGTGAACTCAGCCGCATTGATGCTGTTTGAGTCAGCGCCATCCAGCGCATTGGGCTCAAATGAGAGGCCTACGCCGAGTATTTCCGGAGTGGTTGCCACCTGCGCCCGAATCAGGCGGTACAGATCACCACGCAGTTGCCTGGCAGCCAATCCATTTTGTCGGGCCTGTCGGCGCATCATGACGACCTGGGTGGCCAAGGAACGGGTAAACATCATGCTGCTGAGGAACCGCTGCTCAATACCTTTGGCCTGCAGGTGCGCGGTCGCCTCAAGGTACTGCATGGATGCCAGTGACAGCGAGTTCGTACCGGACTCTCTGACCACCGTCGACGTATCGCTCATCTGCTGAATTGAAAAGCCCGCCAGACAGAGCACCATGACAAACAGGCAACTCCCGGCTGCCAGCGTTATTTTTGTTTTAATCGACAAGGTTCCCATCGCATCGCCTCACTAAAATTCAGCCTGGAACAACAAGTTTTTTTCTGGCAACTAAAAAAAAAGCCCCCCAATTGGGGAGCCTGAAAACACTTGGAAAAACGGTAAGAGTGACCAGCAATACCGAGAAACGACCCTTTCTCCCGCTACCCGCTTGCCAAGTGCTGCAACTAACCAGCGGCCTGCTGAGATCCGCCGGTTCGATGTTCGAAAAAAGAACGCTGTCACGCAGAAAAACGTTGCGCTCTATAAACAGGAGAAATCAGACAGCCTTCTTGTAACGGCGAATGCGGATATCTGCCTGTTCCTTGTGCCCGGCAAAACCTTCCATGCCGCACAAGCGGGAGCAGTACTCGCCAACCAACACAGACGCTTCGTCAGTCAGGACACGTTGATAGGTGCAGGTCTTGATGAACTTGCCGACCCAAAGACCACCGGTGTAACGCGCGGTCCCGGTGGTCGGCAGTGTGTGGTTGGTGCCGATCACCTTGTCGCCGTAGGAGACATTGGTCCGCTGCCCGAGGAACAGCGCACCGTAGTTGGTCATGTGCTCCAGGAAATACAGCGGGTCGCGAGTCATAACCTGGACGTGTTCGGAGGCAATGCGGTCGGCTTCCTGGACCAGTTCGTCCACGGTGTCGCACAGGATGATCTCGCCATAGTCACGCCAGGCGACGGAGGCGACGGGCGCGGTCGACAGAATGGCCAACTGCCGCTCGATTTCCGCCGGCAGGGTTTCTGCCAGTTCAGCGCTGTTGGTCAAGAACACCGCTGGCGAGTTGACGCCGTGTTCGGCCTGGCCCAGCAAGTCAGCGGCAATGATTTCAACGTCGGAACTGTCATCGGCGATCACCAGTGTTTCGGTCGGGCCGGCAATCAGGTCGATACCGATTTTGCCGAACAGCTGTCGCTTGGCTTCGGCGACAAAGGCGTTGCCCGGGCCGACGATCATATCGACCGGTTTGAAGTCATCGGTGCCCAATGCCAACGCAGCGATGGCCTGAACGCCGCCCACACAATAGATTTCATCGGCGCCAGCGAGGTACATGGCCGTCACGATGGCAGGATGAGGCTTGCCGTCGAACGGCGGAGCCGCTGCGACCACACGCTTTACGCCCGCCACTTTGGCCGTCAACACACTCATGTGTGCCGAGGCCAGCAAAGGATACTTGCCGCCGGGGATGTAGCAGCCCACCGAGTTCACTGGAATGTTGCGATGCCCGAGGATCACACCCGGCAGCGTTTCGACTTCGACATCGTGCATCGAGGCTTTTTGCACTTCGGCAAACCGCCGGACCTGCGCTTGTGCAAACTTGATGTCGCCGATTTCCTGTTCCGAAAGGCTGGCGACGCACTCGGCGATCTCCTCGTCGGTCAGCCGGAAAGTCGCAGGCTCCCACTTATCAAATTTCTTCGAATACTCCCGAACGGCTGCATCACCGTTCCTGGCGACATTGGCAATGATCTGCTCGACCGTTTCGCGAACTTGCGAAGCAATTTCGGCTTGAGCTTCGACGGGCTTACTTTTTTTCAGATAACGAATCATCAATTTGCTCCAGGTGGTTCTTGATGCACGCAACATGCACTCAGCATTGGCAAACATCTTTTCTCACCCCCCTGTTCCCGGCAATTTCGCAGCGGCCTTATTGCTGACGCGATCTGACGCAGCACAGACGCAAAGTTGAAGCACTCCTGACAGCGCCACCGCTCTGGCGCGGACAATAGTGTTATTCGTATAACCTTTTATTCTCAAACGCGGCATGCACAAAACCATTTTGCTGCCTGTCGCAATTCCCGAAATCTTAATGAAACCCTTAGCCTGCCTTGCCACTCCATTAAAAATTTGATTCAGGCATTGACAGCGCTGTTTTGAGTGATAGCTTAAATAAGCGGTTATACGTATAACCTAATATTCACACCCAACCTAAGAGGTGACCAACCGTGAGTCGAGTCTTGTATCTATACGGTGGCTGGCCCGGCCATTTCCCCTATGAAATCGCCGCATGGGCCCGGACCGTTTTCCAGGAGCTGGATTTCGACGTTGAAGAGTCGACAGACATCTTCACATTGGACAGGGATTTGACCGGTTACGACCTGATCGTGATTGGCTGGAACAACGCGGTCACCACTGAAACGCTGACCGCCTCGCAGGAAAACCGCCTGCTTGAAGCGATCGAAAGCGGCACCGGCCTGGTGGGTTGGCATGGTGCTGGCGCAGCCTTTCGCGCAAGCCTCAAGTACCACTGGGTACTGGGCGGCTCCTTTCTCGAGCATCCGATGGGCGAAGGTTTTCCCCACCCTTACCAGGTCAACGTCATCGATCACACGCATGAGGTCACTCAAGGCGTCGAGGATTTCGAGGTCCGTTCCGAGCAGTACTACATGCAGGTGGACCCGAACATCCATGTGCTCGCCGAAACCACGTTCGACGGCAACCCGTTCCCATGGATCAAGGGCCACCGCAGCCCGGTCGCCTGGGTACGCCAGTGGGGCCAGGGACGCGTTTTCTACCACTCCATCGGACACGACACCAGCAACCTGGCCGACCCGAATATCCGCCGCCTGACCAAGCAGGGCCTGAACTGGGCAACGCGCGGACGTGCTGAAGGTCACGGCAAAACCACCGCATCCACCCCGCTTACATCAACCCAAGGAGTCCTGTCATGAGCAAATTGACCGGCAGCCAGATCGTGGCGCAAACCCTGAAAAACTACGGCGTCGAGTATGTCGCCGGCATCCCGGGCCACGGCATCTGGACACTCACCGACGCCTTCCTCGAAGAAGACTCGAAACTCAAGTTCATTCAGGTCTTCCACGAACAGAGCGCCGTGCATCTGGCAGATGGTTACTACCGTGTGGCCGGCAAGCCTATGGCGGCGG
>NZ_AKJL01000092.1 GCF_000282355.1 Pseudomonas sp. GM49
CGATGGTCGTTAACGATAACGCGTGTTTACTGGTTAAACGCAGCGCTCTTGAATCCATCGCGAGCAAGCTCGCTCCTACAAGCGAAACGGCGCGAAGTTGACGTTGGTGCCCGCCGGGCGCATGTCTTGCAGGTACGAGTCCTTGTCGGCGCTCAGTTCCAGGCTCAGGGCGGCCTTGCGTTTGCCCTGGTTGCGCACCACCAGGCCTTCGAGCTTCTCGCGCAGGAACACGGTCGGCACTTTCAGGTGCAGCAACTCGTCGGTGTCCGGCGTGTGCATCAGCAGGTGAATCCACTCGTACTGACCCACGGCCAGGCGCGCTACCGGGATGTCGAACCACCAGATGTTGCGGTTGCGGTTCAATTCGGTGAAGTGGCAGTTGTTGACGCCAAGCACAGCACCGCCGAGTTCCTGGTTTCTGCGGGCAATGGCCTGCTTTTTATCGAGTTTCATAACGTTCCTACGGGATTGGATCTTCAGCGCCATGGCCTGAATGTGTTGCGCATTCTCAGGGGTTGCCGGGCAAACATAAAGCGCAACCTGCACTGAACGATGAAATGTCGTGGTGAAAATAAATGAAACGCCCTGCAAAAGCCCCCGGTCAACCTTGTGTAACGACTTTCCTCCATTGAAATGTCTTTAATGAAAAGAAGAAGCGGACATCTTCAGATGGCCGTTTTTGTGTCAGCCTGAACTTGCACTCTGAATTTGTTTCAAAGTCGCCAACTGGGCTACCTTGATGAAGAAAACGGCCCCTGAGTCGCCACGACTTCAACCCAAATGCGTATGCGGCGAATGGAGACGCTAATGATTTTTCCGGACATGAGAGGCTTGCCCCTGCACCGTGTGATGATGCGCACGGTCACCGAGTTCATCGCCGACGAAATGTCGACCTATGCCTCGGCGCTGGCCTATCAAATGCTGTTTTCGCTGTTTCCGTTCATCCTCTTCCTGATTGCCCTGATCGGCTTTCTGCACCTGCCGGATTTCTTCTCCTGGCTGCGCCTGCAATCGGAACTGGTATTGCCGCCCCAGGCACTGGAGCAGGTCAACCCGGTGATCGACCAGTTGCAGCAATCCAAGGGCGGCTTGCTGTCGGTGGGTATCGTGATTGCGCTGTACACCGCCTCCGCCGGTGTGCGGCTGATGATGAGTGCGATGAATGCTGCCTACGACGTGGTTGAAGGCCGCCCGCTGTGGAAACGTTTTCCGTTGTCGATCATCTACACCGTCGGCATTGCCGGCATGCTGCTGATCGCCGCTGCGCTGATGGTGCTCGGGCCGCAGGTGATGGAGTGGATCGCCGCGCAAGTCGGCCTTGAGTACTTCATCGTCACGCTCTGGACCATCGCGCGCTGGCCGGTGATCGTGGTTCTGCTGATGGTCGCGGTGGCGTTGATCTACTACGTCATGCCCGACGTCAAACAGGAGTTTCGCTTCATCACCCCAGGCTCGGTGCTGGCGGTGGTGGTGTGGATCATCGCCTCCCTGGGCTTCGGCTTGTACGTCAAGGAGTTCGCCAACTACAACGCCATGTATGGCAGTATCGGTGCGATCATTGTGCTATTGCTGTACTTCTACATTTCCGCCGCGGTGCTGCTGCTGGGCGCGGAGATGAATGCGGTGATCGAGCACATGTCGCGTGAGGGCAAGGACCCTGGCGAAAAAGTGGCTGGCGAGCACGGTCCCGTCCATGAGGAAAAACACCACGTGTCGGGACTGGGCCGCGATCACTCACACAAACCGACCATTGATGAAACCTGATCATGATTCGTGAAATTCTGAAAATGGGCGATGAACGCCTGCTGCGCGTTGCCCCGCCAGTGCCGGCCGAGATGTTCGACAGCCCCGAGCTGTGGCAACTGATCGACGACATGTTCCAGACCATGGAAAGTGTGGGTGGCGTTGGCCTGGCTGCTCCGCAGATCGGCGTCGACCTGCAACTGGTGATCTTCGGTTTCGAGCACAGCGAGCGTTATCCGGATGCCGAGGCCGTGCCGCAGACAATCCTGATCAACCCGTTGATCACACCGCTGAGCCCGACCCTGGAAGAGGGGTTCGAAGGTTGTTTGTCCGTGCCCGGCCTGCGCGGTGCGGTGCAGCGTTACCAGCAGATTCGCTACGAAGGCGTCGATCCCAAGGGCGAGCCCATCGTGCGGATTGCTTCGGGCTTCCACGCACGGGTGGTGCAGCATGAGTGCGATCACCTGATCGGCCGCTTGTACCCGTCGCGCATTACCGACTTCAGCAAGTTTGGCTTCACCGAAGTGATGTTCCCGGACCTGGATCCCAACGCCGACGACTAAAGCCACCGCAAAACCCTGTAGGAGCGAGCTTGCTCGCGATGGCGGTGTATCAGTCGCCAACAATGTTGACTGACCGGGCCTCATCGCGAGCAAGCTCGCTCCCACATTGGATCTCCAACAGGGTTGAGTAAGTTAAACGCCTGGCGCCAACCCCATCGCAATCATCGGCTTGCTACGGGCATAACGGCTCAACCGTTCAACCATCGCATAAGGCATCGGCGGATCGAAAGTGAACCCGCGTCGCTCATAAAACCCGCGCAAGTCCGGATGACAGAACAACCACACCGGCAGTTGGCAATCCTTCACCGCGGCCGCAATCAACCCGGCGGCAAGCCCTTGTTCGCGACACCCCGGATCGACAAACAACCCGGTCAGCCAATGCCCGCCGGACACCGGGCGCAAACACAGCGCGGCAACAATCTGGTCGCGCCGGGCCACCCACAGCTGTGCCTCGCGCACGGCTTTCATCGACGATTGGTGAGCGCGATAGAACTTGTTCATCAACGGCCATAACGGCTCGTCGAGCAGGGTGAATCGGGTATCGGGCATGGTCTCGGACTGTCGGTGTGCAAGTGGGCGATTATAAAAGAACACGCGCGCCGGGATAGGTGTATACCTGATCTCACATCCCCATGAGTGGAGTACGCATCATGTCCAAAGGTATGGATTCAAAGAAAGCGGCGAAAAAGAAACCGGTGAAAACCGCCATTGAAAAGCGCGCGGACAAGAAGGCCAAGAAGGTCGGCGTGTTCGGTCACTGATCCCGCGTTGATTGATCGCTCCCATGCAACATGGGAGCGATCTTCCTGAAAATAATCTGCAGGATTTCCCAAGGCCATTGCACAGAAGGGGACTGGTCCCCGATCTGAGCAACGCCATGCCCCATTACTTTGATAGCGCCCACCAACAAGAAATCGAAACCCTGCGCCGACGCTTCACCGCGCGCACCGAATGGCCGACCTGGTTGCTGTTGATCGGTGTGTATGGCGGCTGGTTTGGCATCGTGTTGGCCAGCCATCGGTTGGGTTTGTGGTGGAGCACGCTGTTGCTGATTCCATTGTTGGTGCTGTGGCTGTCCGTGCAACACGAACTGCTGCACGGTCATCCCACGCGCTGGCCAACCCTGAACAAAATTCTTGGCTACGCGCCGTTTGCGGTCTGGTATCCGTACACCTTGTATCGCGATAGCCATTTGCTGCATCACCGCGACGAGGATCTGACAATTCCCGGTTGCGATCCGGAAAGCCGTTACCTGAGCGCCGAGCAGTGGCGGGGCAGTTCGCTGCTGGTGCGCAGCCTGCACTGGCTGAACAAAACCGTGCTCGGGCGCTTTGCCCTGGGTGCACCGCTGGCCTTGGTGGCGTTGGCCCGCGAAGAGCTGCAGCGCCTTGGAGTGGGCGAGTATCAGGCCTGGCTGATGTGGCTGAGTCATGGCTTGATGACCGGGTTGATGCTGTTGTTCATCACGAATGTCAGCGTGTTGCCGGTATGGCATTACCTGTTTCTGATCAGTGTGCCGGCGCTGTCGATCGCCATGATTCGCTCCTACTATGAACATCGGCCTCACGCGGCGCCGGAGCAACGCACCGTGCTCAATGAAGCGGCGTGGCCGTGGCGCTGGTTGTTCCTGAACCTCAATTTTCATCTGGTGCATCACGAGTTGCCGGGGTTGCCCTGGTACGACTTGCCCCGCGCCTATCGGACCCGCCGCGAGCAATGGCTGGCGCGCAGTGGTGGATTTCTGGTGCGGGGTTATGGGCAGTTGTGGCGACAACACAGTGTGAAAGCCATCGACAGCCCGAGGCATCCGTTTCACTGATCCATGGATCACCTCCCACAGGGAACACTGTTGTATTGGAATATCCTGATGACCCAACACATCGCCGAACTACTGATGTACGTCGCCCCCGAGCCTATCCGCCAGGCTAACGAGCGCTGGCTGGCGCGAATCCTCGAGCACCTGGGCGAAACCCGCGGCGCTGCCGAAGGCCTGTCACTGATGGAGATGTGGCTGTCGCCGCACTTGCTGCTCACACAAACCTGTGGCTATCCGCTGATGACGGCATTGCGCGGCAAGGTCCGGGTGCTGGGGCGCCCTCGTTATGAACTGCCGGACAGCAGCGGCGGCAATCATTGCAGCCTGCTGTTGGGCCGCGTCGATGATCGACGACAGACCTTGGCGGATTTTCGCGGCAGCCGAGGCGTGATCAATAACCATGACTCCAACAGCGGCATGAACCTGCTGCGCCACCGGTTGGCGCCGTTGCAACGTGACGGACAGTTTTTTGCGCAGGTCGGAATCAGCGGTAGTCATCGCGAAAGCCTGCGCTGGTTGCGCGAAGACCTGGCTGATCTGGCGGCCATCGACAGCGTGACCTTTGCCTATCTGGCGCGCCATGCCGAGGAGGAAGTGGCCGGTTTGCGCGTGATTGCTCGCAGTGCATTGAGTCCGACGTTGCCCTACATCACGGCAGCCACCTTCAGCGATCAGCAGGCTGAAGGGCTATTGCAGGCGATGAATCAGGCGTTGCGCGAATTGCCTGACGTCGCCGAAATCCTCGGGTTGCCAGAGGTGCTGCCGGCTAGCGAAAGCGACTATCAGGTTGTGCTCGATTATCAGCGTGAGGCCGAGATGCTGGGGTATGGAGATTTGCGATAGGGCGCAAATGTCGGGTCGACAGGTCCATTTTTCGCGGGCAAGCCACGCTCCCACAGGTACACCGAAACCCTGTGGGAGCGGGCTTGCCCGCGATGACGGACTGTCAGGCGCAAGTGATCTTTAATTCTTTATGGGAATATAAAAATAAGTTTTAAGTATTATTAAAGAATAAGGCTCCTTGCTAGGATTCGCCTCACCGGACCACCGGACATTCAGCGACCCCTAACCCAGGAGCCCCTATGTCCGGCGCCGATATTCTTCATCGCAATCACGTGGACGGATTGTTCCGCGCTCACTACCACTGGCTCTGCACACGCCTGCGTCAGTCTCTGAACGATGCCGCCGGTGTCGAAGACATTGCCTGCGAAACCTTCGTGCAATTGCTCGAAGCCCCTGGCCTGACGGCCATTCGTGAACCCCGTGCCTTGCTCACCACCATCGCCCGGCGCCTGCTCTATCAGCGTTGGCGCCGAGGTGATCTGGAGCGCCGGCATCTTCAGCAATTGCAACAGGCCGAGCCGATCCACGCCGAATCGCCGGAAAAACTGGCTCAGTTGTCCCAGACCCTGAGCCGTGTGGATCGCAGTCTTCAGCGGCTGCCAGGCAAAGTCCGCTCGACCTTCCTGCTGTCGCGGATCGACGGCCTGACCTATCCGCAAATTGCCGCTGCGCTGGGCATCTCGCTGCGTTCGGTCAGCGACTACATGACCCGTTCCCAGGCCCTGTGCGACCGGCACAGCGCCAATCAATCCCTGAACAGCCCACTCCAGAACCAGAGGTCCGCATGAGATCGATCAAAACCCTGCTCGGCAGTTCGCTGCTGGCCCTGAGCCTGTTGTCCCACCCGGCATCGGCCACAGAGAAAACGGCACCTATCCACTTTGGCGACATCACCTGGGAAAGCGGCAGCCTCATCACCGAAATCCTGCGCCTGATCGTTGAAAAAGGTTACGGCTACCCGACTGACACGCTGCCGGGCAGCACTGTCAGCCTTGAAGCGGCGCTGGCCAAAAACGATATCCAGGTCATAGGTGAAGAATGGGCCGGGCGCAGTCCGGCGTGGGTCAAGGCTGCGGCGGAGGGCAAGGTGTTCGGCCTTGGGGATACGGTCAAAGGCGCCACCGAAGGTTGGTGGGTGCCAGAGTACGTGATCAAGGGCGATGCCGAACGCGGCATCAAGCCCTTGGCCCCGGAGTTGAAATCCGTCGCTGATCTGGCGAAGTACAAGGACGTGTTCCGCGACCCGGAAGACCCGAGCCGCGGACGCTTCCTCAACAGCCCGACCGGCTGGACCTCGGAAATCGTCAACAGCCAGAAACTCAAGGCCTATGACCTGACCGCCAGCTACGTCAACTTCCGCACGGGGTCCGGTGCCGCACTGGATGCCGAGGTGGCGTCGTCGATCCGCCGTGGCAAACCGGTGCTGTTCTACTACTGGTCGCCGACACCGCTGCTGGGGCGTTTCAAACTGGTGAAACTCGACGAACCGCCGTTCGACGCCGAAGCCTGGAAAACCCTGGCCGACGCCAACAACCCGAACCCCAAAGGCACGCGCTCGATGCCGGCCAGCCTGGCTATCGGCGTATCGGCACCGTTCAAGGTGCAATATCCGGAGCTGGTGACGTTCTTCGAAAAAGTCGATTTGCCGATTGATCTGTTGAACCAGACCTTGGGCCAGATGAGTGAAAAGCGGCAGAAACCCCGTGAGGTCGCCGAAGCGTTTTTGCGTGAACAGCCGCAGGTGTGGAAGGGCTGGGTGCCGGGGGAGGTGGCCTCCAGGGTGAGTGCCAGCTTGTAGTTTTGTGGTGCCTGGAAGGTAGCCATCGCGAGCAAGCTCGCTCCCACATTGGATCTGTTGTGCCCACACAACCCGTGGTCAGCAGAGATCCCCTGTGGGAGCGAGCTTGCTCGCGATGCGATTTGAAGTCTTACGCCAATTCGGCAGCCAACACCGCTTTCACCGCCGGCCGCTGAATCGATTTTGTCCTCGGTGATGGCATACTAGTGGCCTTGCAAACCCAAGGTGGCTGTCTATGATCAGCTGTAACTAACTATGTCGACCGTGATGGGGCAGTCGAAGTCTTGGCGAAAGAGTGCGCAATCGAAGGCACCGACACTTAATGACAGGGAGCCGCGCGCTAAATGGACTTTGATTTGAATCTGTTAGGGCTGGCCCGCATGCGGGCTATCAAGAGAAGGATGTCTTGATGAGAGTGCCGATTTAGGACCCCTCCGATTGATCATCATTTATCACCTGACGAGTCCTTCTTTTTGGAGGGATGTGTGCGCCTGTTCCATGGAACGTAGTGGTGGATGTGAAAGACCTGCAACTTTCATCAATCAAAAAAACGCACAGAAGGTGATGCAACAATGTTCAACCTACATCACAAGGCTGACCTGCTGGAAATCGAACGACTCAGCTGTGCGCTGACCGAGGCCAACGCCAAGCTGGCGGCGATCAGTCGTTCGATGGCGATGATTGAATTCACCCCGGACGGCATCGTCATCGATGCCAACGAAAATTTTTGCAATGCCATGGGCTACAGCGTCGACGAAGTGCGCGGCAAGCATCACCGGATCTTTTGTGAAGAGCAGTTTTACCGCAGCGACGACTACACCAAACTGTGGCGCGACCT
This sequence comes from Pseudomonas sp. GM49, assembly GCF_000282355.1. Classification (GTDB taxonomy): domain Bacteria; phylum Pseudomonadota; class Gammaproteobacteria; order Pseudomonadales; family Pseudomonadaceae; genus Aquipseudomonas. The sequence goes on from NZ_AKJL01000092.1 coordinate 7,602, forward strand.
GGCGCGGGGCGAGTCGCTGAGCGGGACCTTTTTGCGCTTGCACAAAAGCGGCCGGGAGATCTGGCTCGAAGCCAGCTACATGCCGGTGCTGGGTCCCGACCGACAAGTTAAAAGCGTGATCAAGGTCGCCACCGACATCACCGCCCGGGTCAACAAGGAGCACGAAAACGCAAGCAGGCTCGCCGCGATAGGCCGCTCCATGGCGGTGATCGAGTTTACTCCCGATGGCAAGGTCATCAGCGCCAACGATAACTTCCTGAAAACCATGCATTACTCACTCAACGAGGTGCTCGGCCAGCATCACAGCCTGTTTTGCCACCGGGCCGAAGCCGAGTCCCAGGGCTACAGGAATTTCTGGGCCTCGCTCAATCGTGGCGAATACCACTCTCACCGTTTCGAGCGCAGGAACAAGCAAGGTCAGACGGTATTCCTGGAAGCGTCCTACAACCCGCTGTTCGACGCCAAGGGGCGTTTGTACAAAGTGGTCAAGTTTGCCAGCGACATCACTCACCAGATGACCACCCTGCAGACTGCCGCTGAATCGGCCCACAGCACCTCGGTGCAAAACGACGTCTGTGCGCGCAAAGGTTCCGAGGTGGTGCAGCAGACCGTGCAGATCATCCAGGACATTTCCCGGGACCTGAATGAAGCGGCACTGAGCATCGATGCCGTGAGCAAACAGTCCGACATCATCGGCACCATCGTGCAGACCATTCGCGGCATTGCCGATCAGACCAATCTACTGGCGCTCAACGCGGCGATTGAAGCGGCACGGGCCGGTGAGCATGGGCGTGGGTTTGCCGTGGTGGCCGATGAAGTGCGCAGCCTCGCGGCGCGTACCAGTCAGGCGACGCTGGAGATTGTCGAGGTGGTGCGCAAGAACCACGATTTGTCGCTCAGCGCGGTATCGAGCATGCAATCGAGTTTGAGTCGAACCGGCCTCGGCGTGGAACTGGCGAACGAGGCGGGGGAGGTGATCCTGGAAATCCAGCAGGGCTCGCGTCACGTGGTGGATGCGATCAGCCAGTTCAATTCGACGTTGCAACTGAACTAGTCGTGACAAATGAAAAAGGGTCCCGGTAGAGGGACCCTTTTTCATTGTGTGGCGGTTAGTGCGAGGCGGCCAACCTGCGGCCATTCAAGGCAAGCCGTTGCAGCAATGCTTCAGGAAACCGGGGTGTTGCGCCAGGCGTTTGAAATACTCATCGACGGCGGGGTAGTCCGGACGCTCGATCGGGGTCATCAGCCAGCGGTTGACCGACAGGCCGATGACGATGTCGGCCAGGGTAAACCGCGGTCCGGCGACATAGGCCTTGGTGGTCGCGAGTTGATGTTCGAGGATGCCCATCTTCTGGTTCCAGCCGCGGATGCCGACTTCAAGGCTATGCGGGTCCTGGAATTCCGGGTCCTTGCGCACCAGTGCCATGAACGGGTATCTCCAGGACGGATTGAGCTCGGTGGCTTGCCAATCCATCCACTGCTCCACCCGAGCGCGGGCGGCAGGTTCAGTAGGCAGCAGCTCGGTATGATGGTGATGGTGTTTGCCGACCAGGTAGCGGCAGATGGTATTGGACTCCCATAACACCCCGGCTTCATCGATGATCACCGGCACCTGCGCATTGGGATTGAACCGGAGGAACTCCGGGCTGTGGGTCGAGGCAAAGCCGCTGCCCCAGTCCTCGCGCTCGTAGGTTATGCCCAGTTCCTCGCAGGTCCACAGGACTTTTCTGACGTTGATGGACGAAGCTTTGCCGAGAATCTTCAGTGCATGTTCCATAGTCTGCTCCAGCGAGAATGACTTACAGGCAATTGTAGGTGGTGGCATATAGGAAGGCGCTGTAGGAGAGCGGCTTCAGATGAGTTTCGCAGATTACGGTTTCTTGCACCCTTGCCTACAACTACGCCAGAATCCGCCGACTTGTGCGCCTGGTATCCGGACTTTATCGTTCCGTGTCGCTGCAAATTCAGCGATCGGGTTTCGCAGCCCGGGTATCTCTAGACGCATAGCGTCCACTGTTCGTGATCAATTCACGTTATGGCGGCTGTGCGTGGGAGACCTTCGGGTCTACCGGGTTCTAGAGTCCCGGTCTGCGACCCGCGTACAGCTGCCACCCTTCGTATCGCAGCGAGACTTGGCAGCTCCATTACTCTAGGAGCATCACCATGTTCAAACCCACGCCCAACCCCCCACGCAATCCCAGCCCGATGTTCTCCATTTCACCCGGCATCAATAACGAAACGCTGTTGGCTCACGCCTGCGAGTCACTGGCCTCGGCGAGTGTGATGACCAATGACTTTGCTACGTTTCTGGAAGGCAGCCAGCGCAACACGGCATTGGCGATCGCACAGATCATCATGCTGGCCGAACTGGCGGTGAATCGGGTGCTGGATAACCTCGATCCGCAGGATTGAACACTGAGCGAGGGTGAGATGCCTTCTCTGTGGCGAGGGGGCTTGCCCCCGTTGGGTTGCGAAGCGACCCCAAAGCAGACACTGCGGTCATACAGTTAAACCCCGTGAACCGGATTACGACTGCTCCGCAGTCGAACGGGGGCAAGCCCCCTCGCCACAAAGTCTCACTTCACTGCGGTTGTGTCGCGTCTACGTGCTTTCACGCACCTTCAACTCAAACCCCATGTCCTGCACCGGTCTGGCCACGGTGTTGCCGGCCATCAGCGTCAGCATCTGCTCTGCCGCGCGACGGCCGATGGCCTCGCGCGGGGTGTTGATGCTGCTCAGGCGCGGGACCATGTGCTCGGACATGGGCAAGTCGTTGAAACCGAGGATCGCCACCTGCTCGGGAATCCTGATCCCATTGCGCAAGGCTTCGAGCAGGGCGCCCTGGGCCAGGTCGTCGTTGCCAAAGAAGATCGCATCGACATCGGGGTGACTGGTCAGCAGTTGCAAAAACAGCTCGCCGCCCAGACCAACCGAGGAAGAGCGTGGCGTCAACACTTCCAGGTCCGGGTCATACAAACCGGCTTTTTGCAGGGCTTTGCGGAAGCCTTCGCCGCGCAGCAACGTACGCTGATCCAGCTGCGCGCCGATGTAGGCCAGGCGTTTGCGACCGCGGGACAGCAGGTGCTCGGCTGCCGTTTCGCCAGCGGCCAGTTGCGAGAAACCCACGCAATTGAGCCCGGCCGCACTGTCCAGTTCCATCATGTACACACAGGGAATATTGCTGGCTTCGATCATCCGCCGCGAACTTTCGGTGCGGTCGAAACCGGTCAGCAACAAACCGCGCGGCTGATACGCCATGTAATTGCGCAGCAGGTTTTCTTCTTCATCGCGCGAATAGTGGAAGTTGCCGATCAGCACTTCAAAGCCCTTTGGCCGCAGGACCTGATGAATGGCTTCCAGGGTGTCGATGAACAGCAGGTTGGACAGCGACGGCACCAGCACCACGACTGACTGGCTCTGGGCCGAGGCCAGGGCACGGGCGGCGGGGTTGACCACATAGTTGAGTTCCAGCGCCGCTTTCTGCACCTTTTCCACCAGTTCGGTGGCCACGGTGCTGACGCCGCGCAGGGCGCGGGACGCGGTAATCGGACTGACGCCGGCCAGGCGGGCTACTTCGTTCAGGGTAGGGCGGCCAGTGGTGCGGGTATTTTTATCGTTCTTGGTTGGGTTCATCGACGGCTTGCCAAACAAAATTCAAGGCACTAAGGTAGCGCTGTCTCGATGCAGCTGCAAATGCGTGAGCGGGGGTTCGCCTGATCCTCGCTTTTTGGCATTGGGAAACGAACCTGCTGCAACCCTTAAAATGACAAGAAAGGCGTCGGCAACTTCTGCTTTTGGTCTAGTGTCATAACTGGCAAAGGTAGCGCTGTCTGCGCGCTGAGGTGTTACATGAATCATCCCATCACCGCCCTGGTCATCATGGGCGTTGCCGGTTGCGGCAAAACGTGCGTCAGCGAGGCCCTGTGCCAACTGAGCGGCGCCACGGCCATTGAAGGCGACTCTTTCCACCCTGCCGCCAATATCGAAAAGATGAGCGCGGGGATCCCCCTGAACGACGAAGACCGCGCCGGCTGGCTCGACAGCCTGTGCGATGAACTGCGCCGTGTCGACGCCAAGGGCCAGCGCCCGGTGCTGACCTGTTCGGCGCTCAAACACATCTACCGCGAACGCTTGCGCAGTGCCTTGCCGGGCCTGGGCTTCGTGTTCCTTGAGCTGACCCCCGAAGTGGCCGCCGACCGTGTGTCCCATCGGCCAA
>NZ_AKJL01000093.1 GCF_000282355.1 Pseudomonas sp. GM49
GGGAGCCACACCGGACAATCGGCGGCCTGGCTGGCCAGTTCGGCGGAATCACCGCTGGTCAGCACCTCCAGATCCGGTGCCGCCTCGCGCAACAGTTGGGCGTACACGGGGTGGTCGTGTTCAGCAATCAGGACGCGCATGCTTCAAACCTTTCAAAAACGGTGCAGACGGCCACCGACAGAGCGGTGCTCCGTCGATGCTGCCATCGCTAAAATCAATCAGTGTTTCATAACCACTCTGAACAGAGCCTGTCTGCCGCTCACACCGGATCGTTGCGACGCAACAATTCTTCCGGCAAGTGCTCGATGTACTCGTCTTCGGCAGGCGGCATTTGCAGGTGATAACCCTGTTTTTCGAGGTTTTCCAGTACGATCGTGATGTCCTCGCGCGACAGTTTGCGCTCAGGGCTCAGCACCAGGTCGAACGCGTGGATGGCCTTGCCGAAGGCTGCCATCAGGGGCTCCGGCACGCGCTCCAGAGCATCGCTCTTGAGCACATACAGGTACATTTCGTTTTTCTTCGAGCTGCGGTAGATGGAACAAATACGTTTCAAGGCTGTTCTCCGGCGGTGGCCAGGCTGTCGAGCAGCGCCTGGCCCATCAATTCGCGGCGCCAGCCACGCAGCGAATCAGGCAATTGGTAGGGACCATTGGGGAAGCCGCTCTTGAGCAGCGCTTCCAGGGTTTTCTTGCGCAGCATCAGTTCCGGCGCAATGTTCAGGCGTTCGGACTCGGTCTGACCGATGGCCCGCAGTTGCTTGAGCAATGCGGCGGCATCCACCGGCAGCGGCTCCGGCACGGCGGGCGGCCATTGATCAGGCGACACACTGCCAGAGCGCTTGATCAGATCAAGCAGAAACTCGCCATCCTGACGCACGGTACGCGGGTGCATGTCTTCGATTTTCGCCAGGGCACCGAGGTTGTCCGGTTGCGTACGCGCCAGCGGCCACAGCGAATGTTCGCGGATGATCCGGTTGCGCGGCAGGTCACGGGCCCGGGCTTCCTGTTCGCGCCAGGCGCAGAGTTCACGCAAAACGGCGAGTTGGGCGCGAGACAGCTTCCAGGCCAGCTTGGCATCGCGATAGACCTCGTACGGATCGATCTCGCGGCGCAGGTTGGCCACCAGTTCGGCGCCGTCTTCCAGGACCCAGGCGTACTTCTCGGCAGACAGCTTTGGACGCAGCTTTACGAACACTTCAGCCAGGTGCACGGCATCTTCGGCGGCATAGCTGATCTGGGTTTCGGAAAGCGGACGTTGCAACCAGTCGGAACGGGTTTCACCCTTGGGCAGGTCAATGCCGAGTACTTCCTGCACCAGCCGCGAATAGCCCATGGAAAAACCGAGGTTCAGGTAAGCGGCAGCCAATTGCGTATCGAACAGTGGCGCCGGCAGGCTGCCGGTCAGGCGTAGCAGGACTTCGAGGTCTTCGCTGCACGCGTGGACAACTTTGACCACCGCCGGGTTTTCCAGCAACGCGGCCAATGGTTGCCAGTTGTCGATGGTCAGCGGGTCGATCAGATAGGCGCGAACGCCATCACCGATCTGTAGCAGGCCGGCGATTGGGTAGAAGGTATCGACCCGCATGAATTCGGTGTCGAGGGCAACGAATGGCAATTGCTGCCACTCGGCACACAAGCGTCCGAGGCTATCGTTGTCGCGAATCCAGTGAATATCGATGGCCACACGGCTCTCCCTTGAAGAATGGCGCGCAGTATATATCGCCCCCGGCGATTTCCGCGCATCCACTGAACAAGAGCGTTAGCGAAAATTACTGCGTGACATACAGAATAGTCCGACAACGTCGGGCTAGCTGGTCTTACCCAGCACGTAGATGCGCATCCGCGCGCAACCCGGTAAAAAGTCCTGATGGCTAAGCAAACGGAAACCCGCCTGCCTGAACTCGCTTTCCACCTCGGTCTTGCTCGGTAACGGCCGGGCCGGAACGCCCTCCACGCCTGAATGCGCGCCCTTGAAAAGACCGTCGAGGCGCACCGCGACAATCACCGTATCGCGACTGACCCGGTAAAACTCGCTCAGCATCGCCAGACGATGTTCCGGGTTATGGAGGTGCTGAAACAGCTGCATGCAAAAAATGCAGTCAACCGCGTTCTCCGACAAGCCAATCGAGAACGCGGAGCTTTGAAAGGTCTTGACCCGTTTCAACAGGCTCTGCGGGTGATGTGTGCGGGCATGATCGAGGATGTCTTGAGACGGATCCGTCGCGAGGATCACCCGATTTGCGTGCTCGGCCAGCACCGGCCAAAAACGCCCCACACCACAAGCCACATCAAGGATCAGGCCTGGCTCGCCGGCGACCTTGAGTGCCTTGCGCACCAAACGCTCCTCACGCCAGAGCGCCAGACGCCCGGCCAGACCCGGCGCTTGCGGCTGAAGGCAGACGCGCGCGTGCTCCTGGTCGTAGCGCCGGGCGATCTCAAGCTCGATGGCGGATGGAGGCTGAGCGGACATGTGCAATGGCTCTTGATAAAAGTTCTACAGGCCGCAGGTCGGCGGCCGCCGTGTGAAACAAAATCGGAGCACTCAATCTTTGGCCAACGCGCCGTCGACCACTGGACCACGACATCCGGCAAACATGTCCAGATCCTGGTTGTAGACCTTGCTGTTGACCTCCAGCAGCCCAAGCATCGAATGGAACAGGTTGTCCTGGCTCAAGGGCTTTTCACGACTCAGTTGCAGGCAGTGGGTATCTACCGCAAACGACTTCTTATAGCTGTCGGAGAACCAGGCAAACATGGCCACATGCTTTTGCTGCTCCGGTGCCAGCATGTAAGGCGTGCCGTGGAGGAACAAGTTGTATTCACCCAGGGACTCGCCGTGGTCCGACAGATACAGCATCGCGGTATCCACTTTGCCCTGGTTGCTGCGCAGCAGATCGATCAAGGTCGACAGCACATGGTCGGTATATACCAAGGTGTTGTCGTAGCCGTTGACGATACTTTCGCGGCTGCAATTGTTCAGGGCGTTACTCTCGCAAACCGGGGTGAAGCGTTCGAACTCTTTCGGATAACGCTTGAAGTACTCCGGACCGTGGCTGCCCATCTGGTGCAGTACCAACACCGTGTCCTTGTCCAGGGTATCGATGAAATGTTGCAGTCCTTGCAGCAGGATTTCGTCGCGGCATTCACTGTTGGCACACAGCGCCGGATCTTTCAGATTGCTGACGTCCTGAATAGTGACGCGATCGCACGTACCTTTGCAGCCTGACTGGTTGTCACGCCAGATCACGTCGATACCCGCATGCTTGAGCACATCCAGCAGGCCTTCTTCGTTCTTTGCCTTGCTGGCGTTGTAGTCCTTGCGTCCCATATTGGAGAACATGCAAGGCACCGATACGGCTGTCTCAGTGCCGCAGGAGTGCACATCGGTGAAAGCGATCAGACCATCTTCCTTACTCAGTTTCGGAGTGGTGTCGCGGCTATAGCCAAGGATGCCGAAGTTCTCCGCCCGGGCACTTTCACCCACGACAAGAACCGTCAGGGATTTGCGCCCGTGAGTTTGCCAGGCCGGATTGCGCACGGCATCTTCACCGATTTTGACAAAGGGTTGCTGTGCCGTTGCTACTTTCTCGCGCAAGAAACCAACCGAGGCACCAATGTAGTTGCTTGGCACCACCATCAGGCGCAACTCGTGGTGATTGCGAAACAGCGAAGACAGGCCTTGATAGTTAACCAGTGCAACACCACCAATGACCGCTGCCGAGGCAAAAGTCACCAGAACTTTACTGAGTAGTTCACGGTGCCAACGGCGATAATCAATCGGTGTCTTCCACAACAGCCAAGACGGTAAAACGCCGAGCAGCACGATATAAACAAACAACTTGGGCGACAGTAAGTCGCGCACTTCCGTAGCATTGGTCTCAGCGAAGTTACGCAACATGCCGGTGTCGATCAGAACACCATACTGGCTCATGAAATACGCCACGCCCGCGCTGATCATGAACAGCAGGGTCAGTAGCGGCTTGAGCACCGGCCGGAATGCCAGCAGGGTCAGCACAATGTTGAACGCCGCGAAGATCATCGCCCCGAAGGCCACACGCATGACGATGCCTTTGCCATCGGACGCGGTGATTTCGAACAGGTGCTGCCAGAGTACAAAATTGAAGCCAACTAACAAAAATGCGCTGGCAATCAGTGTCACCCATTCGGGGCGCACAGCTTTAATCTTAAGCATGAGATTCGGCGGGTCCTGAAAAAGTGTCTTCGGCAAATGTGAAAATTTCATTTACCGAGACAGCTCTGATTTTAGGTAGCCAACCATCAATTTTTTGTGAAAAAGAAGCCAACAATTAGTTGGCTTACAAAACCTGCCTGAAACTTCCAGACTATTTGAGAATGGTTCAGCCCGGGTCCAGCTTCGACTCAAGCCTGGTGCAAATACCAACGCCAGTCCTGCTCTCCGACCTCACCCATGAATTGACGATATTCGGCGCGTTTCACCGCCAGGTAGACACCGAGGAACTCCCTGCCGAAGGCTTCCCTGGCCCAACTCGAACCTTCCAGCGATCGCAAGGTGGTCAGCCAGTCTGTCGGCAGCAATTTCGTGGCCTGGGCGTAGCCATTGCCTTCCACCGGCGCACCAGGGTCGAGTCGTTCGCGTATACCGCGATGAATACCGGCCAGAATCGCCGCAGCCGCCAGATAGGGGTTGGCATCTGCGCCACAAATCCGATGCTCGATGTGCCGGGAATACGCCGGCCCACCCGGTACGCGCAAGCTCACGGTGCGGTTGTCCACGCCCCAGGTGGCCGCCAGTGGCGCATAACTGTTGGCCTGGAATCGACGGTAGGAGTTGGCGTTAGGGCAGAACAGCAACAGCGAATCGAGCAGGGTGCCAAGCATGCCTGCGACGGCCTGTTTAAGCAGTGGCGTCCCATCCGGGGCTTCGCTGGCGAAGAGGTTGTTGCCGTCCTTGTCCGCCAGGCTGACGTGCATGTGCATCCCGGTGCCGGCCAGGTCATCGAAAGGCTTGGCCATGAAGCAGGCTGTCATGCCGTGCTTGTGTGCCACACCCTTGACCAAGCGCTTGTAGCGCACCGCTTCGTCCATCGCCTGTAATGCGTCGGTGCGGTGTTCGAGGGTGATTTCCACTTGCCCCGGCGCGTATTCGGAAATGGCCGTGCGCGCCGGAATCCCTTGAAGCTTGCAGGCGCTGTAGAGATCGGCCAGAAACGGCTCGATCTGCTCAAGCTCGCGCAAACCATAGACCTGCGTTCCGCGCGGACGCCCGCCATCGACATCCCGTGCCGGTTGCGGCCGGCCATTGCTGTCGCGTTGCTGATCCAGCAGGTAGAACTCCAGTTCCGCCGCCATGACCGGGTAATAGCCGTCAGCCTGTAAACCTTCGATAACTTTCGCCAGCAAATGGCGGGGATCGGCAATGGTGGCGGGCATTCCCTCTGTCGGGTGCATGCTGACCTGCACGGCCGCGGTCGGTATCAGACGCCACGGCATGCGCGTGAGGCTGCCGCTGATCGGGTAGGCCCGGCAGTCGATATCGCCGACATCCCAGACCAGCCCGGAGTTTTCCACATCATCGCCGTTGATGGTCAGCCCGAGGATGGTGCTCGGCAATGGTCGCCCGCTTTCATAAACCGCCAGCAACTCGTCACGATGCAGCAGCTTGCCGCGCGGCACACCGTTGTTGTCGAGGATGAACAGCTCGAACATTTCAATATCCGGGTTCTGCTCCAGAAAGGTCAGGGCTTCTTGCCTGGTGGCAAACGAGGTCGTGGCACAACTCATGGGAACTCTCTTTTTCCGTGTCAGGCGGGTACGCAACAGCACCCGCACTTTAATCCCGGCATCAACCGGAACAGGTAGGGACTATCAACGGAAAGAGCACGAATCCGGCGGGCGCGCATGGCGACAATGCCACAGCGCCCAGAAGGCCAGTTCAGAAGGAAGTGTAGAGAGGTTTGGCGCGGTGGCGGGTGTGAATCGACGACCAAGGCTCGACGCTCGGGCGTCTGTGGATGCCTTGAAGTGGATTGCGACTGGCCAACCGTCCATAGAGAGAACCGCAGAAAACAGATGACCCGCAGCGTCACACGATGGGTTGAGTCGTTAAATCAGGATTTGAAGAACCTTGGATGTGGCCTGGCTAAACATTTGGCCGTTCAGTGGTGCCACCCCTGTGGGAGCGAGCTTGCTCGCGATAGCGGTGTGTCGGTCAACAGACCCAGTGAAATTCATAGCCTCATCGCGAGCAAGCTCGCTCCCACAGGGGGTCTGCGTCGCAGTGACTTGTATTTAATTTCTAAATACCACGCCAGACTTTCTGATTTGCCGTCTCCAGGCATCACGCGCCTAATCGGAATCCTACTGTTCAAGGCCCGATCATGGAAAACACCCGAGCCACTTCCCTCCCTGCCCTCTGGTTCATGTTCAGCATTGTCCTGGTTGCCCTGAACCTGCGCCCATCCATGGCCGCTGTCGGACCTTTGCTCCCGGTGATTCGCGTCGACATCCCGCTAAGCTTCAGCCTGGCTTCACTGCTGACCATGTTGCCGGTCATGGCCATGGGACTGGCGATGTTTGTCGGCCTGCGCGTGAGCCAGCAACTCGGCGATCAGCGCACGGTGGTGTTCTCGTTGCTGATCATCGGCGTGGCCACGGTTTCGCGGTTGTTCCTTGATTCAGCAGCGGAGTTGATCCTCAGCGCGGTGCTGGCAGGTATCGGGATCGCCTTGATCCAGGCCCTGATGCCAGCGTTGATCAAATCCCGATTCAGCGACCACGTTGCCCTGAGCATGGGGCTCTACGTCACGTCGATCATGGGTGGTGCCGCCATTGCTGCGTCCTTTTCACCGCTGGTGATGCAGCGCACCGGCAGCTGGCGCATGGGTCTGGCGATCTGGGCCGTTCTCGCCGTGCTGGCATTGCTGTTCTGGGGCACCCAACGCGCGGGGATGCCGACACTGGATTCAAAGACATCCAGCAACGTTTCATTCTTCGCCAATTCCCGCGCATGGTTACTCGCGATCTTCTTTGGCCTGAGCACTGCGTCCTACACCTGTGTTCTGGCCTGGTTGGCGCCGTACTACGTGGAAAAGGGCTGGAGCGAACAGCACGCCGGGTTGCTGCTCGGATTTCTGACCGCCATGGAAGTGCTGTCAGGTCTGCTGACCCCCGTCATCGCCAATCGCAACCGCGATCGCCGCAACGTGCTGATGGTATTGCTGACGCTCATCATCGCCGGCTTCAGCGGACTGATTCTGAGCCCGCAGCATTTGAGCCTGATTTGGCCATGCCTGCTGGGGCTGGGCATTGGCGGCCTGTTCCCTATGAGCCTGATTGTATCGCTGGATCACCTGGACAATCCCTTGCGCGCCGGTGGCCTGACCGCGTTCGTTCAAGGCATCGGCTACCTGATTGCCGGCCTGTCGCCGCTGCTGGCCGGGATAATCCGCGACCAGCTCGGCAGCTTCGAATGGGCCTGGTGGTCGCTGACGGCAGTCATGGTGCTGATGATGTTGATGGTCTTGCGCTTCAACCCAAGGCACTACACCCGCCACATCCATTGATCCGGAGCCAGCCATGAAAACCACCGGTTTCGCCGCCGCTCACGCCAGCATGCTGCTTTGGGCCTTGTTGATCGCCGCGTCGTTTTCCGCAGCGGCGCAAGTCAGCCAGGCCATTGACCCGATCCTGCTGACCGGTTTGCGCCTGCTGTTTTGCGCCGTGGTGTTTCTGCCGCTGTTGCTGCTTAAAGGCGATGCCGTCATGACCGCCCGTGGGCTGCTCGGTCACGCGGTGCTCGGCCTGCTGCTCGCGCTGTACTTCGGCTCACTGTTCGAAGCATTGCGCTACACCACAGCCGTCAACACCGGGACGATGTTCACGCTGGTGCCGCTGATGACCCTGGGTTTCGAAGCCGCGCTGACACCTGACAGCCGCCTGAGACAACGGATTGTGCCGATGCTGCTCGCCGCTGCCGGGGCTGTGTTACTGATCATGAAAGGCACCGGCCCCGGCGAGCTGCCATCGCCGTATGCTTTGACGGTGTACGGCATCGGTTGCCTGGCGATGGCGCTCTACGCCCCCCTCAGCCAACGCCTGAAAACCAATAGCCTGAAGGGGCGCGGGCCGGTGCCCATGACGTTCTGGAACATGCTGTTCGGTGCGCTGTTTCTACTGGCGCTCTGTGGATTCAGTGGCGGTTGGCGCTCGGCATCATTACTGACGCTCAACGACTTCTATTGGCTGATGTACCTGGCCGTATTCGCCACGCTGGCAACGTTCTGGCTATTGCATCGGGCCATCGGCGTGATCGCGCCGTCCTCGGTGATTTCCTACATCTACCTGAGCACGCTGTTCATCACCTTGTTTCATTGGCTTTGGGGGCGCCAGATGCCTCTGCCGCTGGAGTTGGCCGGTGCGGTACTGGTAGGCATCGGCATGTTTGCACTGCTGATGTCCAGCCGCCGTGCAGTGTCGCTGGTAGCCCAGGGCTGACTCGGCCTGATCCGAAACCTCCTGCAAATCATTCTCAATGCGCCCTCGTTCCGCTAGGATCATTCGCTCACACTTGCGCACGGTCAGCGCAGGGGCGCAGCGAGACAGAACGGATGCTGAACAGTAATTCGCTTAGAAAACTCGACATGCAGGACCTGATGGTGTTCGTCGCCGTGTACGAGCAAAACAGCGTCACCGGCGTATCCGAGACGCTTTGCGTCAGCCAGTCCACGGTGAGTTACTGCCTGAAAAAACTGCGCACCTGTTTCGAGGACGAACTGTTCATCAATACCCGCACCGGTGGCATGCAGCCCACCTGCAAGGCCTGCACGATGTACCCTCACGTGCTGAAAATCCTGGAAAGCATCAACCTGTGTCACGCCGGCTCACCGACGTTCGACCCGGGTCTGCAACCTGTGACTTTCAACATCTGCGCACCGGAATATTTCGAGCAACTGATCCTGCCGCGCTTGTTGAAAACCTTTGACCTCGCCGATCTTCCGGTGATGGTCAATGTGTTCAAACTCGAAGCCGATATCCCTGCCCAAGCGCTGCGCGACGGCAGCCTCGACCTGGTGATGTGTTTCGGCCCGAACTTTCATCGCAGCCACGTCGATTTCAAATCGATGACGTTGCTCGAAGACGATCTGGTCTGTGTTTTCGACAAGCGCGCCACGCCGGCAGAACCGCGCTTGAGTCTGCAATCCTACGTCGAACGTCGACACGTGTTCCCGACACCCTGGACGTCCGCCACCAACATGGTCGACGGCTGGCTTGCGCAACAGGCACGACAGCGCCAGATTATCGCGCGCGCCAACAGCTACAGCGCAGCGCTGAAGCTGATTACCGGCACCGACTATGCCCTGACCCTGCCCCGCCGTATCCAGCAACTACTGGCCAGCGCAGACACCTTCAATCACTGCGAAGCACCCGAAGGTTTGCCGGGTTTCACTCTCGATATGCAGTGGAGCCAAGGCGTTGATCAGGACAGCGCCAACACCTGGCTACGAGAGCAAGTGATCCAGGCCTGCGCCGAGCAGGAAACGGCCTGATATTCAGTTGCTGATGGCGGTCTTGCTGTAGGAATCGCGATCGATATCGAGAATTTCCACGCACAGCTGAACCTCAATACCGCTCGGCCATTCGCACAACTCCCGAACCACCTCCAGCAGGCTTTCGGAGAGCTGTTTCTTGATCTGTGCGGAACGACCACTCAACAGCGCCAGCTTCACATGCACGAACGCCCGCTCAGCCAGTGCCGTGCCAATCTTGAACGTCTCGACCTTGACCGCACGGCTCTTGATGTCGAATTCGGCAGCAAACTGGCCGGAAGCCACCAGCGTATTGTTCAACCGCATCAATGCCACATCGGCATTCAGATCAGTCAGGTTGGCGGTGTATTCCATGTGCAGGTGAGGCATGAGTCGGTTCCTGTCAGTGGGTGGAAAGGTCGTACATATAACACAGCGCCGCCCTGTTCATTCGGGCAGCGGCAAAACGGCACGCTCACTCATGAACGCCTCCAGGCGCGAACGTAACCAGCGCTCGGCGGGGTCGGTATCGACATGACTGAGCCAGACCATGGACAAATCCAGGGTGGGCGTCTTGATCGGAAAGGGTTCCTTGAACAGCATTCCCGATGCAGCCATCGCCTCGGCGGTGTAGTCCGGCAGGCTGGCAATCAGGTCCGTCCCGGCGAGCAGGGCCGGCAACGCACTGTATTGCGGTACCGATAGCACCACCTGGCGCGTGCGGCCGATTTCCGCCAGCCACTCGTCGGCGTAGCCGCTGACGTTGGCGGTATGGGACACCAGTACGTGCGGTCGCGCGCAATATTCATCGAGGGTCAGCAGTGTGTCTGAGGCATCGGCGCGCAAAATGCTGGGCTGGATGTGTCGCAGCAACTTGCGCTTGGCATTGGCCGGCAAGCCACGAGTCTGGCTGATACCCACCGTGATATCGCCAGACGCCAGCAAGTCGGGAATCCGCCAGTAATCGACATGCTGCACCACAAACACCACGTTGGGCGCTTCCTGGCGCAAGGCTCGCAGCAATGGCGGCAACAACCCGAACTCGACATCGTCGGACAACCCGATGCGGAACGTCATCGTGCTGCTGGCCGGGTCAAAATCATGGGTCAGGCTCAAGGCCACGGACAGGGAGTCCAGCGCCGGCGACAGGTGCTTGATGATTTCCTCTGCCCGCGCTGTCGGCTCCATGCGATGACCAACGCGTATGAACAGCGGATCATTGAACATTGCACGCAAGCGGTTGAGGGCAGAGCTGATGGTCGGCTGACCGAGAAACAGCTTCTCCGCCACCCGAGTGACATTACGCTCAAGCATCAGCGTTTCGAATACCACCATCAGGTTGATATCCGCTTTGCGAAGTTCGTTGCGATTCATCCACTGCCCCCGATCCCCAAATCTGCTGACAGTTTAGGTAGCTGGTGCGACTGCCGTCTATCCAACTCAGGTTCAATAGCCTGACGCGGTTCACGTTTAAGCAACCGGATTTCCTTGATCGAGGTCTGTTCGCGGGCCCCCTTGATCAGATGTCGGCAGCGATAGACCACTGAAAAAGCTTCAGAAACGAAAAAGCCCCGTAACTTTTCAGCTACGGGGCTTTTTCTATGTAATGGCGGAGAGATAGGGATTCGAACCCTAGGTACCGGTGAAGGTACAACGGATTTCGAATCCGTCCCATTCGGCCACTCTGGCATCTCTCCAACGGCGCGCATCATAACAACACTTTCGCTGGAAGCGAACCCCCCAAGCGAAATATTTCTGTGCTTTCAGATGCTTGCGTCGATTAAAGCGGTACGCCCAGACGATTGGCAACTTCTTCATAAGCTTCGATGACGTCACCGAGGCCCTGACGGAAGCGGTCCTTGTCCATTTTCTTGCCGGTGGCCTTGTCCCACAGACGGCAGCCGTCCGGGCTGAATTCGTCGCCCAGCACGATGGAACCATCGTGGAACACGCCGAATTCCAGTTTGAAGTCGACCAGCAGCAGGCCGGCGTCGTCGAACAGTTTGCTCAGGACTTCATTGACCTTGAGCGACAGTTCTTTCATGCGAACCAGTTGCTCGGCGGTGCCCCAGCCAAATGCCACGACGTGGGATTCGTTGATGAACGGATCGCCCTTGGCGTCGTCCTTCAGGAACAGCTCGAAGGTGTAAGGGTTGAGCTTCATGCCCTCTTCGACACCCAGGCGCTTGACCAGGCTGCCAGCGGCGTAGTTACGCACGACGCACTCGACCGGGATCATGTCGAGCTTCTTCACCAGGCATTCGTTGTCGCCCAGCAACTTGTCGAATTGGGTCGGCACGCCAGCGGCTTCGAGCTTCTGCATGATGAAGGCGTTGAACTTGTTGTTCACCATGCCTTTGCGGTCAAGCTGTTCGATACGCTTGCCATCGAACGCCGAAGTGTCGTTGCGAAACAGCAGGATCAAACGGTTAGCGTCGTCGGTCTTGTAAACCGATTTGGCTTTGCCGCGGTAGAGTTCTTCACGTTTTTCCATGATGGGCTCCGCTTGCTAAGTAGATGGGCTAGGCGATGTGACGCCAGTCGAGCCCTGAATCTTGATCGGCCAGTTGCAGCCAGTCCGGGTCGCACCCTAGGGTGTCGACAAAACATTGCCGGGCCAGCTGCGGCAGGTTGTTCTTGCTGCTCAGATGGGCCAGGACCAGGTGTTGCAGGTCTTTCCAGCCCAGCTCCGCCACCAGGAATGCCGCCTGATGGTTATTCAGATGTCCCAGCTCACCGCCCACCCGCTGCTTGAGAAAGTACGGGTAATGACCGCGAGCCAGCATGTCACGACAGTGATTGGACTCGATCATCAACGCATCGAGGTCCCGATAGCCGTCCAGCACCTTGTCACAATACGAGCCCAGGTCGGTCAACAGGCCGAAGCGCCGCTCACCGTCACTGAAAACATATTGCGTCGGTTCTTGTGCATCGTGGGCCACGGCAATGACACCGATGCTCAAGTCGCCGATTTGCAACTGCTCGCCGCCGGCCAGAAAGCCTGCGGGTTCAATCGGTTTGCGCATCCCGCGCAAGGTCCCGCGACTGAGGTAGACAGGCAGATTGTAGCGCCGAGACAGCAAACCCACGCCATGCACGTGGTCGGCATGTTCGTGGGTCACGAGTATCGCGCTCAACTGCGCAGGGTTCACACCCAGGCGCAGCAGGCGTTTTTCGGTTTCCCGCAGGGAGAAACCACAATCCACCAATACGTACGTATCAGCGCTGGCTATCAGCGTGCCGTTCCCTTGACTGCCGCTGCCGAGAACGGCAAAACGCATAGGATCAGCCCAGGTTGTCCTGAATCTTGCTCAACACTTTACGCGCCACGTCTGCCGGCGCCACGGTGTTGATGTTTTTCTCGACGGTGACCTGGACGTTCTCGCCAACCTTGCTCAGGCGAACCTGATAACGCTCGGCGCGGGCGTCAAGCTCTTCCTTGCTCGGCGCACTGCCGAACAGGCTGCTGAAGAAGCCTGGCTTGTCGTCTTTCTTCTCGGCTTTTTCGGCCAGGTTGATGTAGTACAGGCCCAGGCTGCGGTTGATGTCTTCAACACGCCATTCGCCTTGTTCCAGCGCACGACCGACGCTCGACCAGGCACGATCCAGGTCGGTACCGACGTTCAGCACAGGGTTGCCGCTGCCGTCTTCGCTCAGGCTGACACGACTTGGCGCGTCGAAATCACGCGATGCCAGCATGGAGACCGAACCGCCCTTCTCCGAGATACGGCTCATGCTCGCGAGCATGTCGTCGACCAGTGCCGCGTCCAGGCCAGTGTTGACCGAACGGTTGGTGAAGGCCACGTCAGCGGTGCTGCCGGCAGGACGCTCGGCGCTGACCACATAGACTTCACTGGTGTTGCGCTGCACGCCCGGCTCAATGCGCACCCGCACGCGGGTTTCGCTGTCTGTGCTGACGCCGGCCGCGCTCAGGCGCTTGGCCATGGCCGCGGACAGTTCGTCGGAATGCTGCCAGGTCGTGGTGAATTCGCCGGTTTGCGGACGCTGTTCATCCAGACGGAAGCCGTTGTCCTGGAAGAACTGAACAGCCACAGGCCAGACTTCCGCCGGCGGGTTCTGCGCCAGGATGGAGCTGGAGCCGCCGCTCTTCTGCAGGGAATAGGCACTGGCATCGGCACCCGCCGTCAGCGGCTGCGGCCGAGGAACGACGTATTCGCCCTTGACCGTGTCATCGGCCACGTTGCGCGGGATCGGCAACAGCGGATCCAGACGCTTGGCGGTACGGACATCCTGCGGTATTTGCATCGGTGCAGTCTGTTGCGCTTCCAGGTAGTCGCTACCACGGTCACGGAAATAACCTTCCGGGCCCCAGATCCATCCGCAGCCACTGGTGCTGGAGATAATCAAGGCAAGTGCGGAAAGTCCGGCCATTCGCTTCATGCGTTGTACTTCCTCAATTAAACCAGGACGCCGCACTGGCGCAGGGCCGTGCGCAGCGTTTCGTGACAGGGTGCGCTCAGCCAGGTCAACGGCAGGCGAATGCCTTCGTGCATCAGGCCCATTTCAACCAAAGCCCACTTCACCGGAATCGGGTTGGCTTCGATGAACAGGTCCTTGTGCAGCGGCATCAGTTTTTCGTTGATTGCCCGTGCAGTCTCGGCATCCCCCTTGAGGGCGGCCTCACACAGATCGGCCATTTCACGCGGAGCGACGTTGGCGGTAACGGAGATGTTGCCCTTGCCGCCCATCAGGATCAACTCGACGGCAGTCGGATCATCGCCGGAAAGGACGATGAAGTCCTTGCTTACGCCATCGAGGATGGCTTTGGCGCGCTTGAGGTCGCCGGTCGCTTCCTTGATACCGATGATGTTCGGCACGGTGGACAGGCGGATCACGGTTTCGGCCTGCATGTCGCAGGAGGTGCGGCCGGGAACGTTATAGAGAATCTGCGGGATGTCGACCGCTTCGGCGATGTGCTTGAAGTGCAGGTACAGGCCTTCCTGGGTCGGCTTGTTGTAGTACGGCACGACCAGCAGGCAGGCATCGGCGCCGGCTTCCTTGGCATTGCGGGTCAATTCGACGGCTTCGCGGGTCGAATTGGCGCCGGTACCGGCAATCACCGGAATGCGACCATTGACCTGCTTGACTACCGCCTTGATGACGGCGATGTGTTCATCGACATCAAGGGTTGCCGACTCGCCAGTGGTACCGACGGCGACAATGGCATGGGTGCCGTTTTCAAGGTGGAAGTCCACGAGTTTGCTGAGGCTGTCCCAGTCAAGACGCCCCTGTGCATCCATGGGTGTGACCAGTGCCACCATACTGCCCGCAATCATGAAACCGCTCCTGCCGGAAAAAGAGAGCCGTAATGGTACTGGCGCCAAGATGCTTGCACAAGCGAAGTACTGTGCTGCCGCCATTCCCCTTGGCGCCGGTTTTCGCTACCCTTCAGACTTTGATCGGTACGGACAAGCTCGTCCGTCGGGTTTCAGCCTCCATTTTCGGCATCACAAGCCCTGATCCAGCGTTGCCGCCTCTCGCTCCCGCCCTGCCGGAGCACGTTGCAACCTGCCGCTTGGGGTTTTCTGAATTCGCATCCGCAGGCTGGCTCCCGGCAAAACGCCCTTTGGACGTATCGACCGCTCATCGCTTTAGGAATGCTGCATGTCCACCCCCACAGTTCGCGAACAATTCCTTGTTATCAGTGCCCTCGGCGCCAACCCCATGGAGCTGACCAACGTCCTGTGCCGCGCCAGCCATGAAAACCGCTGCGCCGTTGTCACCTCTCGCCTGACCCGGCATGGCGAATGCAGTGCGCTGGTACTGGAAATTTCCGGTAGCTGGGATGCCCTGGCGCGCCTGGAAGGCAGCCTGCCAGTGCTGGCCAAGCGGCATGCGTTCACGGTGAACGTGGTGCGCAGCGCCGCCCTGGAAAACCGCCCCCAGGCCCTGCCGTACGTCGCTTATGTCAGCTCGGCCTACCGCTCGGACATCATCAACGAGCTGTGTCAGTTCTTCATGGACCACAATGTCGAACTGGAAAACCTGACCTGCGACACCTACCAGGCTCCGCAGACCGGCGGCACCATGCTCAATGCCACCTTTACCGTGACCTTGCCGCCCGGTGTGCAGATCAGCTGGCTGCGCGATCAGTTCCTGGATTTTGCCGACGCGCTGAACCTCGATGCCCTGATCGAACCCTGGCGCCCACAGAACCCAATGTAAGGAAGCTTTCATGGCCGTTGCCATCGACCAACCGGTTGCCGATTTCGAAGCCCCCGCCACCAGCGGGCAGACCGTCAGCCTCGCCGGCCTGAAAGGCAAGCAGGTGGTGATCTACTTCTACCCCAAGGACAGCACGCCGGGCTGCACGACCGAGGGGCAAGGCTTTCGTGATCAGTATGCTGCGTTCAAGGCCGCCAATACCGAAGTGTTCGGCGTGTCTCGCGACAGCCTGAAATCCCACGAGAACTTCAAGTGCAAGCAAGAATTCCCCTTTGAGCTGATCAGCGACAAGGACGAAGCCATCTGCCAGCTGTTCGACGTGATCAAGCTGAAAAAGCTGTATGGCAAGGAATACATGGGCGTGGATCGCAGCACGTTCCTCATCGACGCCAAAGGCGTGCTGCGTCAGGAATGGCGCGGTGTGAAGGTGCCGGGGCATGTTGATGCGGTTCTGGCTGCTGCTCAGGCCCTCGACAGAGCCTGATTCATATAGCGCCTATCCGGACGCTTTCGCGGGCAAGCCCGCTCCCACATTGGACCGTGTTCGTCTGAACAACTCGGTCAACTGTGGGAGCGGGCTTGGTCCGGGCGGCGTTCCGACGAAGAGGCCATCAGCCTCACCGAAGAATTAAAGCAGCGGCGCCACTTCCGGCTCTTTACGCGGCCAGGCATCCAGCACAGCCTTGAACAGCGTCGCCAGGGGAATCGCAAAGAACACGCCCCAGAAGCCCCACAACCCGCCAAACAGCAGCACCGCACAGATGATCGCCACCGGGTGCAGGTTGACCGCCTCCGAGAACAGCAATGGCACAAGCACATTGCCATCCAGCGTCTGGATGATCCCGTAGACCGCCATCAAGTAAATGAACTGATCGCTCCAGCCCCACTGGAACAGTGCAATCAGAAACACGGGAACGGTCACCACCACGGCGCCGACATAAGGCACCACCACCGAAATCCCCACCAGCAATGCCAGCAGCGCCGCGTAGTTGAGCTCAAGAACAACAAAGGCGATGTAGGTCACGCCACCGCAGATGAAGATTTCGATGACCTTGCCGCGAATGTAGTTGGCAATCTGCCGGTTCATTTCATGGGCGACCCGGGTGATCAACGCCCGTTCACGGGGCAGGTAGCCGCGCACCCACTGGCCGATCATGGCCCGATCCTTGAGGAAGAAAAACACCAGGATCGGTACCAGCACCAGGTAGATCATGATGTTCACCAGCAATGGCAGGCTCGACAGCGAGAACGTCAGTGCCCACTGACCAAACTTGCCGATTTCGCCCCGCGCCACCTCGATGGCCTGAAGCACTTGCTCATCAGACACCAGGTGCGGATAGCGCTCCGGCAGCAGCAGCAACAATGACTGCCACTTGGCGAGCATGCCAGGCAACTCGTTGAACAGCGTGATCAGTTGATGCCAGAGCAATGGCACGACAATCACGATGAATACCAGCAACAGCCCCATGAACAATGCAAAGACCAACCCCACCGCGACCCCGCCCGGCATCCGCAGGCGTTCGAGGGTCACCACCAGCCCCTGCATCAGGTACGCCAGCACCATCCCGGCGAGCACCGGCGCCAGCATACCGCCCAGGGTCAACACGGCGGTGAACGCCAGAAACAGCAGGACAGCCAGCACCACCGCTTCTTCATCGGAGAAATAGCGCTGAATCCAGTCGCGTAACACTTTGAACATCAATAATCCTTAGGAACAAACGCAGCCGATTTCAGGCTTTTTTCAACCAGTAGCGGTAAACACCCGCGTCATCTTCTTCACGAAGCAGGGTATGACCGGCCAATCGGGCAAAGGTGCGAAAGTCGCGCTGCGAACCCGCATCAGTGGCGATGACCTTAAGTACCGCACCACTGGCCAGCCGGTTGAGCTCCATCTTGGCCTTGAGCAACGGCAACGGACAATTCAGGCCACTGGCGTCCAGTTCAACGTCATGCTCTACAGCGTCGGTCATTGCATCACTCCGGGTCAGGTGGTTGAGTTGCCTAGAATATCTGGTCGCAACGCCGGTGTCCGGCTACAGTAAGGTCTTTGTCGACTAAGGCTTTGTGCATGACATTTCTGCGCCCTACCCTGCTGACGCTCGCTTGCCTGCTCGCCTCACCGGGCTTCGCCGACGACCTGCCGTCACTCGGCGACGCCAGTTCTGCCATTGTCTCACCGCAACAGGAATACCAGCTCGGCCGCGCCTGGCTGGCAATGTTGCGCAGTCAGGTTTCGCAGCTCAACGATCCACAACTCAAGGATTACGTGGAGTCCAGCGTTTACCGACTGGTAGAGACCAGCCAGGTCACTGACCGGCGCCTGGAATTCATCCTGATCAACAGCCCGCAACTCAACGCCTTTGCGGCGCCGGGCGGGATTGTCGGGGTTAACGGTGGTTTATTCCTGAATGCCCAGACCGAAGGCGAATACGCATCGGTACTGGCGCACGAATTGGCTCACTTGTCGCAGCGCCACTTTGCCCGGGGCGTCGAAGCGCAAAAACGCATGCAAGTGCCGATGATGGCGGCATTGCTGGCCGGGATCGTGGTTGCAGCCGCCGGCGCCGGTGACGCCGGGATCGCGGCCATTGCCGGCACACAGGCAGCGGCCATTCAGGAACAGCGGCGATTCTCTCGCCAGAACGAACAGGAAGCCGACCGTATCGGCATTCTCAATCTGGAAAAGGCCGGTTACGACCCCCGGTCGATGCCCACCATGTTCGAGCGACTGATGCGTCAGTACCGCTACGATGCCAAGCCACCGGAATTCCTGCTGACTCACCCGGTCACCGAATCGCGTATTGCCGACACCCGCAACCGCGCCGAACTGGCGCCACAGGGCGGTATCGAAGACAGCATGCGTTATCAACTGATCCGCGCGCGCGTCCAACTGATCTATGAAGAAACCCCGGGGCTCGGTGCCAAGCGCTTCCGCGCCCTGCTCGACGAGAACCCGAAAAACGACGCGGCGCGCTACGGCCTGGCGATTGCCCAGATCAAGGGCGGACAACTGAACGAAGCCCGGGAAAACCTCAAGCCGCTACTGGCCAAGTCACCCAACGAAATCATCTACAACCTGGCTCAGGTCGATCTGGACATCACCAATAATCGCCTGCCGGACGCCCAGTCCCGGGTTGACCGGTTGATGACCCAGTACCCTGGCAACTATCCGCTGAATCAGGTGCGCGTCGACCTGCTGCTCAAGCAGAACCGCGCTGGCGATGCGGAGAAAGCCCTGGAAGGCCTGCTCAAGTCTCGCCCCGATGACCCGGACGTGTGGTATCAGGTTGCCGAGACGCGCGGCCTGTCGGGCAATATCATCGGCCTGCATCAGGCTCGCGCCGAATATTTTGCGCTGGTCGGGGACTACAAACAGGCCATCCAGCAACTGGACTTCGCCAAACGCAAGGCAGGCAGCAACTTCCCGCTGTCCTCGCGGATCGACGCACGGCAACGCGAGCTGATGGAACAGGAGCGCATGATCAAGGACATGATGGGCTGACGCCCCCTGGAGACAAATAGTCCGGACACAAAAAAACCGCCTCTTTCGAGGCGGTTTTTCATTCAACCAACAACCGGGTTATTCAGCCAGTTTGAAGGTGATAAAGCTCGCACGCCCCTGACGCAGTACCCGCATCGATACCGAGCGGTTCTTTGGCAGCGCCTTGGCGATGTCCGCGAACTCCTTGGTGGAACCAATGGCCTGGTTGTTCAGGTGGGTGATCACATCACCCGGCTGCAAGCCGATCATGGCGGCAGGACCGTCCTGGACTTCCTTGATCACCACACCACCTTTGAGATCGAAGGTTTTCTTCTGTTCGTCCGTCAGCTCGACCACGGAGACACCGAGGCGATTGCTGCTGCGCTCGATGCTGGATTTCGGCTCGGCGCCCAGCTCCTTACCTTCTTCCGGAATGGCACCAACGGTCAGCTCGACATTCTTGCGCTTACCGTCACGAATCACTTCCAGATTGGCTTTTGCACCAGCCTTCAATGCGCCAACAAGGTGCGGCAGGTCGGCCGACATAACGATTGGCTGACCGTTCATGCTCAGGATCACGTCGCCCACTTGCAGGCCACCCTTGGCAGCCGGGCCATCATCCTGGATCTGAGCAACCAGCGCACCCGCCGGTTTTTCCAGACCGAACGACTCGGCCAGGTCCTTGCTCACTTCCTGAATCACGACACCCAGCCAGCCACGGCTGACCTTGCCACCGGATTTCAGCTGATTGGAAACATCCATGGCCACGTCGATCGGGATAGCAAACGACACACCCATGAAGCCACCGGAGCGGGTATAGATCTGCGAGTTGATCCCGACCACCTCACCGTTCAGGTTGAACAGCGGGCCGCCCGAGTTACCCGGGTTGATCGGCACGTCGGTCTGGATGAACGGCACATAGTTTTCGTTCGGCAGGCTGCGACCGACGGCACTGACGATGCCTTGGGTCACCGTGTGGTCAAAGCCGAACGGCGAACCGATCGCGACAACCCATTGGCCGGCCTTCAGGTCCTGGGATTTACCGAGCTTCAGCACTGGCAGATCCTTGCCTTCGATTTTCAGCAGCGCCACATCGGAACGTGGATCAGTACCGACCAGCTTGGCTTTCATTTCGCTGCGATCAGCCAGGCGAACGAGGATTTCGTCAGCATCGGCGATCACGTGGTTGTTGGTCAGGATATAGCCATCGGAAGAGATGATGAAACCCGAACCCAGAGAGGTTGCCTCACGCTGACGGTCGCGAGGTGAACGGGATTGTGGCGGCATGCCCCGTTCGAAGAATTCGCGCAGCATCGGCGGCAAACCTTCGAGGTCGGGCATTTGCTGGCTGACTTTGCGATCCGGCAGCTTTTGCGTGGTACTGATGTTCACGACCGCAGGCGAAGCCTGTTCGACCAGTTGCGTAAAGTCAGGCAGTTCGACCGCTTGGGCGGTGACCGCCTGACCGAGCACCAGCACGGTGGCAATAATGGAAAGGTAGGACTTCAAGCGTGGTATCGACATACGGCTCCCGTTACGACGAGCAGGGTTAAGCGATATGGAGCAAGGAACACCGGGAACAATACGCCGGTATTTTTGTTCCGGGAACAACAAACAAGGCCAGAGCCGAGGGGCTCTGACCTATAAGAAATTTACGGGCTTTTTGCAAATTGAAATGCTCACGAAACATTTCGAATTCAACTCACTGCTTGGTTGCAGCGGCGTCGGTACGCATCGAAAGCGCTATCCGTTCAGCAGTACCGACCGGTATCTCGCCGACGACGGTCACCATCATGTCGCCCTGTGCCGTGGCCAAGCGCCGGGAAACCGCAACGGTCGGCCCCAACTGAGTACGGGTGTCGGTGACTGTTGCGCCGTTCAATGGTTCGAGGAATACCGAAAAGCGCGTCAGGCCATCGTCATACATCAGGCTGTTGACCTGGGTCTTGGTTTCCGGATCCTTGCGAGCGGTGCTGCTGGTCAGCTCGAAGCCGGGCGGCAACCAGTCGGAACGCCAGACCTGGGCAGACTTGACGGCAGAAGCCTTGTCACTCTCGAGGTTGACCGGCTTGCAATCATTAGTGGCCTGCAGGTCTTTTTCGGAAGGAACGTCGGCGGTATCCAGTTGCGTGAACTGGAAGCGCTCCAACAACCGCCCCTTGTCGTCCAGTAGCAAGGACTTCAAAGGCAGGCCGGTCTCTTTGTCCAGATGCAGCTCAAAACCGTAGCGGTGCTGATCGCGGGGTGTCAGCGATACGATCACCGCCGAACGCCCGGCGACACGCGACTTGCCGATGACGGCGAGGTCATACCAATTCTTGAGCTTTTGAGGATCGAGTGCACGGGCAGCGGAGTTCGGGGAGTCCCCAAGCCCTGCTATCAACGTGCCGCTGACGCATTGGGTTTGCCCATCAATGCGAACGACTTCCTGAGCGGAACCGTCGAGCTGGATCAATCGCTCGCGGACCTTTCCATCCTGGACGCGGTGCCAGATGTTATGGGTAGAAAAACTACCGTTACGCTCGTAGACGAAAGTACCCTGAAAGCTTTGCTGTTGCTCTGCCTGGCCCAGGCGGGTCAACCAGTCCTGGGCATCATCGGCTTGGGCTGGAACGATGAACCAGCCGCTGAGCAGAAGCGAAAGTAGAGGTATGGCGCGCATGATCCTCCTTAACGGTTTTCCAGACTTGCGGCACGAGCGTACGGCAGAGCGCTCTCAGTGCCTTTCAGTGCAGCCTGTTGTGCATGTTGGCGCAAGTAACCTGGCAGACGCTGATCGTGCCAGCCTGGCTGACCTTGCAAAACGCCGTTGGCCATTGGGCCAGTAGCTTGCGAACTCTCATTGTAGCCTGCCAGGACAGCAGGGCCTTTTACTTGAGGAACGGCCAGCGCGGGTTGACTGGATTGCTGGGCCAATTCGACACCGGCGATCTCATCCTGGTTGTACAGACGCACACCGGCCAGCACCGCCAGGGTCACGGAAGCTGCGACCGCCAGACGACCCAGGCTGCGCCATGGACCACGGGAAGGTTTTGCCGGTACGGCTTCGTCAGCCAGGGCAGCAGAAACAGCCGCCGCGATGTCCAGACGTGGAAGCAGCAGATCCTTGTGCATCACTGCCCGGGCGATCTGATAACGAGCCCATGTTTCACGGGTTTCAACATCGTCACAGGCATTCAATACCCGACGCAATTCCAATTCGTCCGCTTCGTTATCCATCACTGCGGACAGCGATTCCTGCAGGGCTTCACGACTCATGGCGTTCCTCTCTTGGCTGTCGCCGCTGTCTTTAGTTTTCCTGCAACAACGGCTGCAGGGCTTTGTCGATGGCCTCCCGGGCGCGGAAAATCCGGGAGCGCACGGTGCCTACCGGACATTGCATGACACTCGCAATGTCCTCGTAACTCAGACCATCAAACTCACGTAAAGTTAAAGCCGTACGCAAATCTTCCGGCAGTTGCTGAATGGTTCGATGGACGGTGCCTTCGATCTCATCCCGCAGCAAAGCCCGTTCTGGCGACTCGAGATCCTTGAGGCCATGATCGCCATCGTAGAACTCTGCATCCTCGGAACTGACATCGCTATCCGGCGGCCGACGGCCGCGTGAAACCAGATAGTTTTTCGCCGTGTTGATGGCGATGCGGTAAAGCCACGTATAAAACGCGCTGTCTCCGCGAAAATTTCCAAGTGCACGGTACGCCTTGATAAAGGCTTCTTGTGCCACATCCTGGGCTTCATGGGTGTCGTGCACGAAACGCACGATCAACCCGAGAATTTTGTGCTGGTATTTCAGCACTAGCAGATCGAAAGCACGCTTGTCGCCGCGTTGAACGCGCTCGACCAGTTGCTGATCCTCTTCCTGGGTTAGCATGAACACTCCTCGATGAGCTCGGAGGAGGCTTGCAGAACTAAACGACTAGACTTGCAAACATAGACTCGGGCTTTTCGCAAAAGTTCTCCCCCTCCAGGCAAGTTTCCTGCGGGCTCTGATTTGGCACGCACGAAAAGCGCAGCGCGAGTTGACCCGGCTGCGCGAATAATCTTGTCATCGGTTTCCTGGGCAAGGATCGAACTGCAATCCCGCACTGAAGCCGACACTGTCCCTTGTTTCAGACAACCGTCTATTGATCTTGGCACTTTGGCAAAAGTTCCAAATATTTATAGCTGTGCCGACCCGACATTGTGCAACCGTGTAGGGAAAAAGACTGTTAAATCGGCGATACAGTCATTCTCGCGCCCAACGGGCAGAAAAACATCCGACGAAGCGTCCGATATTTTGCGTCACAGTAGTTTCACAATGCCATGCTGGCTCGGGTATTGTGCCGCTCCCCCCCTCTATATACTAGTGGGCTGTGCTGCTGCCTTGACTCGCCTGTCCAGCTGCACCACCCCCGACCCGGGTCGCTTTGAGCGGAATCCTGAAATGAGCCAACAGTTTCAACACGATGTTCTGGTAATTGGCAGCGGTGCTGCCGGCTTGAGCCTTGCGCTGACCTTGCCCGGTCATTTGCGCATTGCCGTTCTGAGCAAGGGCAACCTCGCCAATGGCTCGACTTTCTGGGCCCAGGGCGGCGTTGCGGCCGTGCTGGATGACACCGACACCGTTGAATCCCATGTCGATGACACGCTCAATGCCGGCGGCGGCCTGTGCCATGAGGACGCCGTGCGCTTTACCGTCGAGCACAGCAAGGAAGCGATTCAATGGCTGATCGACCAGGGCGTGCCCTTTACCCGCGATGAACAGTCGGGTAACGAAGATGGCGGATTCGAGTTCCACCTGACCCGCGAAGGCGGTCACAGCCATCGGCGCATCATCCACGCCGCCGATGCCACCGGTGCTGCCATTTTCACCACCCTGCTCGACCAGGCCAGGAAACGACCAAACATCGAACTGCTGGAACAGCGGGTCGCGGTTGACCTGATCACGGAGAAACGCCTGGGACTCGAAGGTGATCGCTGCCTTGGCGCCTATGTACTCAATCGCGGCACCGGCGAAGTCGACACCTATGGCGCGCGCTTTGTGATCCTCGCCTCGGGTGGTGCGGCCAAGGTTTACCTGTACACCAGCAACCCTGACGGCGCCTGCGGCGACGGTATCGCCATGGCCTGGCGCTCGGGCTGCCGGGTGGCGAACCTGGAATTCAATCAGTTCCACCCCACTTGCCTGTATCACCCGCAAGCCAAGAGTTTCCTTGTCACCGAAGCCCTGCGAGGCGAAGGTGCGCACCTGAAGCTACCCAACGGCGAGCGCTTCATGCAGCGCTTCGATCCACGGGCCGAGTTGGCGCCACGGGACATCGTCGCCCGGGCCATCGACCATGAAATGAAGCGCCTGGGCATCGATTGCGTCTATCTGGACATCAGCCACAAGCCCGAAGCCTTCATCAAGACGCACTTCCCGACGGTGTACGAACGCTGCCTGGAATTTTCCATCGATATCACCAAACAACCGATTCCGGTGGTACCGGCGGCGCACTACACCTGCGGCGGCGTGATGGTCGACCAACAGGGCCGTACCGATGTGCCGGGGCTGTACGCCATTGGCGAAACCAGTTTTACCGGCCTGCACGGCGCCAACCGCATGGCCAGCAACTCACTGCTGGAATGTTTCGTTTATGCCCGCTCGGCGGCCGCGGACATTCTCGAACAACTGCCCCGGGTTCCGATGCCAGCCCCCCTTCCCGCCTGGGATGCGAGCCAGGTCACCGATTCCGATGAAGACGTGATCATTGCGCACAACTGGGATGAGCTGCGGCGATTCATGTGGGACTACGTCGGCATCGTGCGCACCAACAAGCGCCTGCAACGGGCACAACACCGCGTGCAACTGTTGCTGGATGAAATCGACGAGTTCTACAGCAACTACAAGGTCAGCAGGGATTTGATCGAGCTGCGCAACCTGGCCCAAGTGGCCGAGCTGATGATTCTGTCAGCCATGGAGCGCAAGGAAAGCCGTGGCCTGCATTACACCCTCGACTATCCGGACATGTTGCCGGTCGCGCTGGACACTATTCTGGTGCCGCCCACCTACGTCGGCTGAATTTGAGCCGGACCCGCAGGCGTCGGTGCACATCCGCCGCCTGCGCATCCCGGGGCACGCAAATGGCCCTGACCCGGCGCTCGCCACGCAGACGAAAGCGCAATACCACAATCAACGGCAGCGCCAGGCTATCCGGTCTCAGTTGCACGGGCTGCCAACCCTTGGCCCGACTCCACAACTGCCAGCCATCGGCATCGCGCCGCAAGCCGCAAAATGCCTGCGGGTGCGTCAGCAGGATTTGCCGGGGCAACAGCCAGACTCCGTGAACCACGCACAGCACGATGCCGAGCGAGCTGGCCCAGAGCGGAAATGACAGTAAAAACAACGAACCCAACGCGAACAGCTGGGCCAAAAGATACGCCGCCAGCAACTGCCGTGAGGCATGCCAGCGGCATTCGAACCCGTTACTTGGGCTGGACACGGTCCAGGATCATGCGAACCATGCGTTGCAGTTCAGGATCTTCGGATTCGCTGCGTTCCATGAACCAGCCGAACATGTCCTGATCTTCGCATTCGAGCAACCTGACGTAGCAGGCGCGATCAACCTCGTTGAGGTGCGGGTAAACCTCTTTCACAAACGGCACCAGCAACACGTCAAGCTCGAGCATGCCGCGGCGGCTGTGCCAGTAGAGGCGGTTCAGTTCAACATCTTCGACCATGGAGCGCTCCTCAAATAGGCCGCAAGTATACAGGCCCGCGCCCGGTCGAACAGTCGGCTTTGGTCGGGCACCGGTGATCCTTTGTGAACTACCCATTTCCAAGGCGTCCCCTTATGATGTCCGCCAGACTCTTTACCCTGCGATGACCCATGGCCGATTCTGCTTTTTTCTGCACCCTTTCTCATGAAGGTGTTCTCGCGGTCCGCGGCGCGGACGCCAGCAAATTCCTGCAAGGCCAACTGACCTGCAATCTCGACTACCTGAGCGATTCCCGGGCCAGCCTCGGTGCGCGCTGCACCCAAAAAGGCCGGATGCAATCGAGTTTCCGCATCCTGCTCGAAGGGGACGGCGTAGTCCTGGCCATGGCCACCGAATTGCTCGAACCACAACTGGCGGACCTGAAAAAGTACGCGGTGTTTTCCAAGTCGAAACTGACCGACGAAAGTGCCGCCTGGGTCCGCTTCGGCATTGACCATGGCGACGCCGCACTGGCCAGCCTCGGCCTGGACCTGCCGGCAGAAACCGACAGCGTCGTACGCAACGATGGACTGATTGCCATCCGCGTCTCGCCTGAGCGCGCCGAACTGTGGGCCGCCGCCGATCAAGCCGATGCGGTCAAAGGCAAGCTGTCGGCTTTGCTGAGCGAAGGCGATCTGAATCAATGGCTGCTGGGCCAGGTCCGCGCAGGGATCGGCCAGGTCATGCCGGGCACCCGCGAGTTGTTCATCCCGCAGATGCTCAACCTGCAAGCGGTCGGTGGCGTGAGTTTCAAGAAAGGTTGCTACACCGGGCAGGAAATCGTCGCGCGGATGCAGTACCTGGGCAAACTCAAGCGCCGCTTGTATCGCCTGCAACTGGCAGCCAGCGAGCTGCCTGAACCGGGTGTCCCACTGTTTTCCCCGACCCACGGCAGCTCCATCGGCGAAGTGGTGCTGGCTGCCCGCACCGGGCAAAACATTGAACTCCTGGCTGTGTTGCAAGCCGAAGCAGCAGACAGTGGAGACATCCACCTGGGCGCGATCGAAGGGCCGTCCTTGCAGCTGCTCGACCTGCCTTATGAACTGGACCGCGATCGCGAAATCCAGCAGTAACGGCAGCACTTGGCGCAACACCTAGAGAGATTAAATGAGCGAGCTGGCGGAAAAGGTCCAACAGGATTTGGTTGAGGCCATCAATAACGATGACCTGGTTCTGCCAACGTTACCGGAAGTGGCCCTGCAAATCCGCAAGGCCGCAGAAAACCCGGAAGTCAGCGTCAGCACCCTGAGCAAAGTGATCGGCCGTGATACCGCGTTGTCGGCACGCCTGATCAAAGTGGTCAACAGCCCACTGTTGCGCGCGACCCAGGAAGTGACCGATCTGCATACCGCAATCACCCGCCTGGGCATCAACTACAGCTGCAATCTGGCGATCGGCCTGGTCATGGAGCAGATTTTCCATGCCCGCTCCGACGTGGTGGAACAGAAGATGCGCGATGTCTGGCGTAAAAGCCTGGAAATCGCCGGCGTCAGCTACGCCTTGTGCCGCCGCTACACCCGACTCAAGCCCGACCAGGCGGCCCTTGGCGGGCTGGTGCATCAGATCGGCGTGCTGCCGATCCTGACCTACGCCGAAGATCACTATGAGCTGCTGTCCGACCCGGTCAGCCTCAACCATGTGATCGACCGGATTCATCCGCTGATCGGCGAAAAGCTGCTCAGGGTCTGGGATTTTCCCGACATGCTGGTGCAAGTGCCGCAGCTATACCTGAACTTCCAACGCCAGTCTGCGCAGGTCGATTATGTGGATCTGGTACAGGTGGCCAGTCTGTATTGCCACAAAGACACTGACCATCTGATTTCGAGCATCGATCCCTTCAGCGTACCCGCTTTCGTCAAGCTCGGGATCGATCCGGACAACACGGCGATGTGTGCCAATCTGGAAGAGACGCGCTCGATGTTTTACTGATCATTGTGGCGAGGGGGCTTGCCCCCGTTGGGCTGCGAAGCGGCCCCAAAACCTGCGACCGTGTAAGCCAGGCACACCGCATAGTCAGGATTTACGACTGCTACGCAGCCGAACGGGGGCAAGCCCCCTCGCCACAATGGGAATATTCAGTCCCCCGCAACAAAGCTCACCCGCACCTTCAACCCCGCCTGCTCGCCATCGTGCAGGCTGATCTGGGCCAGATGCGCGCGGCAGATCTCACCGACAATCGCCAAACCCAACCCCGAACCGGCCACTTGCTGATTGCGTCGGTAAAAGCGCTCGAATACCCGGCCGCGCTCCTCCAGAGGAATGCCGGGACCATCATCTTCGACTTCCAGCACGGCGGGCGCCGAGACGCGCAAAATCACGTTGCCACCCGGCGGCGTGTGGGCCAGTGCGTTATCCACCAGATTGCTCAGCAGCTCGTTCAATAGCGTCGGCTCGCCCCGCAGCCAGACGGGTTCATCCGCCTCCAGCGCCAGCGCGATACCGCGCTTGTGCGCCAACGGCGCCATGGCCATGCCCAGCTCCCGGGCCAATTGACTCAGGTCCAGCAACTGCGCGCCACCCTCGGCAATCGCCCTGGCACCATTTTCGACCCGCGCCAGGGAAAGCAACTGATTGGCCAAGTGGGTCAAGCGATCAGTACCCTGGGCCGCGGTCTCCAAAGTGCTGCGCCAGGTATCGGGCTCGGCTGAGCGCATGCCCAGTTCCAGTCGCGCCTTGAGCGCCGCCAGAGGCGTACGCAGTTCATGGGCCGCATCGGCGATGAATTGCGCCTGTTTCTCGAACTGCCCGCGCAGGCGCTCGGTAAAGTGATTGAGTGCACGCACCAACGGCCATAATTCGCGTTGCACTTCCACCAGAGGCAAGGGGCGCAGATCGTCCGGCTGGCGTTCTTCCACCGCCGTGCGCAAGCGCTCCAGCGGGCGCAATGCGGCACTCACCGCAAACCACACCAGCATCAATGCCCCGACTGCCAGCATACCCAGGCGTAACAAAGTATCCGCCGCCAGACTGCGGGCCATGCTCACTCGCGCTTCATCGGTTTCTGCTACGCGGATTTCCGCCATGCCGTTCATGTTCGGCTCGCTCACGGGTTTGAGCAGGCTCACCACGCGCACGTTCTGCCCGCGATACTGGGCGTTGTAGAAACGTGCCAGCGCCGGATAGTCATCAGTGCGCGGCGTTCCCGGCGGTGGCGCCGGCAGGTTTTCGTAACCGGAAATCAGCTTCTGATTGATGTCGTTGACCAGATAGAAAATCCGCCCGGCGCTGTCGTAGGCAAACGTATCGAGGGCCACGTAGGGCACGTCGGCACTCAGGGTGCCGTCGCGCTGGGAGATGCCGGCAGCGATGGTCCGCGCCGAGGCCAGCAAGGTGCGGTCATAGGCCGTGTCGGCAGCTTCGCGACCGTTCCAGTAGGCGCTCAAGCCGCTGGCCAGCATCAACACCACCAGCAATAAAGCCAGGTTCCACAGCAACCGCCAACGCAGGCTGCTGGGCTTATGCATCGCGGCTTTCCAGCAAGTAACCGAGGCCGCGGAAGGTCACGATGGCGACCGACTGGCCGTCGAGTTTCTTGCGCAGGCGGTGCACGTAGATTTCGATCGCATCGGGACTGGCCTCTTCATCGAGACCGAACACTTGGGAGGCCAGTTGCTCCTTGCTCATCACCCGGCCGGGACGCGCAATCAGGGCTTCGAGTACAGCCTGTTCGCGGGAGGTCAGGGTCAACAGCTCTTCGCCGAGGGTGAAACGCCGGGTTTCCAGGTCATAGGCCAGCACACCGCAGCGCTGAATGCGCTCACCGCCCAGCACACTGCGGCGCAGCAAGGCTTTGACCCGGGCTTCAAGCTCGGTCAGTTCGAACGGCTTGGCCAGGTAATCATCGGCGCCGAGGTTCAGGCCGTGGACGCGATCTTTGACATCGCTGCGCGCGGTCAGCATCAACACCGGCAGGTTCTTGCCCCGCGCCCGCAAACGCGCCAGCACTTCGAAACCATCCATGCGCGGCAAGCCGACGTCGAGGATCGCCATGGCGTATTCCTCGCTGCCCAGCGCCAGGTCGGCCGCCACGCCATCGTGCAGCACGTCCACGGTCAGCCCGGTGCTCTTGAGCGCCTGGGCGACACTTTCGGCGAGCTGCAGATGGTCTTCGACGAGCAGGACACGCATGGATCTTTACCTCATTCCGGGATGGTCGACGCCATTCTCTGGCGCGAAGTTTACAGCCGCAACCGCCGCTGTGAAGCCCGAAAACCGTGAAAGTCAGCTGAAAGGTTAGCGAAAGGTTAGCCCGTTACAGTCCGGCCACGGACAGTTTCGACTGCCGTCGCTGCCGCCACACAGCGATACGAAAAACGCCTCGAAGCGTTTTCGACAAATAAGAACAATAAACGGAGTAAGTCATCCATGCAGTCCCTGCAGACCCAGGCTATCGCGCCTGCCCGCCTCTCCCGTTTCAGCCACACTGCGCTTGCCAGCGCTGCCGCCCTTGCCGGCTTTTCACCATTGAGCCAGGCCGCATTCTTCGAAGACAGCTCGGCCACTTTCGAAACCCGCAACATGTACTTCAATCGCGATTTTCGCGACGGCACCAGCGCCCAACAGTCCAAGCGTGACGAGTGGGCCCAGGGCTTCATGCTCAATCTGAAATCAGGCTACACCGACGGCACCGTGGGGTTCGGTGTCGATGCCCTGGGCATGATGGGGGTCAAGCTCGATTCGAGCCCGGATCGTACCGGTACCGGCCTGCTGCCGACCGACGATGGGCGAGCCGTCGACGAATATTCCAAGCTCGGCCTGACCGGCAAAATGAAAATCTCCGCCAGCGAGCTGAAAATCGGCAGCCTGATTCCGGAATTGCCGATCCTCAAGGCCAACGACGGGCGCATCCTGCCGCAGACCTTTGAAGGCGGCATGCTGACCTCCAAAGAGATCAAGAACCTGACCTTCACCGGCGGGCGCCTGGACAAGGCCAAGGATCGCGACAGCACCGACTTCGAGGACATTGCCCTCAACAACAAGAACAGCCGTTTCGCTGGCACCGTGGCCGGCAAGCACTTCGATTTCGGCGGTGCGGACTACAAGTTCACCGACAAAATCACCGGCAGCTACCACTTCGCGCAACTCGATGAAGTCTACAACCAGCACTTCCTCGGTTTGATCGCCTCGCAGCCATTCGGCCCCGGCACTTTTGCCAGCGACCTGCGGTTTGCCATCAGTGACGACCAGGGCGAGGCCCGTGGCGGCAAGATCGACAACAAATCCCTCAACGGTCTGGTGAGTTACGCCTTGAGCGGGCACAAGTTCAGCGCGGGCTACCAGCACATGTCCGGCGACAGCGCGTTCCCATATGTGGATGGCAGCGACCCGTACCTGGTGAACTTCGTCCAGATCAACGACTTTGCCGGCGCCGAAGAACGCTCCTGGCAAGCGCGTTATGACTTCGACTTCGTCACCCTCGGCGTCCCCGGCCTGAGCTTCATGAGCCGTTACGTGAGCGGTGACAACATCAAGCTCAAGAACGGTGACGAAGGCAAAGAGTGGGAACGCAACTCCGAGATTAAATATGTTGTACAAAGCGGCGCACTCAAGGATGTCGCCGTGCGCTTGCGCAATGCCACCTACCGCTCCAACTACTCTGCTCGCGATGCCGATGAAGTGCGTCTGCTGGTGAGCTATAGCGTTGCCCTTTGGTAATTCAGTACGTCGATAACAACAACTCCCAAGGAGACTTGAATGAACCTGTCAATGCGTAAACTAGCCCTCGCCGCCAGCGTCCTGCTGTTCACCGGCCAAGCGCTTGCCGAACCCAAACGCCCGGAATGCATCGCCCCGGCCTCGCCCGGCGGTGGTTTCGACCTGACCTGCAAACTGGCGCAAAGCGCGCTGGTCAACGAAAAACTGCTGACCAAACCGATGCGCGTGACCTACATGCCCGGCGGTGTCGGCGCGGTGGCGTACAACGCGGTGGTTGCCCAGCGTCCGGCAGATGCCGGCACCCTGGTGGCATGGTCAAGCGGTTCGCTGCTGAACCTGGCCCAAGGCAAATTCGGTCGCTTCGATGAAAGCAACGTGCGCTGGCTGGCCGCCGTCGGCACCAGCTATGGTGCCATCGCGGTGAAAAGCGATTCGCCTTACAAGACTCTGGACGATCTGGTCCAGGCACTGAAGAAAGATCCGAGCAAAGTGGTGATCGGTTCCGGCGGCACCGTCGGCAGCCAGGACTGGATGCAAACCGCGCTGATCGCCAAGGCTGCCGGGATCAACCCGCGCGACCTGCGTTACGTTGCCCTTGAAGGTGGCGGTGAAATTGCCACCGCCCTGCTTGGCGGCCACATCCAGGTCGGCAGCACCGACATCTCCGACTCCATGCCACACATCCAGAGCGGCGACATGCGGTTGCTGGCCGTGTTTGCCGAGAAGCGTCTGGACGAGCCGGAAATGAAAGACATCCCGACCGCCAAAGAGCAAGGCTACGACATTGTCTGGCCGGTGGTGCGCGGCTTCTACCTCGGGCCAAAGGTCAGTGACGAAGACTACGCCTGGTGGAAAGACGCCTTCGACAAACTGCTGGCCTCGCCTGAATTCGCCAAGCTGCGCGATCAGCGTGAACTGTTCCCGTTCGCCATGACCGGCCCGGAACTGGACACCTACGTGAAGAAGCAAGTCGCGGACTACAAAGTGCTGGCCAAAGAGTTCGGCCTGATCCAGTGATCGCCTCTGTCTAGCGGCTGCGGCTCCGTTTTGCGGGGCCGCGGCACAGGAGTTTTCCATGCTCTTACAACGCATTTTTGCTTCGGTGCTGTTACTGGTCTGTCTCGGCCTGGCACTGATGGCGTGGCCGTACCAAGCGGCTTTTTCCTACGAACCGGTGGGGCCTCGGGCCTTTCCACTGCTGATGCTTGGCCTGATGGGCTCAGCGCTGTTGTACATGGCGTTCCGTCCGGCACCGATCAAGCACAGTGCTGACGAGCCGCCGCTGGATCGCGAAACCCTGACCAAGATCGGCATCTGCGTGGTGCTGTTGCTGGTGTTCGCCGGCACCTTCGAACCACTGGGTTTCATCGTCGCCAGCATCCTGATCGGCGTGCCCATGGCCCGTCTGTATGGCGGTCGCTGGGTGCCAAGCATCGTGATCATCAGCCTGATGGCCGTCGGCCTCTACCTGCTGTTCGACAAGTTGATGGACGTGCCGCTGCCTTTGGGTGTGCTCGACGTTCTGGAGAACTGATATGGATACTCTTGGCTATTTGGGTCAGGGTTTCGGCGTCGCGCTGAGCCCGTATAACCTGGTGACTGCACTGTGCGGCACCCTGATCGGTACCGTGGTCGGCCTGTTGCCGGGCCTGGGGCCGATCAACGGCGTGGCACTGTTGATCCCGATCGCATTCGCCCTCGGCCTGCCACCGGAGTCGGCACTGATCCTGCTGGCGGCGGTGTATCTGGGTTGCGAA
Organism: Pseudomonas sp. GM49; assembly: GCF_000282355.1. Taxonomy (GTDB): domain Bacteria; phylum Pseudomonadota; class Gammaproteobacteria; order Pseudomonadales; family Pseudomonadaceae; genus Aquipseudomonas. The sequence goes on from NZ_AKJL01000093.1 coordinate 33,302, forward strand.
TACGGCGGCCGGATCAGCTCGATCCTGCTGAACATCCCGGGCGAAGCGTCCACCGTGATGACCACCCTCGATGGTTACCCGATGGCACGCAAAGGCCTGGCGGGTGTAGCGCTGTCGCTGTCGGCATGGAGCTCGTTCATCGGTGCCTTTATCGCGACCTGCGGCATGGTGCTGTTCGCCCCGCTGCTGGCGAAATGGGCGATTGCCTTCGGCCCGGCGGAATATTTCGTACTGATGGTGTTTGCGATTGTCTGCCTCGGCGGCATGGCCGGTGACCGTCCGCTGAAGACGTTCATCGCGGCGCTGATCGGTCTGTTCCTGTCGACCGTCGGCATCGACGCCAACAGCGGTGTGTATCGCTTCACCGGGGACAACATTCACCTGACCGACGGCATCCAGTTCGTCGTGCTGGTGCTGGGCCTGTTCTCCATCAGCGAAATCCTGCTGCTGCTGGAAAAAACCCATCACGGCCAGGAAGCGGTGAAAGCCACCGGGCGCATGATGTTCAACTTCAAGGAAGCGGCATCGGTGTTCGTAGTGAACATCCGTTGCGGCGTGCTGGGTTTCATCATGGGCGTGTTGCCGGGTGCCGGTGCGACCCTGGCCAGTGCCGTGGCCTATATGACCGAAAAACGCATGGCTGGCGCCAAGGGTACTTTCGGCCAGGGCGACATGCGCGGCCTCGCCGCTCCGGAAACCGCCATCGGTGGCGCAGCTTGCGGTGCGCTGGTGCCGATGCTGACCCTCGGCGTTCCAGGTTCCGGCACCACGGCGGTGATGATCGGCGCGCTGTCGCTGTACAACATCACTCCGGGCCCGCTGCTGTTCCAGCAGCAACCGGACATCGTCTGGGGCCTGATCGCTTCGTTGTTCATCGCCAACGTGATGCTGGTGATCCTCAACATCCCGATGATCCGCATCTTTACCCGCATCCTCGCCGTGCCGAACTGGGCACTGGTGCCGGTGATCGCGATCATTACCGGGATTGGTGTCTACGCGGTGCACGCTACAACGTTCGACCTGTTCCTGATGATCGGCATCGGCATCTTCGGTTATATCCTGCGCAAGCTGGACTTCCCGCTGTCGCCGGTATTGCTGGGCTTCATCCTCGGCGGCCTGATGGAACAGAACCTGCGCCGCGCCCTGTCGATTTCCAACGGTGCACTGGAAATCCTCTGGTCGAGCCCGATCACCTTCGGTTGCTGGATCCTGACGGCGATCATGCTGCTGATGCCGCTTATCCGCATCTGGCGCAAACGTTCGGCCGCGCAACGCGCAATCGCCGATGTCTGACAGGTCCCCCTTCAAACTCTGGTGGGGAACCCCGCTGGTCGGCCTGCTTGGCGGTTACCTCGCCAGCCAGGTCGGCTGGCCTTTGCCGTGGATGGTCGGCTCGTTGCTGGCGATCATCCTCGTGCGCTGCCTGACACCCTGGCAATTGGCCGAAATCCCTGGCGGCCGCAAGTGCGGCCAGTGGATCGTCGGCATCGGTATCGGCCTGCACTTCACCCCGGTGGTGATGGAGCAGGTGCTGAGTCATTTCGGTCTGATCTTCTTCGGTGCATTGGTCACCAGCCTGTCTGCTGTGGTCGGCGTGTGGCTGATGCGCCGTACCGGTGAAGATCGCGCCACGGCGTTCTTTTCCAGCATGCCCGGCGGTTCCGGGGAGATGGTCAACCTCGGCGCCCGCAATGGTGCGGTGCTCAGCCGTGTCGCGGCGGGGCAGAGTTTGCGGGTGTTGGTCGTGGTGCTCTGCGTGCCGGCGGCGTTCAAGTATTTGTTGGGCGATGGTGCCCCGGTTTTACATGCCAACGCTGTGGACTGGCGCTGGCTGGCCCTGCTGTTCCCCGCTGGCGCTTTGGCGGCCTGGATCTGGGAACGCCTGCGGCAACCCAACCCCTGGCTGTTCGGGCCATTGCTGGTCAGTGCGGCAGTCAGCATCGGCTGGGATCTGCACATCGGCTTGCCCAATGGCGGTAGCCAGATCGGCCAATGGCTGATCGGCAGCGGTCTGGGCTGTCACTTCAACCGACAGTTTTTCCGGCGGGCGCCATCGTTCATGGGCCGCACCCTGATCGGCACGGTGTTGACCATGTTAATTGCGACTGCAGCAGCACTGGGTTTGAGTGCGCTGACCCACCTGGATCTGCGCTCACTGACATTGGGCATGATGCCCGGCGGCATTGCCGAGATGAGCCTGACGGCGGAAACCCTGCAACTGTCGGTGCCGCTGGTGACGGCGATGCAGGTGATGCGGTTGTTGTTTGTGCTGTTTCTGGCGGAGCCGTTGTTCAAGTACTGGGACCGTAATCCCGAGCCAGACTAATAGACCGAGTGCCCCCCATCGCGAGCAAGCTCGCTCCCACAGGGTTCGCGTGATCCTTGCTCGCGATGGGGCCAGTCAGGTCAACCAATCAAACCGGCGGCAACCGCCACTCGATCGGCGTCTCGCCATTCTGCTCAAGAAACTTGTTGGTGCGGCTGAAGTGCCCGCACCCGAGAAAGCCGCGATAGGCCGATAGCGGTGACGGGTGCACCGAAGTCAGCACCAGGTGCTTGGTGGCATCGATCAGTTTCTGCTTGCTCTGGGCATGGGCGCCCCACAGCATGAACACCAGGTGCGGTTGCTGCTGGCTGACCACTTCAATGACCCGATCGGTGAAAAACTGCCAGCCCTTGTCCTTGTGCGCATTGGCATTGGCGCGCTCGACAGTCATGGTGGTGTTGAGCATCAACACACCCTGATCGGCCCAGCTCTGCAAGTAGCCATGGTTGGGGATGTCGATGTTCAGGTCGCGTTTGAGCTCTTTGTAAATGTTCACCAATGACGGTGGCGCCGGCACGCCGGGTTGCACCGAAAAGCACAAACCATGGGCCTGGCCCGGGCCGTGATAAGGATCCTGACCGAGGATCACCACTTTGACCTTGTTCAACGGCGTGGAATTGAGCGCGTTGAAAATCATCGGCCCCGGCGGATAGATTTCCTTGCCGGCCGCCCGCTCCTGTTGCAGGAAGTTTCGCAACTCTGTCATGTAGGGCTGGTCGAATTCGGCACGCAGTGCCTCCTTCCAGCTCGGTTCGAGTTTGATACGGTCGTCAGCAGTCATGGTCATACCCGGCAAAAACAATGGGGCGAACCCTAGGAAAGCGCACCAAGCTTGTCAATTGATCTGACGCAGATCCGGCACTTTCCTACACTGCGATCATACTTAACCTTCAAATTCCCGATCGAGGTCACGATGAATCTGCACTTCGAAGAACTCACCGGCACCGACGGCGCCCGCATCGGCATCGCCAGCCTGGATGCCGAAAAATCCCTGAACGCCCTGTCCCTGCCGATGATCAACGCCCTGCGCGACCGCATGGCGGCCTGGGCCAAGGACCCGCAGATCGTCTGCGTGCTGTTGCGCGGTAATGGCTCCAAAGCTTTTTGTGCCGGGGGTGAAGTGCGCAGCCTGGTCGAAGCCTGCCGCGCGCAAGCCGGGGAAGTGCCGCCACTGGCCGCGCACTTTTTTGCGGCGGAATATCGCCTGGACTTCCACCTGCACACCTACCCCAAGCCGCTGATCTGCTGGGGCCATGGCTATGTGCTGGGCGGCGGCCTGGGGTTGTTGCAAGGGGCGAGCATTCGCATCGTCACACCGAGCAGCCGGTTGGCAATGCCCGAGATCAGCATCGGCCTGTACCCGGACGTTGGCGCCAGTTGGTTTCTGTCGCGCCTGCCCGGCAGGCTCGGGTTGTTCCTGGGCCTGACCGGTGCACACATGAACGGCCGCGATGCCATCGACCTGGACCTGGCGGATCGTTTCCTGCGCGATGAGCAGCAGCCGGAATTGATCGAAGGCCTGTTGCAATTGAACTGGCAGGAACAGACACCCATGCAGCTCAACAGCCTGCTCAAGGCCTTACAGCAGGAAGCCGTGGCGCAGATGCCCGAAGCCCAGTGGTTGCCGCGCCGTCAGCAGATCGATGAGCTGCTGGATGTCAGCGACGTGCGTTGCGCCTGGAAGGCCATCAGCGCCTTGCGCGATCACAGCGATCTGTTACTGAGCCGCGCGGCCAGGACCATGAGCGAAGGCGCGCCGCTGACCGCTCATCTGGTGTGGGAGCAGATCGTCCGTGCCCGGCACCTGTCGCTGGCCGAAGTCTTTCAGATGGAATACACCCTGAGCCTCAACTGCTGTCGTCATCCGGAATTCAGCGAAGGCGTACGTGCCCGGTTGATCGACAAGGATCAGAAGCCGCACTGGCACTGGCCGGACATCAACAACGTGCCGGACGCGGTGGTAGAGGCGCATTTTCACAAGGCGTGGGAAGGCCGGCATCCGTTGGCGGATTTGTCCGAATACTAAAGTCCGGACATAAAAAATGTGGGAGCGAGCTTGCTCGCGATGAAGGCGTGTCAGTCGAAATCAATGTTGCCTGACACTCCGCCATCGCGAGCAAGCTCGCTCCCACAGCAATTGTATTTAACTGAATGATTAGCGGTGATTACCCCGCCAGTTGTGATCGCCGCGTTCGCCACGATGGTTGCGCCAGTCATGGCCGCGAGAGTCATTGTTCCAGCCCCCGCGGTTACGGCCGTCCCAGCCATGGTTCTGATGCATCCGGTAATCACCCCGATATGGCTGGTAGTAACGCGGAGCGGGCTGGTAATAGCGCGGTTGATACATCCGCGGCTGCGAGTAATAGCGCGGTGTCGGCTGGTAATACCGCGCTGGCGGCATGTAATACCGAGGCGACGGTGTGTAGTAACCATTGGAATAGTAGGAACTCCCCCCGGCGTAATAGGTTGGCGCAGGCGAGGTATAGACTTCGGAACTGTAGTAACTGCCTCCTTCGTCGTAATAAGGCACGCACCCACCAAGGGACAATACCGACACAGCAAGCAGAAGAATTCGCCGCAGCTTATTTTGACAGAGCATGGCGGCCTCCTGGACCGCGGGTGAGCTACACCAGCGACGCTGGCAAGCGACAGTCAAATGTTTGATGACTGTCGAAAGATCAGACATCGAATTCGGAATCTGGTGCGCCCTTGAAACAAGTGGAAACATCTGGCCGATGAAAGGTTTTTCATCCATTCACGCCCTGATTAACGGTGGCCACCGTGAAATCCACCGCCATGATATCCACCTCCGTTATACCAACCGCCGCGATAGCCGTGGCCACCGTAGTAACCGTGCCCACCATGGTAATAGGAGCGATAACCACCGTAATAACGTGGGCCGTAATAGCCGCCGTAGTAATAAGGCGAGTAGTAACCTGGGTAGTAATAAGATGTCCCGTAGACGTCGGCAGGACTGTCGTAGTAATAGCAGCCAGACAATCCAAAACCGAGCACTGCACCAACCAACAAACGACGCAACATGACGGCCTCCGTAAAGACCAGTGACAGCAGTCGGAACAGACCGGCTGACATCTGTTTTGACTGGTAAATCTCTGCCAAGTGCAACGCCGCACCCACCTTCTGATCAGCGGCGGATACGTTCCAATGCGGTGCGCTTGCGCACCATCACAAGGCAGTCCGCCTTTCCAGTCAAACCCGTCGTCCCTCCTGTCCCCCACGCTAGAGCGTTCGGACCAACTTGGCACGCCTCTCGCTTTACCAAAACCGTGCAGGAGTCACCACAGGTTCGCGGCACCACAATTTGCAATGGCTGACTAGGGTTCCGGCTCGCAATCGCGAGTGACTGGTCCGAGAGTTGGCGACCTCCAGTTGAGGTTACACGGCGGGACAAAAGCCCGGGAGACAAGCCACCGTTCGAGGTGCCGCTGCCGTCCTGTCCGTCCTTGATCAACTGGAGAACCACCATGTCCCAGCTTCGTTTACCCGCCCTGCTCGCCGCTGCGTTCGCGGCCCTCGTGAGCTTCTCGTCCCAGGCCGCCCAGAAAGACCACTTCAGCGTGTGCTGGACCATCTACGCCGGCTGGATGCCGTGGGAATATGCCGGCAGCCAGGGCATCGTCGATAAATGGGCGAAAAAGTACGGCATCAAGATCGACGTGGTGCAGCTCAACGATTACGTCGAATCGATCAACCAGTACACCGCCGGCCAGTTCGACGGTTGCACCATGACCAACATGGACGCGCTGACCATTCCGGCCGCCGGCGGTGTCGACAGCACTGCGCTGATCGTCAGCGATTTCTCCAACGGCAACGACGGCATCGTGCTCAAGGGCGAAGGCAAGAAAGTCGCCGACCTCAAGGGCATGGACGTCAACCTGGTAGAACTCTCGGTCTCCCACTACCTACTGGCTCGAGCCCTGGATTCGGTGGATCTCACCGAGAAAGACCTGAAAGTGGTCAACACCTCCGACGCCGATATCTCGGCCGCCTTCAACACCGATCAGGTCAACGCCGTCACCACCTGGAACCCGATGCTCTCGGACATCAAGGCCAAGCCCGGGGTGAGCGAAGTGTTCAACTCCAGCCAGATCCCCGGCGAAATCATGGACATGATGGTCGTCAACTCCCAGACCCTCAAAGACAACCCGGCCCTCGGCAAGGCGCTGACCGGCGCCTGGTTTGAAGTGGTCGAGTTGATGAACGCCAGGAACGCTGCGGGCAAAGCCGCACTGGAACACATGGCCAAAGCCTCGGGCACCGACCTGCCGGGTTTCCAGGCACAACTGGACACCACAAAACTGTTCGCCACGCCCAAGGAGGCCCTGGCGTTCAGCACCAGCAAGCAACTGCCGGACACCATGCGCAAAGTCGCCGAGTTTTCCTTCCAGCACGGCTTGCTGGGTGAAGGCGCCAAGGACACCAGCGCAGTCGGCATGGCCTTCGCCAACGGCGTGACCAGCGGCGACAAGGGCAACCTCAAGCTGCGCTTCGACCCGAGTTACGTGCAGATGGCCGCCGACGCCAAGCTGTAAAAAGAGGACTTGGCCATGCGCCTGATCAACCTTCACCCGGACCGCCCGAGTCGCCTGCTGTTGGTGATCCTGCCGTTCGCCCTGGTGCTGTTTGCCTACTTCACGGGCTCGGCCGAGCGACTGGCGGACAACCCCAATGACAAGTTGCTGCCCAGCGCCGTGCAGATGACTGATGCGGTGAAACGCCTGGCATTCATCGCCGACACCCGCACCGGCGAATACCTGCTCTGGCAGGACACGGCGTCCAGCCTGCAACGTCTGGCCATCGGCCTGGGCATCAGCGCCTTGGCCGGGCTGTGCCTGGGCATCGCCGCCGGTACCCTGCCGCTGTTCGGTGCGCCGTTGTCACCGTTGCTGACGGTGCTGTCGATGGTGCCACCACTGGCGATTCTGCCGATCCTGTTTATCGTCTTCGGCCTGGGAGAACTGTCGAAAGTGATGCTGATCGTGATCGGCATCACTCCGGCCCTGGCCCGTGACCTGGAACAGCGCGCCCGGGAAATTCCCGTGGAGCTGCTGATCAAGGCCCAGACCCTCGGTGCCTCGACCTGGACCCTGATGCTGCGGGTGGTGCTGCCACAGCTGCTGCCACGGTTGTTGATCTCGCTGCGCTTGATGCTCGGCTCGGCGTGGCTGTTCCTGATTGCCGCCGAGGCCATCGCCTCTACCGACGGCCTCGGCTACCGGATTTTCCTGGTGCGCCGCTACCTGGCTATGGACGTGATCCTGCCGTACGTGGTGTGGATCACCCTGCTTGCCTGGCTGATGGATTGGGGCCTCAAACACCTGACCCAGCGTGCGTTCCCCTGGCACCAAGGGGCCGCCAAATGAGCTTTATCACCGTTAAAAACGTCTGGCAGCAATACGCCGATCAGGTGGTGCTCGAAGGCCTGAACCTGAACGTCAACGAGGGTGAGTTCTGCACACTCGTCGGCGCTTCCGGTTGCGGTAAATCGACCTTCCTGCGCCTGCTGCTCGGCCAGGAACGCGCCAGTCGCGGCGAGATCCTGCTCGACGGTCAGCCCTTGGCCAGTGAGCCGGACGCCAGTCGTGGCGTGGTGTTCCAGCGCTACTCGGTGTTCCCGCACTTGAGCGTGCTGGACAACGTCGCCCTGGGCCTCGAACTGCCACGCTCACCCTTGCTCGGACGCCTGTTCGGCAGCGCTAAAAAAGAGGCCCGCGAACAGGCATCACTGTTGTTGCACAAAGTCGGTCTCGGTCACTCGCTGGACAAGTACCCGGCGCAGCTTTCCGGCGGCATGCAGCAACGACTGGCCATCGCCCAGGCACTGATCATGAAGCCCCGCGTGCTGTTGCTCGACGAACCGTTCGGTGCCCTCGATCCGGGCATCCGCAAAGACATGCACGCCTTGCTGCTGGAGCTGTGGCGCGAGACCCGACTGACGGTATTCATGGTCACCCATGACCTGTCCGAAGGCTTCAGTCTTGGCACGCGTCTGCTGGTGTTCGACAAGGTTCGCCTCGACCCGCACGCACCAGGCGCCTATGGCGCACGCATCACCTACGACATCCCGTTGAACAGCGACCGCCGCGCCGACCGTGCCGTCGTCGACGCCTTGCCGGTGCCACTGGCGGGCTCACTTCGAACTGCTTGAGAGGAATTTTCCCGTGACCGATTCGACCCAACTGTTCCCGCCCTTCGCCGAAGAAATGCTCCCCGGCGGCGGCCATCGCTCTTTTGTGCTCAAGCGCGGCCAACTGCTGCGCCTGACCGACCTGCGCGGCGGCGCCAACGTCAGCCTGACGTTGCTCAATGCCAATGAAAAAACCGAACGCCTGAACCTGCCCGACAGCCTCAAATGCCAACACACCGCCAAGCTCACCGCCGGCCATTGCCTGTACTCGGACATGGGCCGCGTGCTGGCCGCCATCACCGCCGACACTTGCGGCTGGGGG